>JAGWSV010000041.1 GCA_028869315.1 Rhodospirillales bacterium
GCCGGCCCGGCGCCGCCGCCCTATCCCGCGCCCTGCCCCATCGGGCGGAGGCACCCCGAATGACCCACGCGACCCAAGACGATCCCCATGCCGAGATCCGCGAGGAAGTGCGCAAGCTCTGCGCCCGCTTCCCCGGTGAATACTGGCGCAAGCTCGACGCCGAACGCGGCTATCCGACCGAGTTCGTCGCCGCATTGACCGATGCCGGCTATCTCGCCGCGCTGATCCCGGAGGAATACGGCGGCGCCGGCCTCGACCTGTCCGCCGCCGCAGCGATCCTGGAGACCATCCAGGCCGAGGGCTGCAATGGCGCCGCCTGCCACGCGCAGATGTACATCATGGGCACGATCCTGCGGCATGGATCGGACGCCCAGAAGCGCGCCTATCTGCCGAAGATCGCCACCGGCGAGCTGCGCCTGCAGGCATTCGGCGTCACCGAGCCGACCTCGGGTACCGATACGACCAGCCTGCGCACCTTCGCGCGGCGCGAGGGCGATCATTACGTGGTGAACGGGCAGAAGGTCTGGACCTCGCGGGCCGAACACTCCGACCTCATGCTGCTGCTGGCCCGGACGACGCCGAAGGAGGCGGCGAAGTCCCGCACCGAAGGGCTTTCCACCTTCATCGTCGACATGCGCCAGGCGCTCGGCCACGGCATGACGATCCGGCCGATCCGCACCATGATGAACCACAACTCCACCGAGATCTTCTTCGACAACATGGTGGTGCCGGCGGAAAACCTGGTGGGCGAGGAAGGCCGCGGCTTCCGCTACATCCTGGACGGGATGAACGCCGAGCGCCTGCTGATCGCCGCCGAGTGCGTCGGCGACGCGAAATGGTTCACCGCGAAATCGGTCGCCTACGCCAAGGACCGCCGCGTGTTCAACCGCCCGATCGGGCAGAACCAGGGCATCCAGTTCCCGATCGCGCGGGCCTACGCCCAGATGCGCGCCGCCGAGCTGCTGGTTGCCGAGGGCTGCCGCAAATTCGCCGCCGGCCTGGCTTGCGGGGAAGAGGCGAACATGGCGAAGATGCTGGCCGCCGAAGCCTCCTGGGCCGCCGGCGAGGCCTGCATCCAGACCCATGGCGGCTTCGGCTTCGCCGAGGAATACGACGTCGAACGCAAGTTCCGCGAGACCCGGCTCTATCAGGTGGCGCCGATCAGCACCAACCTGATCCTGTCCTACCTCGCCGAGCACGTGCTCGGCCTGCCGCGGAGCTACTGATGGGCGGGCCACTCGACGGGCTGCTGGTCGTTTCGCTCGAACAGGCGGTGGCGGCGCCGTACTGCTCCTCCCGCCTGGCCGATGCGGGGGCGCGGGTGATCAAGATCGAGCGGCCGGAGGGCGACTTCGCGCGCGGCTACGATCGCGCCGCCAAGGGATTGTCGTCCTATTTCGTCTGGCTCAACCGCGGCAAGCAGAGCCTGGTCGCGGACCTGAAGGCCGACGCGGATGCGGCGCTGCTGCACCGGATCCTGGCGCAGGCGGACGTGTTCATCCAGAACCTGGCCCCGGGCGCGGCGGCGCGCGCCGGCTTCGGCGCGGCGGCGCTGCGCGCGCGCTACCCGCGGCTGATCACCGTCGATATCTCCGGCTATGGCGAAACCGGGGACTACGCGTCGATGAAGGCCTACGACCTGCTGGTGCAGGCGGAATCGGGCCTGGCGATGGTGACCGGCCGGCCGGAGGGACCCGGGCGGGTCGGGGTTTCCGCCTGCGACATCGCCTGCGGGATGTCGGCCCATGCCGGGGTGCTGGAAGCGCTGATCGAGCGCGGCATCACCGGGCGGGGCAAGGGCCTTGCCGTCAGCCTGTTCGACGGCATGGCGGACTGGATGAACGTGCCGCTGCTGTTCTTCGAAGGCACCGGACGCGCGCCGGAGCGGATGGGGCTTGCGCATCCGTCCATCTGCCCGTACGGCGCCTTCGCGCTGGCGGACGGGGCGCTGGTGCTGATCTCCATCCAGAACGAGCGCGAATGGGCGGAGTTCTGCGCGAAATTCCTGGAGGAGCCGGACCTGCCGCGCCGGCCAGGGTTCGAGACCAACGTGATCCGGGTGGCGCACCGCGCGATGGTGGACGCGCATGTCGGCGCGGCGTTCGCGCGGCTGGACCGGGCGCAGGCGGCGGCGAAGCTGCGGGCGGCGAACACGGCGTTCGGCTTCGTCAACGACGTGGCGGCGTTTTCCCGCCACCCGGCGCTGCGGCGCGCGGTGGTGGGAACGCCGAACGGAGAGATCAGCCTGGCCGCGCCGCCGGTGCGCCACAGCAACGGAGAGCGGGCGCTGGGGCCGGTGCCGGCGGTCGGGGCGCACTCGGCGGCGATCCGGGCGGAGTTCGGGGGGTAGCGGGGTGCGTGGATTCGGGGCGGACGGCTGGTCCGCCCGCGTATGGCGGATCAGCCCGTGACCCGAACGCAAGAAACCCCGCCGTAAAGCGGGGTTTCAAACCGGCATCTGACCTTGGGTTGCCGAGCCCGCACAAAGGGTCGCAATTTGCTTGCGAAAAGCGACCACCCCTCGTTTTGCTACGAGAAACAGCATAACCTTCGGGGCGGATCGGAGCAAGGGTCGCAAATGCAGCGCGTTTTTGGCCTCGATATAGGTACTACATCCATCGGATTCGCCGTCATCGACCACGATCCGGCATCGCGCCAAGGCCAGCTTCATCGCCTTGGCGTCCGCATATTCCCCGAAGCGCGCGACCCCGAGGGCACGCCGCTCAACCAGACCCGGCGACAGAAGCGCATGCTGCGGCGTCAATTCCGCCGCCGCCGCCAGCGCCGCCGCGCGCTGAACGAGGCTCTGGCGCGGGCGGGATTTTTGCCCCCCTACGGCTCGCCGCAATGGGCCGCCCTCATGGCCTCCGATCCCATCGCATTGCGCGTCCGTGGTCTGACCGAACGGTTGGACCCGCAGGATCTCGGCCGCGCCCTCTACCACCTGGCCCATCGCCGCCATTATCGCGAACGCGACCTGGAAGACGACACGTCCGAGCCGGCGCCCGACGGCGAGAGTGACCCGGAACGCAAGCCCGGGCGCCGCCCGCGAAAGCCGGACGCTACCGGACGCGACGCCAAGGAAGCCGCCGAGCGCGAGCGCCGTACCCAGACCGTGGCCGAACTGCGCATCTCTGGCGCCACCCTCGCCCAGTACCTGCAGCAAAAGTCGGCCAGCGCCGCCGACGGCACCAAGGTCCCCCGCGTCCGCCAACGCGGCCGCCATGCCCTTCGCGCCAACGTCGCGGACGAATTCCATCGTCTTTGCACCGCGCAGGCCGCCTACCACCCCACCCTGCGCGATGCCGATTTCCGCGGCGAAATCGAGACCATCATTTTCGCGCAACGCCCTGTTTTCTGGCGCCCCAGCACGCTCGGCGTCTGCCGCCTCATGCCGGGCGCGCCCCTCGCCCCCAAGGCCTCCTGGCTGTCTCAGCAGCGCCGCATGCTCGAGAAGCTCAACAATCTCGCGCTTGTCGGCGGCAACGCGCGCCCGCTCGATTCGGAGGAGCGCGCGGCCATCCTCGCCAAGCTCCAGAGCCAGGGAAAAATGAGCTGGGCCGGTGTGCGCGCGGCCCTGCGCCCGCTCTTTGCCGCGCGCGGCGACGCCGGAGCGGAAAAACGCCTCCGCTTCAACCTCGAGGACGACAAGGACGAATCGAACGGGCTGCTCGGTAACCCGCTGGAAGCGAAATTCGCCGACATCTTTGGCGATGCGTGGCTCACCCATCCCCACCGCGACGCTATCCGCGCCGAGGTTCCCGACCACCTGCTCTGGGAGGCCGACTACGACCGCATCGGCAAGAACCGCATCGTCATCCGCCGTGAGGCCGAGCGGCGCGAGCGGCGCGGCACGGCAGCGGGGCACTTCGCCGCCGCCTACGCCGCCACGCCCGATCAGGCCCGCCGCCTCGCCGACCTCAAACTTCCGACCGGCTGGGAACCCTTTTCCACCGACGCGCTCCGCCTCATCCTGCCCGAACTGGAACGGGGCGAGCGCTTCGGCACCCTGCTGACCAGCCCCGACCCACGCTGGGTCGCCTGGCGCGACACGAGTTTTCCCAACCGCGAAAAGCCCACTGGCGAAATACTCCCGCGCCTGCCCAGCCCGGCGACCAAGTCCGAGCGCGAGCGGCTCGCCACGATCCGCAACCCCACCGTCATTCGCGCCCAGAACGAGCTACGCAAGGTCGTCAACAATCTCATCGCGGTCTACGGCCTGCCCGACCTGATCCGGATCGAACTCGCCCGCGACATCGGCCTCTCGAAAAAGCAGCGCGAGGAGAAAAGCGCCGCAATCCGCGCCAACACCCGCCGCCGCAAGGAGGCCCTTGCCGACCTCGCCAAGAACGGCATCGCGCAGCCATCGCCCGAGGACATCGAGAAATGGCTGCTCTGGCAGGAATGCGGCTGCGTCGATCCCTATTCCGGACAGCCCATCGGCTTCGCCGACCTGTTCCGCACCAACGCCTTCGAGGTCGAGCACATCTGGCCGCGCAGCCGCTCGTTCGATGACGGCATGCGCAACAAGACCCTCTGCGCCCGCCTCTGGAACCAGCGGAAGGGCCAGCGCACCCCCTTCCAGGCCTTCGGCCACACCGAGGACTGGACCGCCATGTCCGACCGTGTCTGGAAGATGGTCGGCCCCAGGGGCATGCCCAAGGGCAAAGCCAAGCGCTTCTGCCACCAGGGCGAGCTGGATGACGGGTTCGTCGATCGCCAGCTCAACGATACCGGCTACGCCGCGCGTCAGGCGATGGCGCAACTCCGCCGCCTCTGGCCCGATGCCGGGCCACAGGCCCCGGTGACGGTGCAGCCGGTCACCGGCCGCGTCACCGGCCATCTGCGCCGGCTCTGGGGTCTGAACCATATCCTGGCCGATGACGGGGAGAAGACCCGCGCCGACCATCGCCACCACGCGATCGACGCGCTTGTCGTCGCCTGCACCCATCCGGGCATCACCCAGCGCCTTTCGCGCTACTTCCAGGCCAAGGACGATCCCGCCGGCCCGGCGCCCGTGCTCGCCCCCCCCTGGGACGGGCTGCGCGCCGCTGCCCAGTCTGCCGCCGCGGCGATCGTCGTCTCCCACCGCGTGCGGCGCAAAATCTCGGGGCCGCTGCACAAGGAAACCACCTATGGCGACACGGGTGAGGACGTGGCCCTGCGCGGCCAGACCTACCGATACTTCGTCGCCCGCAAACCGGTGGAGGCCCTGGGCAAGAACGACCTCGACCCCAAGGACCCGCACGAGGGCGTGCGCGATCCGGCCATCCGCGCTTTGCTGCGCCAATGGGTCGCCGAGCATGGCGGCGATCCCAAGAAAGCCTTCGCCACCTATCCCCGTGTCGGCGCCGACGGCCCCGAAATCCGCCGCGTGCGCGTCGTCTTCAAACAGTCCCTGTCGCTGATGACCCCGGTGACGACGGGCTACGCCGACATCTCCACCAACCACCACATCGCCATCTACCGCCTCCCGGACGGCAAAGCTGATTTTGAGGTGGTGAGCTTGGTCGAGGCTGCCCGACGAGCCGCCGCGCGGCAACCCATCATACGGGTCGCAGCAGGCAGCGGGTGCCAGTTCGTCTTCGCCCTCTCGCCAGGCGACGCGATCGAGTTCCCCGACGGAGAGCACAAGGGTCTCCGCATCGTGCAGGGGGTCTGGGCGTCCGGACAGATCGTCCTGAATGATCACCGGGACGCCACCGGAGCCAGCGTTTGGCGACCCACACCATCAACTATTCTCTCGTCGAAAGCGCGGAAGCTGGCGATCGACCCGATCGGCAATAAGCGCATCGCCAACGACTAAGAGTCCCTTTCAAAACCCCTTGTACTTTGATTCGCTACGATTCATGAAGGGGTATGCCAGCGCCCCAACTCTCCGACAGCCTCTGGTCGATCCTCGAGCCTTTGCTCCCTCCGCCGCGCCCGCGGCCGAAGGGCGGCCGACCGCCGATCTCGGCGCGCGCCGCACTGACCGGCATTCTGTTTGTGCTGCGCAGCGGCATTCCCTGGGAAATGCTGCCTCTCGAGATGGGCTGTGGCTCGGGGGTCACCTGCTGGCGGCGCCTGCGCGACTGGCAGGCGGCGGGCGTCTGGGAGCGATTGCACCGCGAGTTGCTGCGCCGCCTGCAAGACGCCAACCGCATCGACTGGAGCCGGGCCGCGCTGGATAGTTCCTCCATCGCGGCAAAAAAGGGGGCGCCGCGACCGGGCCGAACCCGACCGACCGCGGCCGTCCCGGCACGAAACGCCACCTCGTCACAGACCGTCAGGGTATCCCGCTCACGTTCGCCCTGACCGGGGCCAACGTGCATGACAGCGTGCCCTTCGAGCAGATGCTCGATGCCATTCCGGCAATCCGCGGCAAGCGCGGCCGGCCGCGGCGCAGACCGAGAAAGCTGCATGCGGACAAGGCCTATGATCATCGTCGCTGCCGCCGCGCCTGCCGGCGGCGAGGCATCACGCCGCGCATCGCCCGGCGCGGCATCGAGACCAGCGAACGTCTCGGCCGCTATCGCTGGGTCGTCGAACGCACCTTCGCCTGGCTCAATCGCTTCCGGCGTCTCACCATCCGCTACGAACGACGCATCGACATCCATAGCGCGTTCACCAGTATCGCCTGCTCTCTCATTGCCCTCCGGGCCTTGGAGGGACGGTTTTGAAAGGGACTCTTA
>JAGWSV010000305.1 GCA_028869315.1 Rhodospirillales bacterium
AGGCTGATCCGCCGCCGCGCCGGGCGGCCGGCCGGCCCCGCGCGGGCGATCCGCCGCGGCCGGGAGGTCCTGGCGGAGGAGCGCGTGAAGCGCCACCAGGCAGGCGGTCAGCACCAGCACCGCGTTCGTCTGGTGCGCCGAGGCCAAGGGCACCGGCACGACCAGCAGCAGGGTGGCGACGCCCAGGGCGTATTGCAGCGCGACCAGGACGGCGAGCGCGCCAACCGACCAGCGCGCCCGCGCCGGCACGCCCGGGCGCATCGCAAGCCACAGCGCGGTCAGGGTGGCGAGCGCGGTCAAGGTCGCCAGCAGCCGGTGGTCGAACTGCACCGCGGCGAGATTATGGGTCAGGTTGCGCAGGAACGGATGCAGCCGGGCATAGCCGGGCGGCACCAGCTGCCCGTCCATCAGCGGGAAGGTGTTGTATTCGTACCCCGCATGGGTGCCGGCGACGAACCCGCCGGCGACGATGGTCACGCCGACCAGCACCGCGAGAACGGCAACGATCCGCCGCAGCCACCGCGTCTCCGGCGTCGGGGGGCGGCGGGCGGGCCGCAGCAGGGACAGCGCGGTCCATAGGATGGCCGCATACAACGCCAGCGCGAACGACAGGTGCAGCACCAGCCGGGCCGGCGCGACCGACGTGCTGTCGCGGAAAAACCCGGAGGAGACCATGAACCAGCCGATCGCCCCCTGCACCCCGCCCAGCAGGAAGAAGGCGACGAGCCATGGCACCAGCCGTCGCGGCAGCCGCCCGCTCAGCCAGAACCAGCCCAGCGGGATGAAGAACACGAAGCCGATCAGCCGGCCCCAAAGCCGGTGCACCCACTCCAGCCAGAAGATGCGCTGGAACCCCGCCAGACCGAATCCGTCGTTGACCAGGCGGTATTGCGGGATCTTCTGGTAGAGATGGTACAGCTTTTCCCAGTCCGCGTGGTTGAGCGGCGGCAGGATGCCGGTGACCGGCGCCCATTCCATGATCGACAGGCCCGAGCCGGTCAGCCTGGTGAGGCCGCCGAGCACGACCATGACCAGGATCATGCCGCAGACCACGAACAGCCACAGCGCCACGAGGCGGCGGTTGCGCCGGGTCTCGCCGCGCCCGTGCCGGGGAAGGTCAGGGAAGTCGCCGACATCGAAAGGCATGAATCGCTTATACGACCACCCAAGCCGCTCCGGCCACTCCCCCGGGCCGCGCGACCTCGCCGGCTTGTCCCGGGGATCTTGTTCTGGCGAACCGCCTGCCCGGGAAAATTCCCCGCGTGGCGGGCCGGCGGGCCGGGTGCGGCGACGCCCCGGCCCGCCGGCTGCGCCCCCGCGGCGACAGGGGGCGCAGCCGGGCGTGCCGCCCGGTCAGTGCCCGGTCAGTGCAGGCGCAGCAAGGCGGGATGGCGGATCTGCGGCGACCGCAGCGGACCGGCCGCGGCCACCCGGACCGAATGTACCGGCCCGTCGAGCTCGCGTCGCCAGAACGCCAGGAAGCGCCGCAGCGCGGGGAACTCGGGCGCCAGGTCGAGCTCCTGCCAGACATAGGTTTGCAGCAGGCCGGGATGGTCCGGCATACGGTAGAGGATCTCCGCCGTGGTCAGGCGATAGTCCCTGAGTTGCAGCGCGAAGCTCATTGCGGTGTGTCTCCCTGCGTTCGATCGGTTACCCGGGGCTGGCCCGCCTTCCTCCCAGACGGCAGCATGCCACCACCCCTCCCCCGGGTTGCAACAAAAAAATCACGAGAATTCAGTCTGTTATCACTCATTCTCCGTGAGTGCTGCCGGACGCTTGACACGGCAAGGCGACCCTCCTAAATCGCTGGCACTCCCAGGGCGGGAGTGCTAGCAGCACGGTGCTCGGCCGACCGACCCGCCTGAAGCGGGTGGCCGGCGGCGCCGCGCAGCGAGCGAGGCCTCTCTGACAGTCGCACAGCATGAGCGATATCAACCAGGAGCGATCCGAATGAAGTTCCGTCCCCTGCATGACCGGGTCGTGGTCCGGCGCATCGAAGCCGAGGAAAAGACCGCGGGCGGCATCATCATCCCCGACACCGCCAAGGAGAAGCCGCAGGAAGGCGAGGTTGTCGCCGCCGGTCCCGGCGCGCGCAACGAGCAGGGCCAGCTGGTCGCGCTCGAAGTGAAGGCCGGCGACCGTATCCTGTTCGGCAAGTGGTCGGGCACCGAAGTCAAGATCGACGGCGAGGAGCTGCTGATCATGAAGGAGTCCGACATCATGGGCATCGTGGAAGTCACCGCCGCCAAGAAGAAGGCGGCCTGATCCACCCCCAATCGGACGCATCCGATCGCCTGAACGCTTTCGATCGACAGTAACGAGGAAGAGACAAACATGGCTGCCAAGGACGTACGGTTCGGCGGTGACGCCCGCCAGCGGATGCTGCGCGGCGTCGACATCCTGGCCGACGCGGTGAAGGTGACGCTCGGCCCCAAGGGTCGCAACGTCGTGCTCGACAAGAGCTTCGGCGCCCCGCGGATCACCAAGGACGGCGTGACCGTCGCCAAGGAGATCGAGCTGGCCGACAAGTTCGAGAACATGGGCGCGCAGATGGTGCGCGAA
>JAGWSV010000306.1 GCA_028869315.1 Rhodospirillales bacterium
ATGAAGGTCTCCACCACCACCAGCAACTTCATGATCGGCGTCACCGCCGCGGCCTCGGCCGGCATCTTCTTCCAGCGCGGCGACATCGATCCGGTGATCGCGGCGCCGGTCGCGCTCGGCGTGCTGATCGGGGCGACGATCGGCGCCAAGACGCTGACCAGGATGTCCAATGTCTGGCTGAAGAAGGTGTTCGTGCCGGTGATCGTGCTGGTCGCGCTGAACATGCTGGCGCGTGGCTTCGGCTGGCTCTGAGCGGGCCGGCGGCGGGGGGAGCCGTTGCGGGCCGTGCCTGGCCGTCCCTTTGGGGGGCGGCGGGAGCCTGCCGGCCGCCTGGCGCCGCTGTCAGGGGCTCATCAGCAGCGGCAGGAAACTGTCGTGGATCAGCCGGGACGAGGTGCCGGGGGCGAGCCAGTTCAGGATTTCGCCGCGGCGGAAGGCCCCCATCACCAGCCCGTCGGCCTGGCCCTCCCGGGCCTCGTCGAGCAGCACGGCGGCGGTTCTGCGCCCGCCGGCGGCAACCAGCCGATAGGTGGCGTTCGGAGCGATCGGGTCGATCACCGTCCGCGCCAGATCGAGCGACGCTTCCGGCTGTTCGACCGCCACCACGTCCACCTGCGCGGCGGCCGAGAGGAACGGCGCGAAGGCGGTGATGGCCCGGCGCAGCGGCGGCACGTCCTCCCAGCCGACCAGGAGCCGGCCGCCGAACCCGCCGGCCCAGCCCGGCGGCACCATCACGACCGGATGGCCGGTGCGGAGCAGCGCGGCGCGCAGGGTTTCCCGATGGCCGATCGGCTGGGTATGCGGCGAGGCGAGCACCACCAGGCTCACTTTGCCGCGATAATGCCGCATCACCCGCCATTCGTCGCCGCGGAACACGTCGAGCGACGTCTCGATTCCGGAACTATGCGTCCAGGAGCCGACCAGGGCGCGGATCGCCTCGGTCTCCGCCTGCTCGCGGTCGGCCAGGTGCTCGGCTTCGTATTCCGACAGCGTCTCCTGCGAGGGCAGGATGATGGAGCCGGGGCCGACCTGGACATGCGCAAGCTGGATCGGCCGGCCGAGGGTCGCGCTCACTTTGGTGGCGATCGACAGGCACTCGGTCGCGCCGGTGGTGGAAGCGAGCAGGACCAGGACAAAAGGAGGTTCCATATTGGGACACTAGCGAGCGGCGTCGCCCATTTGCAAGCATTGCGGGAGGGGGTGGGGCGATCGGGAGAAGGCGTGGTCGGGCCGTTGCCGCGGGCGCCTTTCCCGCCGCGCGGGCGCCGTTCGTGCGCATCCCGCGCCGGTGCCGCGCCGTGCGGCCGGCCGATGCCGGGTAAGCGGGGTGGAGAGGGCAGGGGCGGCGTGGGGCATCGGGCCTTCCCCCGATTCCGCCGTGCCGCCGCTGCCGCCTTAACGGAATCTCAACCTTCTCCCCTTAGCGTCAGTCCACCCAACCCCGCACCACCCAGGCCATGCCCGCCGCCGCCATCACCGCCGACCCCCCCCTCGCGCGCCTCACCGCCATCGTCGCCTGGCTGGCCGAGTGCATCGCCGCCTGGGGCACGCCCGCGGGCGGCGATCCGGCGGGCCTGAACCCGGTGGGCCTGAACCCGGTGGGCCTGAACCCGGCGCAGGCCACCAACCTGCTCGGGCGGCTGCGCCATCTGCTGGCGCGGTTCTGCGCCGTCGCGGCCACCCCGGTGCCGCCGCCGAAGCCCGCGCGCAAGCCGCCGCCGCAATTCCTTCCCTCGTACCGCATCCGCGACGTGTCGTTCGACGATCCGCCGCCGCCGCCCGAGCTGCTGCCGCGCGCCTGGCGCTGGCTGCTGCAGCTGGTCCCGCAGGTGGCCGCCG
>JAGWSV010000307.1 GCA_028869315.1 Rhodospirillales bacterium
AGGCGCTGATGATCCCGGCCTCGATCGGCCAGGACGCGACGATGAAGCAGTCGCATCGCGACATGTTCCTGTATTGCAACGCCGTGATGGAGCCGTGGGACGGCCCGGCGGCGATCGCGGCGACCGACGGCCGCTGGGCGATCGCCGGGCTGGACCGCAACGGCCTGCGCCCGCTGCGCTACACCATCACCACCGACAAGCTGCTGATCGTCGGCTCCGAAACCGGCATGGTGAAGCTCGACCAGGAGCGCATCGCGGAAAAGGGACGGGTCGGCCCCGGACAGACCATCGGCGTCGACCTGGTGGACGCGCGCTTCTACCGCGACGAGGAGCTGAAGGACACGCTGGCCGCCCGCCAGCCGTTCGGCGACTGGACCCGGCGCATCACCGAGATCGACCGCATCGTGAAGACCGATGCGGCGGAACCGGTGCTGCATGAAGGCGAGGCGTTGCGGCGGCGCCAGGTCGCCGTCGGCTTCAGCATGGAAGATCTGGAGCTGATCCTGCATCCGATGGTGGAAGCCGCGCAGGAGCCCGTCGGCTCGATGGGCGACGACACGCCGATCGCGGTGCTGTCGGACCGCTATCGCGGCCTGCATCATTTCTTCCGCCAGACGTTCAGCCAGGTCACCAACCCGCCGATCGACAGCCTGCGCGAAACGCGCGTGATGACGCTCAAGACCCGGCTCGGCAACCTCGGCAACGTGCTGGACGAGGATGCCGGCCAGTGCGACCTGCTCCAGCTCGAATCGCCGGTACTCTCCACCGCCGAGTTCGAGGCGATGCGGGCGTTCATGGGAAGCTCGGTCTGCGTCGTCGACGCCACTTTCCCGGTGGCCGACGGGGAGACGGGCCTGCGCGCCGCGCTGGAACGCATCCGCCGCGAGGCCGAGGAAGGCGTGCGCGCCGGCTGCACCCACGTCATCCTGACCGACGAGAACGCCGGCCCGGACCGGGCGGCGATCCCGATGATCCTGGCCACCGGCGGCGTTCACACGCATCTGGTGCGCCAGTCCCTGCGCACCTTCACCAGCCTGAACGTGCGCAGCGGCGAATGCATGGACGTGCATTATTTCGCGGTGCTGATCGGCGTCGGCGCCACCACGATCAACGCCTACCTTGCCCAGGAATCGATCGCCGACCGCCACCGCCGCGGCCTGTTCGGGGATCTGACGCTCAAGCAGGCGGTCACGCGCTACAAGAAGGCGGTCGACAAGGGGCTGCTCAAGGTGATGTCCAAGATGGGCATCTCCGTCATCTCCTCCTATCGCGGCGGCTATAATTTCGAGGCGATCGGCCTGTCGCGCGCGCTGGTGGCGGAATTCTTCCCCGGCATGACCTCGCGCATCTCCGGCATCGGGCTGCCCGGCATCGCGCGGAAGGTGCTCGACCAGCACGCGCTCGCCTGGAACGAAGACGTGATCACCCTGCCGGTGGGCGGCGTCTACAAGCTGCGCCGGCTGGGCGGCGAGACCCATGGGTTCGATCCCGGGCTCATCCACATGCTGCAGACCGCCGTCGCCTCCGACAGTTTCGCGCAGTACCGGCGCTATGCGGAGGCGGTGCGCAAGCTGCCGAAGATCTCGCCGCGCGACCTGCTCGATTTCCGCACCGAGGGGCGCACGCCGATCCCGGTCGATGAAGTCGAAAGCATCACCGAGATCCGCAAGCGGCTGGTGGCGCCGGGCATCAGCCTGGGCGCACTGTCGCCGGAAGCGCACGAGACCCTGTCGATCGCGATGAACCGGATCGGCGCCAAGTCGGATTCCGGCGAGGGCGGCGAGGACCCGGCGCGCTACAAGCCGCGCGCCAACGGCGACAATCCCAGTTCGGCGATCAAGCAGATCGCCTCCGGCCGGTTCGGCGTGACCGCGGAATACCTGAACAAC
>JAGWSV010000308.1 GCA_028869315.1 Rhodospirillales bacterium
GGCGGTCCGAACGGGGTTAGCCGCCCGGCCCTGGCGCATCGCCCGCGACGCGGTCCTCCGGCTCGATGTCGCTCACCCGGCTCAGATCGGCGATCGGCCGCCCGGCCTCGTCCACCGACACCGCCTCGCTGTAGCGCATGCCGAAGGCGATATCGTCGGCGCCGTAATCATGCATGTCGTGCACCTCCGCGGCCAGGGTCGGGTCGCGTGCCGTCACCGCCAGGAACAGGCGCACCTCGTCGGCGCGCAGCCGCGCCGGATCGTACGCGACGAGCGGGCTGGTCTCGTCCAGCACATGCATCAGGGTCCAGGTGAGGCCGAAAACCGGGATGCGCACCCGAACCAGGGGCAGTTCGTGGATGCGGCGATAGAACTCGCCCTCGGCGGTGCGTTCGGCGATCAGCGCATAGAGCCGCGCGGCGCCGTCCACCAGCAGGCTGGCCCGTCCGTTGGCAATCCGTACCATCAAGGTGCGCCGTCCGTTGTGGCGGCTCACCACCGCGCGGTCGGCATACAGGATCTTGGCGCGCGGGCGGGCGAAGCGGACGAAGATCAGCCCGGTCGCCAGCGCGGTGAAGGTCATGCCGCTGACGATCTCGACCGCGGCGACGAGATGCCCGTAGAGGGTCGCCGGCGCCATCACCCCGTAGCCGACGGTCGCCAAGGTCTCCATGCTGAAAAAGAACGCATCGGCGAACGCGCCCGGGCGCGCATGGGTCAGGCATCCCGGCACCGCCCAGTAGAGCGTCGCGAAGGCGACGTTCACCGCAAGATCGAACCCGACCAGCACGGCGAGGAAGCGCGGCCAGCTCAGCCCCACCGCAAGATGGTACGGATCGCGCCAGTCGAACCGCACGACCCCACGCTTGCCCAGCTCATAGGCCCCCGGACGCAGCTGCATGCGGCGCAGCGCGGGATCATGCCGGGCCCGGACCGCACGCCGTTTCATGCGGACCGCGCGGCGCGGCATCGCGGCGGCGGATCCGTCGGCCGGCCACCGGGCATGTGCGCGTCCGTCTCCCGTGTCGCGTGCATGGCGCCACCTGTCCGCCCGGCGTCCCCGATTGCCGCCTTGGAGGTAAGGCCCAAGGCCGCGCGGGGCGATCGGGGCGCCGGCGATGTTCGGCGGCGGATCGCTCTCGGGTCAAGTCGCGCCGGATTCGGTCCTGCCTTCGCGTGCGAGGGTTTCGTAAGTCCTGCGCGCCTATCCAGGTGGGGTCACACGCATCGGCGGGCCGCATCGCGGCCGCCGATCGCAGCCAGGGGGATGGCGCATCATGATGACGGATTTCGAATCGGTTTGGCGGCGGTTGGGTACGGTTGCGGCCCCGGGCAGCATCGTGCGCCACTGGAGCGTCGCCAAGGGCTACACCGGCGGCTGGTTCCGGATGGCGGCGGTGGACCGTACCTCCTGCACCGTGTTCGGCGGAGCCATGCAAGGCCCGCGGCGGATCAGCAAGGCCGACTTCGCCCGCATCTTCGAGGTCTGGGACGGCTACCTGGCCGGCGACGTCCCGCGCCGGCGGATGACCCCGCTGTCGCAAAACAGCACCTATGTGCTGAGCATCCTGCACCAGGCCGCGCAGTCCCCCCGCTGATGGCCGTGGTCCTTTTCGGCGAGGCGGGCGGCGCCGACGAGCACGCCTATCGCGACTGGCTGGACGCGCACGCGGACGGGCGGGTGGTGAACCTGCGCCGCGAGCCGGACCCGGCCTATGCGGTCCTCCACCGCGCAACCTGCTGGACCATCGGGTTCGCCACCCGCCGGGAAGACACCGGTCCGTATACCGGCCGCGCCTACGTGAAAGCCTGCGCGGCGGAGGAGCACGACCTGCTCGCCTGGGTGCGGTGGCGGCAAGGCGCGGGCTTCAGCAAGCGCTGCCGGCATTGCGGCGCGTGACCGGCCGGGATCGGGGCGGGCGGCAACGTCCGGGGAGCGATCGGGTGCCGTTTTAGTTTCTATATCGCAACAAAAAGGACGTGCGTTTCCCGCCGCGCTCAGTCCCGAATTCCGGCGCGGGCCGCGTGCACCAGCCCGGCAAAGCCGAGCCACACCAGCCGCAGGTTCCGCCGCCCCGGGGGCTGGATGCAGGCAAGCGCGAACA
>JAGWSV010000309.1 GCA_028869315.1 Rhodospirillales bacterium
CGCCGGCGCGCGCGGCTTCGATGGTCGCGTTCAGCGCCAGCAGGTTGGTCTGACTGGCGATCTGGTTGATGAGATCGACCACCTCGCCGATCTTGTTCGCCGCCTCGGCGAGCGCGCGGACCTGGGTGGTGACGGCGTCGGCTTCGCCGACCGCCTTGCCGGTGACCTCGGTCGCCTGCCCGACCTGGCGCGCGATTTCGGAGACCGAGGCGGTCAGTTCCTCGGCGGCCGCCGCGACGGCGTGCACATTGCCCGAGGTGTGCCCGGCGGCGGCGTCGACGCTGCCGGCGCGCCGGGCGGCCTCCTCAGCGGTGGCGGTCATCTGTTCGGCGGTCGTGTGAAGATCCTCGGCGGCCCGCGCCACCGTGTCGAGGCGCCTGGTCGCGGCGGCGTCGAACGCGCGCGAGAGCGCCGTCACCCGCTCGGCCCGCTGCTGCTGGAGGTCGCTCTGCATGGCGGCGGCGGCCCGCAATCGCTCGGTCTCCGCCATCGCGTCCTTGAACACCGCGACGGTGCCGGCCATCGCCCCGATCTCGTCGCCGCGGTCCCGGCCGGGGATCGTCGCGTCGCGGTCGCCCTCGGCGAGGCGCGCCATCGTGTGCCGCAGCGCGGCCAGCGGCCGCGTGACCCCGATGGCCGTGAAGAACGCCATCAGCGCAGAGGCAGCGAATGCGGCAGCGACGATCGCCCAGGAGGTCCGCAGCGTCTGCGTCCGGGCCGCCTGGCTGGCGGCGAGCAGGGCGCGGGCCTTGCCGCTTGCGAAGTCGATCATGGTGGTGACGTTTTGCAGCAGCCTGGGCAGCAGCACCGGATTCCGTTCGCGATAGAGCGCTCCGGCACGGTCCGGATCGCCGTTCCCGGCCAGCCCGATCACCTGGCGGATCATCCCGACATAGGCGTCGGTGTCGCGGCGCAGCGCGCGGATGTCGCGGTGCGGTCCCAGGTAGCGCTGCTCCACCACGGCGAGCGCCGCCGCCACGATCCTGCTCCGCGCGGCCAGCTTGTCGGTCGCGGTGGCGCCGCCCATCATGGCGGTGTGCGCCTGCTGATCCAGCCGGATGGCGGTGAAGCGGATCTGGGCCAGGCTGCGGATCAGCACCAGGGGATGCCGGTACATGGTGCGCGTCGATGCCGCGGTGCGCCCGATATCGGCGCTGGTCATCACGCCGAGGCCGACCAGCGCCAGCAGCGGCAGCAGGAAGCCCAGCCCGATCCTGAGGCCGATCGGCAGACGATGGAACGGCAACCGCGCGCGGGCGGCTGGTGGCTCGGACATGGCTCGCATTCCTCGCAATCGGCGCCGGCATGGAGACGGCGCGACGCCATTTGCCGGCCGCAAGGTAAACAAGCGGCAAACGCCGGCACGGGGCCGTCACCCCATGCGAGCCGGCCCCGGCGTGCTTGCAGCGAAGCGCCGCCGCCTGTAACTGCACGTGGTTGCGGCGGATGCCGCGTTGCAGCAGGAGAGAGTTCCATGGGCTACAGGGTCGCGGTCGTCGGCGCCACCGGGGCAGTCGGGCGCGAAATGCTGAAAACCCTGGCCGAGCGGCAGTTTCCTGCCGACGAGGTCGTCGCGCTTGCCTCCGGCCGGTCGGCCGGGGCGGAGGTTTCGTTCGGCGACAGGCAGGTACTCAAGGTGAAGAACCTGGAGACCTTCGACTTCGCCGGGTGGGATATCGGCCTGTTCAGCCCGGGCGCCGCGGTCTCGGCGGTGCACGCCCCGCGCGCCGCGGAAGCGGGCTGCGTGGTGATCGACAACACCAGCCAGTTCCGCATGGAACCCGACATCCCGCTGGTGGTGCCCGAGGTGAACCCGCAGGCGCTGGCGAAGTTCGCGCGCCGCAACATCATCGCCAATCCGAACTGCTCGACCATCCAGATGGTGGTCGCGCTGAAGCCGCTGCACGACAAGTTCCGCATCAAGCGGGTGGTCGTCTCCACCTACCAGTCCGTCTCCGGCGGCGGGAAGGAGGCGATGGACGAGCTCTACGCCCATACCAAGGGCGTGTTCGTGCACGACCTCAGCACTCCGCAGGTCTTCACCAAGGAGATCGCGTTCAACTGCATCCCGCATATCGACCGGTTCATGGACGACGGTTCCACCAAGGAAGAATGGAAGATGGTGGTGGAGACGAAGAAGATCCTGGACCCCGATATCGCGGTGTTCGCCACCTGCGTGCGGGTCCCGGTGTTCATCGGTCATGGCGAGGCGGTCACGATCGAGTGTGAGCACCCGATCGCCGTCGCCGAGGCGCGCACCCTGCTGCGGTCCGCCCCGGGCGTGGCGGTGGTCGATACGCGCGAAGACGGCGGCTACATGACCCCGCTGGAAGCGGCCGGGGAAGACCCGGTGTATGTCAGCCGCATCCGCAAGGACCCGACGGTGCCCCACGGCCTGTCGTTCTGGTGCGTGGCCGACAACCTGCGCAAGGGCGCGGCGCTGAACGCGGTGCAGATCGCCGAGACGCTGGTGGCTCAGGGCGCGCTCGCGAAACGTGCGGCCTGAGCCGGTGTGACCCGAGGCCCCAGGGTCGGGTCCCGAGGGGCCGGGTTTCAGATTCAGATCCCGCGGGAAGGTCGCCAACAGGCCCGCCGATGCGGTGGCGGGTCCCTGCGCCGCCCGTGCACGCCACCGCGATTTCCGGCGCCGATCCGATCCGCTGAGGCTGATCCCCGCGTTGTTCCCCTGACGTTCCTCTTCAAGACCCTTGGCGAAGCGTTACCGCATCTTCATTGCGGCCCCATTGCAGCTGTGCGCCGGCTGGCCCACTATTCCCCTCGCGACCAGAAAAGCGAGCTAGGGAGGGTTACGATGAGCCGTCGCCTGTCGGCCATTGCCGCATGCGCAGCAATGGCATCGTTCGCAGTGCCGTTCGCCGCCCGCGCTGCGACGGTTAAGGTAAAGCTTGAGGACATGACCGATCACGGCGTCAAGAAGATGGAGATCGTGGCCACGCCCGCTACGGTCAAAGCCGGTCCGATCACGTTCGATATCAAGAACTACTCGAAATACCTCGAGCACGAGATGCTCGTCGTCAAGCCGGAACCGCACGGCAAGCCGTTTCCTTACAACACCAAGGGCAATCAGATCATCGAGAGCAAGATCGACAAGCTCGAAGATTCGGGCGACCTACAGCCCGGCAATAAAGTGGTGACTCATGTTACGCTGAAACCCGGAAAATACGTTTTGCTCTGCAATGAACCGGGACACTACAAGGCCGGTATGTGGACCTGGCTGCATGTGAAGGGCTGAGCGCCCGCCAGCGATCCCATCCCGCGCCCTGCTTCGCGCAGGGCCGCGCCGGGCCGGGGCACGCGTTCCCCCGGCGGTCGGCCATTCCGGTTTCCCGCACCGCTTCCCCCTGCCGACGCCCCGCGCGCCGGCAGGGGCCCGTTTCACGCAACGCCGGCCCATAGGGCCGCCGCGCGGGCGCGCTCGACGCAGTGTCGGGCATGGACGGCGGCCTGCGCCGCTCGACCTCTTCCAGCACCGGATAAGGCACGACGACATGGATCAAAACCGATGGGATCAAAACCAACGGGACCAGGACCAGATGGCTCAGGGGCGCGCGGACCGGACGCGGACGGGCAGCCCCGCAGTGCCGGGCACGGCGCCCGGCTCGGGGGCGCCGGACGACGCCGGCGCCCGATTCCGGCCGCTCGTCAGCCTGTTCGGCGTCATCTGGCTGCTCAACGCGGCGTTCCAGTTCTCAGCCTGGCTGCGGCCGCCGGGCGGCGCCGGGGGCGCCCGGCTGCTGCATGTCTTCAGCAAGGCGGTGGGCGCCGCGCCATCCTGGCTGCGCCCGCTCCTTGCCGCCATCACCGGCGCCGTGAGCGCGATCGGGCCGCATTGGATCGCGCTGGCGATGGTGGCGATTGCGCTGCTGCTGGGTCTCTCGCTGGTGTTCGGTGTCCGCCTGCGCACGGCCTGCTGGGCCGGTATCGTCTATAGCGCGTTCTGCTGGGTCGCGCTCTGCGCCCTCGGCTACCCGTATGCGGGCGGCCAGACCGATCCGGGCGTCTTCCCTGCCTACCTGATCGCCTTCGTCTTCGTGCTGAGCCTGACGCCGATGCTCGCCCCCCGGCCCGGCGCGCCACCGGCCGCGTGGCCCACGGGCACGCTCTGGGCCGCCGGGCGGCTGCTGTTCGGCCTGCTCTGGGCGTTCGACGCAGCGCTGAAATGGCTTCCCGCCTTCCTCGCCCATTTCCTCGATCAACTCACCCCGGCCATGCAGGGCCAGCCGGCCTGGATCGCGGCCTATATCGGCGTCATCATCCTGGTGGTGAAAGCCGTCGGGCCGATGCTGGTCGCGGTCACCATCGCGTTGATCGAAACCGCCATGGCGGCCAGCCTGCTTGCCGGCCAGTGGCTGCGGTTCTCGCTGCCGCTGGGGTTCCTTTATTCTCTGGCGGTCTGGACCAGCGCGGAAGGCTTCGGCGGCCCCTATTCGGCGGCCGGCACCGGCGTTCGCGGCAACGTGTTGGGCAACGTGCTGATCTACGCGGTGATATTCCTGTTCCTGATGGTGCCCCAGGGCGTCCGGCCCGGAAGCACCCGGCGGGCTGCATCCGGCGCCTGAACCGGCGCCCCGACGCGCCGAGGGGAGCCGACCGGCGGCTCCCCTCGGACGGATCGCGCCGCCGCGCAGCGCCGTTGGTATCAGAGCTGCGACGCGGCGAATTCGTAGTTCGCGAGCTTGTCCAGCCAGTTCGCCAGGTAGTCCGGCCGGCGGTTGCGGAAGTCGAGATAGTAGCTGTGCTCCCACACGTCGCAGCCGAGCAGCACCTTGCCCTCCCCGGTCGCCAGCGGGTTCGAGCCGTTCGCCGTCTTCGTTACCTTCAGCTTGCCGTCGGCGCCCAGCACCAGCCACGCCCAGCCGGAGCCGAACTGCGTCGCGCCCGCCGCCTTGAACGCGTCCTTGAACGCTGTCACGGAACCGAAATCAGCGTTGATCTTCGCCTCCAGTTTGCCCGGCATGCCGCCGCCCGACGGGCTCATGCACTGCCAGAACAGGATGTGGTTCCAGTGCTGCCCCGCATTGTTGAAGACGCCGGCCATGTCGGCCTTGCCGTTGGCAAGCTTGACGATATCGTCGAGCGACTTGCCCTGCAGGCCGGCATCCTTCTCGACAAACCCGTTCAACGCGGTGACATAGGCCTGATGATGCTTGCCGTGATGCAGTTCCAGGGTTTCCTGGCACATGCCGCGCGCGGCGAGCGCATTGTGCGAATAAGGCAAGCTGGGAAGTTCGAAAGCCATGGAGCGTTCTCCGCCGGTTTGGGGTGAAGCGAGGGGCTGCCTTGCCTCCGTCTAGCTATGGCCCGGCCCCCACCCCGTCAAGAACGACACCGCAAGCCGCAAGCGGGAAAGCGGGCCTCAGCGCCCTCGGCGCGCTGCTGCGCCGGCGCGATCCAGACCGTTTTTTTACCGCATTGTTTGCGCCGCCCGCGCGCCGCGAGGCGCTGTTCGCTCTCTACGCCTTCGACGGCGAACTGGCGCGCGCCCGCGCGGTCACGCAGGAACCGGCCATCGCGCTGATCCGCCTCGCCTGGTGGCGCGAAGTCGTGGAAGGCGCCGCGCGCGCGCACGAAGTCGCAAGCCCGCTCACCGCCGCGCTGGAACAGGGCCTGCTCGATCGCGCCGACCTGCTCGGCGTGATCGCCGCGCGCGAGATCGAAGCGGAGGACAGCATCCCCACCCTGGAGGCATGGCGCGGCTGGCTGACCGGCAGCGCCGGCGGCATCGCGGTGGCCGCCGGACGCCTGCTCGGCGCCCCCGACCCGGAAGCGCTGCGCCTGCCCGGCGCGGCCTGCGGCGC
>JAGWSV010000310.1 GCA_028869315.1 Rhodospirillales bacterium
GTGGTGGAACGCAAGAAATACGGCAAGGCCAAAGCCCGCCGCAGCTTCCAGTTCAGCAAGCGGTAAGGCATCGTCGGCAAATAAGTGCGTCAGCACGCCGACAAAGATGCCGATCAAAACAAAACCTTAGGGCCCGTTCGACATCGCTGACCGATTCGATAGTTGTCGAACGGGCCCTAAGCGCCAGCCGGCCCGCCGCCGGGGACTAGTCTCCGGCGGCGGCAGGCGAACAGGAGGTGGCCCGGCTCATGCCCACGGTGTTCATCGACGGGGAGGCCGGAACCACCGGCCTCGGCATTGCCGCAAGACTGGCGGCGATGGCGGATATCACGCTGCGCAGCCTGCCGGAGGCGCATCGCAAGGACCCCGCCGCGCGCCGCGACCTGATGGGCGAGGTCGATCTGGTCGTGCTCTGCCTGCCGGACGCGGCGGCGCGGGAGAGCGTGGCGCTGGCCGATGCGCTCGGCAATGCGGCACCGAAGCTGCTCGACGCGAGCACCGCGCATCGCGTCCACCCCGATTGGACCTACGGGTTCGCCGAACTCGCCCCCGGCCAGGCGGCGCGGATCGCCGCGGCCCGCAAGGTGGCCAATCCGGGCTGCTATCCCACCGGGGCGATCGCCCTGCTGCGCCCGCTGGTCGATGCCGGGCTGATGGCAGCCGACCACCCGGTGAGCATCAACGCCGTCAGCGGCTATTCCGGCGGCGGCAAGTCCATGATCGCCGCGCACGAACAAAGCGGCGGGCCGGCGTTCGAACTCTACGCGCTCAGCCTCGAGCACAAGCACGTCGCCGAGACGGAACGCTATTCCGGCCTGACCTGCCGGCCGATCTTCGTTCCCTCGGTGGGCCATTTCCGCCAGGGCATGCTGGTCTCGGTGCCGCTGCACCTCGACAGCCTGCCCGGCCGGCCGAGCGGCGCCGACCTGCAAGCGGCGCTGGAAGCCCGCTACGCCGATGCCGCGTTGGTCCGGGTGGCGCCGCCCGACCCGTCCGGCAAGCTGGAACCGCAGGCGCTGAACGACACCGACCGGCTCGAACTTTTCGTCTATGCCAACGAGGCCCGGCGGCAGGCGGTGCTGGTCGCCCGGCTCGACAACCTGGGCAAGGGCGCGTCCGGCGCCGCGGTGCAGAACCTGCGGCTCATGCTGGGGCTGGCGGATGCCTGAGCTCTGCCATGTCGGCCCGGGCCCGGTCTACGCGCTCGACGGGGTGGCGCCGCGCATCGACCCCACCGCCTTCGTCGCCCCGACCGCGGCGGTGATCGGCGATGTCGAGATCGGCGCGGAGTCCGGCATCTGGTTCGCCTGCGTGGTGCGCGGCGACAACAACTACATCCGCATCGGCGCCCGGACGAACATCCAGGACGGCACCATCATCCACGTGGATACCGCGAAGTTCAGCACCGTGATCGGCGACGACGTCACGGTGGGACATGCGGCGGTGATCCACGCCTGCACCCTGCAGAACCGCGCCTTCGTCGGCATCGGCGCCACCGTGCTGGACGGCGCGGTGATCGAGGAAGGCGGCATGCTCGCCGCCGGCGGCCTGCTGACGCCCGGCAAAGTGATCGGCCGCTACGAGCTATGGACCGGCGCGCCGGCTAAGCTGAAGCGGGTGATGGACGAAGACGAACGGCGCCGGTTCGATCGCAACGCGGTCGAGTACCGCGCGCTGGCGGCTCGCTTCCGCGCCGGGCTGAAAGGCATCGGCTAACCCCCCGGCGCAGGGGACCGGCGCGTTTGCAGGAGGACATCTCCACATGCGCACCGAACCCTGGGGCACCGGCCTTCTCATCCGACTGTCGCGCGCCGGGCTGCGCGGCGTCCTTCCCGTCCTGACGCGCATCCCTTCCGTGTCGTTCTCCTTCTTCGCCGAGGACGGGTTGCTGTCGCACCTGTGCCCGTTGCCCAACGGGTTCTATGTCGATGTCGGCGCGTACCATCCGCGGATGCACTCGAACACCTACAAGCTCTACCTGAAGGGATGGCGCGGCCTGACCATCGAGCCGAACCCGGACGCGGCCGCCGCCTTCCGCTCGGCCCGGCCGCGCGACCGTCACCTGACCATCGGCATCGCCGAGCACCGCGCGGTGCTGACGTACCATCGGTTCCGCGACGCCACGCAGAACACTTTCGATGACGACCGGGCGGACATCGTCGCCTCCGAGAAGACGGGGGACGTTCCGATCGCCTGCATGCCCCTGAACGACGTGTTCGAGGAGCATTGCCAGGGCCGGCACGTCGACCTGCTGAACGTCGACTGCGAGGGCCGCGACCTGGAGGTGATCCGGAGCCTCGACTGGCGGCGCCACCGCCCGACGGCGGTCATCGTCGAGGATTTCGAGCAGTTCGCGGCCGGCGCCAGCCCGGCCCCGTACGCCGGCGCCATCCGCTCGTTCATGCTCGCGCGGAACTATGCGCTGGCCGCGCAGGCGATCTTCAGCTTCGTCTACGTCGATCGGGAGGCCTTCCGGCGGGATGACGCGGCGACCGGGTTTCGCCTGGACCGCTCACAACTCGATCGGCTCGCGGCGCAGTGATACCGGCGGTGGCCTTGGCCGACCCTATGGCGCACGGGGTTGCCAGGGGAGCCGGCGTGCGGCTGCGCGCGAAAGCAGGCGGGCACCAACGGCCGCCCGGCAGCCCGAACGGCCGTTGAAGGCGGGCGCTGGTACGACCGCGCGCCGATCCGCGTCCCGATTCGCCCCCCGGGGGCGCCGGTCGGCCCCCGGGGCTCAGCCGGTCTCCATCGGCAGCGCCGGGTCGACCGCCCATTCCGACAGCGATGCGTCGTACAGGCGCACGTTCGCGTGGCCCAGCATCACCAGCGCGAGCGCGTCGGCGCTGGCGGCGATACCGCCGCCGCAATAGGTGATCACCCGCCTGTCGAGCGCGCCGACGTCGCCGAAGCGGGCGCGCAGCCTCTCGGCCGGAAGCAGGGTGTTGGTCTCGGGGTCCAGCAGATGCGCCGCGGGAAGGTTCACGCTGCCGGCGATCCGGCCCGGCCGGCCATAGGCGTTGCCGCCGGTGCCGCTGTGCTGTGCCGGCGCGAGCGCATTCAGGGTGCACACGCCGGGATCGCCGATCGCGGCCAGCACCTCGGCCTTGTCGGCCATCACGTCGCGCACCTCGCGCACGGTGAAATCCCCCGGCGGGCGGGCCGGCGCCGGGCCGGTCTCCACCGGGCGGCCTTCCCGTTGCCACTTCTGCATCCCGCCGTCGAGCACCGCGGCGTTGTCGTGGCCGAAGCTGCGCAGCAGCCACCAGACCCGGCTCGCCCACCAGAAATTGGCGGTGGAATAGAGGATCACCCGGGTGTCGCCGTTCACGCCGAAGCGGCGCATGGCGGCGGCGAAATCCTCCGGCGCCTGGCGCATGAAGCGCAACCGCTGCCCGCGGTCGGACAGGTCGGCCTGCAGGTCGATGAACTGCGCGCCCGGGATATGGGCCGCTTCGAAATCCGCCCGCCCCGGCACGACCTGGTAGGTCGCCTTGGGGTCGGGGACCAGGTGGGTGGTGCAATCGAACACGCGCACCGCCGGGTCGTCCAGGCGAGCGGCGAGCCAGCCGGTGGAGACGAGATACTCGGGATGGGCGAAGGACATGGGCATGCCTCGGGTCAGGGGTGGCGGGGACCTTCGGCGCCACCGATAACACGTGCGGGGCGATCGCACGCGGGGGCGGTCCGCCGGCGCCCCCTCGCCGCCAGCCCGGTCGTTCCTGTAGGATCGCGGCATGGCCCCGCACTCCACGCCCGAACTGCTCGCCCAGGTCGCCGATCACCTGTCCGATCCGGACCAGTCCGCCCCCGTGACGATGGCCGGCCGCCCGGATCGCTTCCTCAACCGGGAACTGTCCTGGCTCGATTTCAACCACCGCGTGGTGGAGGAGGCGGACAACCCGCGCCATCCGCTGCTGGAGCGCCTGCGCTTCGTCTCGATCAGCGCCGCCAACCTCGATGAGTTCGTCTCGGTCCGCGTCGCCGGGCTGATCGGCCAGGCCAAGGCCGGCGTCACCGCCCCGAGCCCGGACGGCCGTACCCCGGCGCAGCAGCTTGCCGACATCCGCACCCGATCCGAAGCCCTGCTCGCGGACCAGCAGCGGGTGTGGCAGGAATTGCGCGGCCTGCTCGGCAAGGCGGGCATCGTGGTGGGCGAGACGGCGGGGCTGGACCGGGACGATCTCGCCTGGCTGGAAGCCTGGTTCATGGAGCGGGTGTTCCCGGTCCTGACCCCGCTCGCGATCGACCCGGCGCACCCGTTCCCGTTCATCCCCAACATGGGCCTCGTGATCGTGCTGCGGCTTGCCCGGCTCGACGACGGCCAGGGGATGCGCGCGCTGATCCCGCTGCCGGCGCAGGTGGAACGCTTCGTGCGCCTGCCGGCCGGACCCGGCCAGCCGATCCGCTTCGTGATGCTGGAGGATCTGGTCGGCCGCTTCCTGCACCGGCTGTTCCCCGGCTTCCGGGTGTCCGGCCACGGCATGTTCCGGCTGATCCGCGACACCGACATCGAGTTCGAGGAAGAAGCGGAAGACCTCGTCCGCTCCTACGAGACGGCGCTGAAGCGCCGCCGGCGCGGGGTCGCGATCCATCTCAGCCTCAGCGCCGACATGCCCGAAGACCTCGCCGAGCTGGTCGCCAACGAGCTCGGCGCGGCGCCGTACGAAACCTATGTGCAGCCCGGCATCCTCGGCGTCGCCGACCTGCGCCAGCTGATCGTGGATGATCGGCCGGACCTGCTGTTTCCGCCCTACACGCCGCGCTTTCCCGAACGCATCCGCGATTTCGCCGGCGATTGCTTCGCCGCCATCCGCGCCAAGGACATCATCGTCCACCATCCGTTCGAGAGCTTCGACGTGGTGGTGCAGTTCCTCCGCCAGGCCGCCGGCGATCCGAACGTGATCGCGGTGAAGCAGACGCTCTATCGCACCTCGCGCGACAGCCCGATCGTCAAGGCGCTGATCGAGGCGGCGGAAGCCGGGAAATTCGTCACCGCGGTGGTGGAACTGCGTGCCCGGTTCGACGAGGAGACCAATATCCGCCTCGCCCGCACGCTGGAGGCCGCCGGCGTGCAGGTGGTATTCGGCTTCGCCGCGCTGAAGACGCATGCGAAACTGTCGCTGGTGGTGCGGCGGGAAGGCGCGGCCGTGCGCACCTACGCGCATTTCGGCACCGGCAACTACCACCCGATCACCGCGCGCATCTATACGGATCTCAGCTTCTTCACCAGCGACCCGGCGCTCACCCGCGACGCGGCGCGGCTGTTCAACTACCTGACCGGCTACGCCCGGCCGGAAGGGATGGAAGCGATCGCGTTCTCTCCGCTGACCTTGCGCCCGGCGCTGCTCGAACTGATCGAACGCGAGACGGCGTTCGCCCATGCCGGCCGCCCGGCCGGGATCTGGCTCAAGCTCAACAGCCTGGTCGACGTGGCGCTGATCGACGCGCTGTACCGCGCCTCGGCCGCCGGGGTGCAGGTCCTCGCCGTGGTCCGCGGCATCTGCTGCCTGCGTCCGGGCGTGCCGGGCCTGTCGGAAAACATCCGCGTGAAGTCGATCGTCGGCCGCTTCCTGGAACACAGCCGCATCTGCGCGTTCGGCAACGGTCACAAGCTGCCGTCCCGCAACGCGCGGGTCTATATCAGCTCGGCCGACTGGATGGAGCGCAACATGGACTGGCGGGTGGAGAGCCTGGTGCCGATCACCAACCCCACCGTGCACGCCCAGGTGCTGGACCAGATCATGGCGGTGAACCTGAAGGACACGCTGCAATCCTGGGAGCTTGCCGCCGACGGCACCTGGAAGCGGGTCGCGGCGGGGCGCAAGCCGGTGTCGGCACATGATTATTTCATGACGAATCCGTCGCTGTCGGGGCGCGGCTCGGCCCTGCACGGGCCGCTGCTCGCGGTTCCGCCGGGAGCGCCGTCGCGCCGGGCGGATCGCGGGATCGAGGACTGAGATGCCTTTCCCGCCGCGCTGCGCCGTCGTCGACCTCGGGTCCAATTCCGTCCGGCTCGTCGTCTATGAGGGGCTCGGGCGCAACCCGGTGGCGGTGTTCAACGAGAAGGCGGTGCTGCGGCTCGGCCGCGGGCTGCAATCCACCGGCCGGCTGAACGCCGAAGGCATGGAGCTCGCCTTCACCGTGCTGCACCGCTACCACGCGGTGGCGCGGGCGATGCGCGCCGATCCGATCGAGGTGCTGGCCACCGCGGCCGTGCGCGACGCCGCCAACGGGCCGGAATTCGTCGCGGCCCTCGGCAAACGCCTGCCGGGGGTGGCCATCCACGTGCTCTCCGGGCCGGAGGAGGCGGAGTGTTCCGCCCTCGGCGTATTGTGCGGCATCCCCGACGCCGACGGCATCCTCGCCGATATCGGCGGCGGGTCGCTGGAACTGGTGCGGATCACCGGCGGCGGGCATGCCGGGGCCCGCACGCTCGGCCTCGGCGTGATCCGCCTGTCGGAGCGCGCCGGGGGAGATATCGACCGGGCACGCGCGCTGGTCGATGCCGACCTCGCCGCCGTGCCGTGGTTGGCCGAGGCGGAAGGGCGGGATCTCTATCTTGTCGGCGGCGCCTGGCGGGCGCTGGCGCGCGTCCACATGGCCCAGCTCGCCTATCCGTTGCAGATGGTGCACCAGTACGCGATCGGCCGGGAGGAGGCGCGCGAACTCGCCACCATGATCGCCGGCGCCGGCCGGCGGGCGCTGGAGCGCCTGCCCGGCATCCCGCGCCGCCGCATCGAGGACCTGCCTTTCGCCGCCGTGGTGCTGCGCCGCCTGCTGCGTGCCGCCAGCCTGCGCCGGGTGGTGTTCAGCGCCAGCGGCCTGCGCGAAGGATGGTACCTCCGCCGCGTGTCCGGCGACGTGCGCGCGGAAGATCCGCTGCTCGCCGCCGCGCGCCACTACGCCCATTTCCTCGGCCGCGATCCCGCGTTGCCGCCCGCGCTCATCGCATGGACCGCGCCGCTGTTCCCCGACGAGGCGCCGGACGCCGCGCGGCTGCGGGCCGCTGCCTGCTGGATGTCGGATCTCGGCAGCCACGACCATCCGGAGTTCCGTGCCGAACAGGCCTTCCTGCGGGTGTTCCGCCAGCCCGGCATCGGCCTCGATCACCACGCCCGCGCCTTCCTCGCGCTCGCGGTGGCGCTGCGCTACGAGGCCGATCCCGATACCCCGTTCCTGCGCCCGGCCCGCGCGCTGCTCGATGTCGCCGGCGCGCATCGGGCGGAGGTGCTGGGGATGGCGCTGCGGCTCGCCTACACGCTGTCCGCCGGGACGCCCGACCTGCTGGCCGGCACCTCGCTCCGCCCGGAAGGGGGGCGGCCGGAGGGCGGTCGCCTGGTGCTGCGGCTGGACGAGATGCGCGGGGTTTTCGGCGGCGAGAGCGTGCTGCGCCGGCTGGACCGGCTGGCGCAGGCGATGGGGCTGGAAGCCACGACCCTGCCGTCCGAATAGCCGGGCCGGCACGCCGCGGCGGGTGGCGGACAAGCGTGCCGCGGCTTGCTCCGGCCGCCCGGTTATGGCGTGGTGGCGACGGGAAAACGCAGCCAAGGAGGCCGGGCCATGAACACCACGTTCAGCATCGGTGATCTGACCATCCATCGGATCGTGGAAATGGAGATCCCGTTCACCGATCCCTACGAGTTCATCCCCGGGCTCACCCCCGCGGTGCTCGAAGCCAACCATCTCTGGATGCAGGACGCCGGCGCGCTCGATCCGGCAACCGGCAAGCTGGTGCTGTGTTTCCAGTCCTACGTCGTGCGCACCCCGCACCACACCATCCTGATCGACAGTTGCGTCGGCAACGACAAGGACCGCACCGGGCGCCCGGTCTGGCACATGAAGAAGGACGACGCCTGGATGCGCGGCCTGGCCGCCGCCGGGCTGACGGTGGACGACATCGACGTGGTGATGTGCACGCATCTGCACGTTGATCACGTCGGCTGGAACACCCGGCTGGAGAACGGCCGCTGGGTGCCCACCTTCCCGCGCGCCCGCTACCTGTTCTCCGAACGTGAATACGCCCATTGGGCCGGGTTGCACGCGAAGACGCCGATTGCCTGCATCGCCGACAGCGTCATCCCGATCGTCGAGGCGAAGCGGGCCGATTTCGTTTCCAGCAGCCATGCGGTGAACGATCACGTGCGGCTGATCCCGACCCCCGGCCACACGCCGGACCATTTCGCGGTGGAACTCGGCCGCGGGGAGACGGCGGCGATCGTCACCGGGGACCTGATCCACTCGCCGCTGCAGGCCCGCTATCCCGCCCTGTCGATGCGGGCCGACAGCGATCCGGACCAGGCGGCGGCCACCCGGCGCAGCTTCCTGGAACGCGCCTGCGAGGGGCGGACCCTGTGCTGCACCGCCCACTTCCCCTCGCCGTCGCTCGCCCGCTTCACCCGCTGGGGCAACGGCTTCCGCTGCGAAGCGGGATAACACCGGGTTGCGGAATGGCTGACCCTTCCAGCCGCTCCGCAAGCTGGTATCGCGCGCCGGGTTGGCGGGCGGCGGCGCGCCAAAAAAGACTCGATACCAGCCCGCGTTGACCCATCCTTCATGGGTCAACATCAAAGCGGGTTGGTATAAGGACCCGTTCGACACTTA
>JAGWSV010000311.1 GCA_028869315.1 Rhodospirillales bacterium
CCCGGCGCCGATAGCCGCCGATGCGCGCGCCCGGGCGCCGGCGCGGCAGAGACCAGTGTCCTACCCGACGGCGTGCCGCACGCCGCTGATCGCCGCCGCGATCGAAGACGCGATCCGCGGGTCGCGTCCGCTGTTCGCGCGTTCCGGCGTCTGCAGCAGCCAGCGCGCGGGCCGCATCGTGCCCGGCGCCGGGATGAGCGTGCACTGCTCGGCGGCCGTCGTGATGACGACGTCCTGCATGGTCGCCTCCACCCGGCCCTTCACGCCCCATACCGCCAGGCAGTCCGCCAACAGGTCGCGCAATTCGGCCGGCGTCACAGCAGCGAACCGGCAATGATCTCCGGCGCCACCTTGCGGGGTTGCCAGGTTCCGTCGTCCAGGGTGCCGAGGTACCGCCCCGCCTCCACCACCACCTTGCCGCGGAGCATGGTAAGGCAGGGCCAGGCCTCCATCTGCCGGCCTTCCCAGGGCGTGTAGTCGGCCTCGTGCAGGTCGCCGGCGCGGATCACCCGCCGGTCCGCCGGGTCGAGCACGCAGATATCCGCGTCCGCCCCCGCCGCCAGCGCGCCCTTGCGCGGATAGAGCCCCATGATCTTCGCCGCGTTGGTGGAGACCAGGTCGACGAAGCGGTTCAGCGAGTAGCCGCGGCGGCCGACCATTTCGGTGTACATCAGCGCGACCCGCGGCTCCACGCCGGCATTGCCGCCGGTGGTGTCGTCGATCCGCACGCCCTGGATCTTCTGCTTGAGGGTGCAGCAGATTTCGTCGGTGGCGACGCAATTGATCGACCCGTCCAGGGTGCCCGCCCACAGCGCCGCCTGGTCCTCGGCCGATTTCAGCGACGGGTAGGTGTGGTAGATCTGCCCGTTCGGCTGCTTGTAGTCCTCGCTGGTGTAGAGCATGTACTGGTGCAACGATTCGCCGTAGATCGGCACCCCCCGCGCCCGCGCCTCACGGATCGCGGAAACCCCGGCCGCGGCCGAGGTATGCATCATGTAAAGCGCCGTGCCGGGCACCTTCTCGGCCAGCCGGATCACCCGGCGGAAGGAGATGTCCTCCGACAGGGTGTTGTGCACCTCGGCCATGTTGGCGAACGCCGTCCGCCCTTCGCGGATCAGCTTGCCGTACATGTGCATGACGATGTCGTTGTCTTCGGAGTGGATCACCCCGAGCCCGCCCGCCTTCGCCAGCACCTGGAACACTTCCCAGATGTCGCCGAAATCCACCATCCGCCCCCGGCGGGAGGGCGTGATGTCGGTGGTGAAGATCTTCACCGTCGGGTGGCCGGCCTGGATCGCCTCGGCCAACTGGCCGAACAGCGCCACCGGCAAGGCGCCCTCCAGCATCAGGTGGGTGGCGTAGTCGCAGGCGCTGTGGCCCTTCCAGTCGCGGTCGCGTTGCGCGATCGCGTCCTCCACCGTGGCGCCGTGCTGGGCGCGGGTGAAGTCGATGAGCGTGGTCGTGCCGCCATGCACCGCCGCGCGGCTGACCACGTCGGGCGGGTCGGTCAGCCCGGCGGAGCCGTCGGGGTTGGGCAGGAACCATTTGCAATGCACATGCGGATCGATCCCGCCGGGCATGACGATCTTGCCGGTGGCGTCGATCAGCCTGGCACCGTCCGGCACCGGCAGGCTGCCGCCGGCGGCGACGGCAACGATCCGCCCGCCTGCGATCGCCAGGTCGAAGGCGCCAACCCCCTGAGGGGTCACCACCGTGTCGCCCCGCAGCACCAGATCGACCATTCCGCCCTCCTTGCGCAGCGCCCTTCATCGTCTCCCGGTCGTCGGGCGGATGCAAGCGCGGCCGGGCCGATCAGTGCAGTTTCACCAGCGGCCCCGCCCGGCGCGACAGGCTGCGCGACAGCCAGCCGGCCAGCGCCCGGAAATTGCCGTGCAGCGCCCGCTGGTGCAGCGCATAGAGCGATCGGTACATCAACCGGGCGAACAGCCCCTCGATGAAGAACGAGCGCCCGACCAGGAACCCCATCATGTTGCCGACGGTGCTGTAGTCGCCAAGCGATACCAGCGACCCGAAATCGCGATACGCGTAAGGCTGCAACGGCGCGCCGCGCAGCCGCCGCTCGATCTGGCGCAGCATGTGCGCCGCCTGCTGGTGCGCGGCCTGGGCCCGCGGCGGCACCGGTGTCGCGTGGCCGGGCCAGGGGCATGCCGCGCAGTCGCCGAGGGCGAACACGTCGGGATCGCGCGTCGTCTGCAAGGTCGGTTCGACTGCGAGCTGGTTGATCCGGTTCACTTCCAGACCGTCCAGCCGGGCCAGCACCTCCGGCGCCTTCACCCCCGCGGCCCAGACCGCCAGTTCCGCCGGAACGAAGGCGCCGTCGGCCAGCAGCACGCCGTCGGTCCGCACCTCCGCCACCCGCGCGCCGGTCCGCACCTCCACGCCGAGCTCGGTCAGCAGTTTGTGCGTGGCCTCGGAGATCCGTTCCGGCAGGCCGGGCAGGATACGCGGCGCGGCCTCGATCAGGACGATCCGGATATCGCGTTCGGGGTCGATCCGGTCGAGCCCGTAGGCCACCACGGCACGCACGGTGCGGTGCAGTTCGGCAGCGAGTTCGGTTCCGGTGGCGCCGGCGCCGATCACCGCGACGTGCAGTTGTCCGGGCCGCACCGGGCCGGGCTGGGCGTGGGCGCGAATGCAGGCATTGACCACGCGGCGGTTGAAACGCGCCGCCTGCTGCGGGGTTTCCAGCGGCACCGCGTGCGCCGCGACCCCAGGCGTGCCGAAATCGTTGGTGATGCTGCCGATCGCGATCACCAGGGTGTCGTAGCGGATCGTCCGCGCCGGCGTGATCTCCCGGCCCTCGTCATCCGACATCGCGGCCAGCCGGACCTGCTTCGCGGCCCGGTCGAGGCCGCTGAGCTCGCCGAGCCGGTAGCTGAAATGGTGCCAATGCGCCTGGGCGAGGTAGTTCAGCTCGTGCGCGCCGGGGTCCATGCTGCCGGCGGCGACGGCGTGCAGCATCGGCTTCCAGAGATGGGCGCGGGCCCGCTCGACCAGGGTGATCCGTGCCCGGTGGCGCTGCCCCAGCCGGTCCCCGAGTCGCGTCGCCAGGTCCAGCCCGGCGGCGCCGCCGCCGACAACCACAACGTGATGCAGCGCGTCTTCTCCCGGCGAATGCGGGAGCGGGGTCGGCCCGGTCGCGGTCTCCGCGGGGGCGATGCCTATCCCCCCTCGATCCGGGGGATGAAGAACACTTCCGCCCCGGGGCGCAGCGCCTGGAAATACCCCACCTCGTGCAGCGCGCCGTCGATGGCGACGGTGGTTTCCTCCTCCAGGGTCGCGCCCAGGCCGGGAAACAACCGGTCCATCTCCTTGATCACGCCGCGCAGCGACGTTGCCGTGACCGCGAACTCTCTCTCGCCCCCGGTGTAGCGCCGGGCGAAGCCGGTGGTGAACACCACCTTCGCCGGCGCCGCACCAGACACGGGCTCAGGCCCCCGCCTCGATGGCCGCCAGCACCTTGGGCGGCGACATCGGCAGTTCGGTCAGCCGACGGCCGATCGCGTTCTCGATCGCGTTGGCGATCGCGGCCATCGGCGGGCAGATGTTCACCTCGCCCACGCCCTTCGCCCCATAGGGATGCGCGGGGTTGGGCACTTCGACCAGCACCGCCTCGATCATCGGGAGGTCGGACGCCACCGGGCAGCGGTAGTCGAGGAAGCCCGGGTTATCGAGCTGGCCCTTGGAATTGTAGATATACTCCTCGTTCAGCGCCCAACCGATGCCCTGCACGACGCCGCCCTGGATCTGCCCTTCCACATAGGCGGGGTGGATCGCGCGGCCGACATCCTGGGCGGCGACATAGCGCAGGATGGTCACCTTGCCGGTCTCCGGGTCTACTTCCACGTCGCAGAACTGGGTGGAGAAGCCAGGCGCCTGCCCGCCGGCGGTCAGCGAGGCGGAGGCGGTGATCGGCCCGCCGGTCTGCGCCGCCTTCGCCGCGATCTCCTTCAAGGAGAGCGGCTTGAACTCGCCCACGTTGGACCCCGCCGGCTTCGCGTAGCCGTCCTCCCAGACGACCCCTTCGGGATCGACGTCCCAGATCATCGCCGCGCGCCTGCAGAGATCCTTGATCACGGTCTTGGTCGCATCGACCACGGCGGTGCCGGTGGCGAAGGTCACGCGCGACCCGCCGGTGACATGGGTGTAGCCGACCGAACCGGTGTCGGCGACGATCGCGCGCACCTGATTGTAATCCACGCCGAGGGTCTCGGCGGCCATGATCGCCATGGAGGCGCGCGAGCCGCCGATATCGGGGCTGCCGGTGGCGACCAGGACGGTGCCGTCGGCGTTCACCTGCATGGTCGCGCTCGATTCGCCGCCGCCGTTGAACCAGTAGCCGGAGGCGACGCCGCGCCCCTGGTTCGGCCCGAGCTTCGTCTTGTAGGCGGGATGATCGAGCAGGACCTGCAACGTCTCCGCGTAGCCGTTATGGGCGTGCTTCGGCCCGAAGATGGTTGGCGTGCCGATACGGCACGCATTCTTGAGGCGCAGTTCCAGCGGGTCCATGCCGATCTTCTTGGCCAGCATGTCGAGCACGCTCTCCACCGCGAAGGCGGAGATCGGCGAGCCGGGCGCGCGGTAGGCCGCCGCCTTGGGCCGGTTGCAGACCACGTCGTAGCCGACGGTGCGCGCGTTCGCGATGTCGTACGGGGCGAAGGCGCAAAGACAGGCGTTCATCACCGGGGAGCCGGGGAAGGCGCCGGCCTGGAACTTGAAAACGCCGTCCGCGGCGGTGATCTTGCCGTCCTTGGTCACGCCGATCTTCACCCACATCGACGAGCCGGAGGTCGGGCCGGAGGCGCGGAACACCTCTTCGCGGCTCATCGCCAGCCGCACCGGGAAGCCCGACTTCTTCGACAGCATCGCGGCGACCGGCTCCAGGTAGACCACCGTCTTGCCGCCGAAGCCGCCGCCGATTTCGGCCGGATGGACCCGAAGATCGCCCACCGGCATGTTCAGGAGCTTGGCGGTCAGGGCGCGGACGGTGAAATGCCCCTGGCTCGATGACCAGACCTCGCCCTGGCCGTCGGCCTCGAACCGGGCCGAGCAGGCGTGCGGTTCGATATAGGCCTGGTGGACGGTGGCGGTCTTGAACTCGTGCTCGATGATCTCGTCGGCGGCCGCGAACCCGGCATCGAGGTCGCCGATCTTGAACTCGAGCCGCTTCGAGATGTTGGACGGCCGGCTGGGCGCCGGCTCGACGCCGCGGGTGATCATGTCGTCGAACAGCAGCGGCGCGTCCTCGGCCATGGCCGCATCGACATCGATGACGTGCGGCAGCACTTCGTACTGCACGTCGATCAGCGCCAGCGCCGCGGCGGCGACGGAGTCGCTGGTCGCGGCGACCGCGGCGACCGCATGGCCTTCGTACAGCACCTTCTCCCGCGCCATGATGTTGCGGGTGACGTGCCAGAAATTCACCGCGACCCGTTCGGGGCCGATATATTCGAAAGTCTGTTCCGGAAAGTCCGCGGCGGTGATCACCGCGCGCACCCCGGGCAGCGCCGCGGCGCGGGACGTGTCGATCGACAGCACGCGGGCATGCGCGTGCGGGGAGCGGAGGACTTTTCCCACCAGCGCCCCCGGCATGTGCATGTCCGCGCCGTACATGGCGCGGCCGGTCACCTTGGGCACGCCGTCGGGGCGCACCGGACGGGTGCCGACCCATTTGAAGGCCTTGCGTGCCGCGGTGACGTTCACCTGGTCGTCCATGCGTTCACTCCCATCCCTGACAGCGGATCGTCTCTGCCGACAAGGTCCCGCGCGGCGAGAAGAAATGCAAGACATCATCGGCCGGAAGGCGGCACCCCATACCGCTCTGCCCCCAGACCGCCGTCAACCGCCGCCGACTTGGTCACCGATCCCGGGTGAGGCACCCTTTCGACCGAAAGCGCGAGGGTGCGCGGGCTGGGCCGGCCGACCGAGCCCTGCTGGGGCAGGTGCCACCGCGGGGTCCGATCACGTCTGCGGGTGTCGGGCCCGCACCTGCGCCCGATGCGCCTGGCGCAGCGCGCGGCCCTGTCCGACGAGATGGCAGACCTCCTGCCAAACCAGCCCCTCGATGGCGCCCGGCGATGGACGGCCCATGCCTGCCAGATGCGCCGGAAGGTCCGCCAAGGTCGTCACCCCGGGCGGCAGACGCTCCGGAAAGCGCGCCGTCCCGGCGAACACGACCAGCCCCTCCACGTCACAGCGGAGATGCGCCGCCAGGGCGGCCACGTGCCTCGCGTTCTGCCATAGCGGGTTCTGGAACCGGTTCCGGGCGGAGCCCAGCACTTGCACCCAATTGCGTTCGAGCGCACCGCCGAACACGCTGCCCGCATAGTTCTTGGTTTCGATCGCAAGTAGGCCGCGGGCCGTCAGCGCGACGTGATCGACCTGGGTCAGCCCGCCGTCCGGCGCGTGCAGGATGACGTCGTGCCGGCTCGGAAAGCCGAGCCGAATGAGCTGGCCGGCGACGGACACCTCGCCGGCCTCGCCCTTGAGGCGGGGCACGATATCGGCCGTCGGGCTGGCACGGACAGGTGGCGGAGGCGGCCCAACCGCCGCGCGCCGCGGCATGCCGCGGCGCCGCACTCGGCGATGCGGGGCCCGCATGGGGCCGCGCAAGGCCAGCAGCACCATCACCATCGCAAGCAAGGCCAGGGGCGCGTGAACGCCCGGGAGCAGCAGGCTCGGCCCGGCAGGAACGTGGATGATCACGAGCAGCTTTCGGCCAGACCTGGCGAGCCGAAAGGACGGGCCAAGCGCGGTCGGGCAGTCCGATGGATGCGACAGGGTCGCAGGACGGCGCTTACGGAACGGTTGCGGCCCCCCACGTGCCGCCGGACGGCCAGGGCATCCTCCCCTGGCGTCCGTCGCCCTCGGTCGCCACCCGAGACTGTCCCGCAAACGGGGTGGGAAACCGCCTGCCCGGGGCTTCTACGCCCGCCCCACCAGCGCCCGTCCGAACCGCCGCAGCCCGGACCATTGCTGCGCCAGATAGCCGCCGTGGCGGAGCGCCGCATCCGCTTCCGGGTCGCCGGTCGGCGGAAAGTCGCGCGAGAAGTCGGCGGTGCCGAATATCATGTCCCACCACGGCAGCACGCCGCCGTAGTTGCAGCTGGACTGCCCCGCGGCCAGCACCCCGTGATGGGCGCGGTGGAAGCGTGGCGAGATCACCAGCCGTTCCCCCAGCCAGCCGAACGACAGCCGCGCGTTGGCGTGCGACAGGCTTTCGATGAAGCGCAGCACCAGCACGAGCAGCGGAAACTGCAACGGCGGCACGCCGATCGCGAGTGCGATCAGCATGAACCACACGAAGCCGATCAGGTCGTCGAGGACGTGGTTGCGGTCGTCGGACCAGAAGGTCATCTGTTCCTGCGCATGGTGCAGCGCGTGCAGCGCCCACCACCAGCGGAACACGTGCGACAGCCGGTGCCGCCAGTAGTCGGCGAGGTCCAGGATCGCCGCATAGGCGAAGAACGTAACGATCGGGTGCCCCAGCAGCGGCGGAACCAGCAGTTCCAGCATCGGCGGCACCCAGCCGTGGTCCACCAGCCAGCCGGTCAGGTTCACCTGCACCTGGTAGAACAGCACGAAGGTCACCAGCGGCAGCACGCCGACGCGGGAGATCAGGGTGTAGAGGATATCCACCGTGACCGCCCGGCGGTCGGCCCAGCGTTCCACCGGCCGCCATGCTTCGAGCGGCGTGCAGAGCGCCAGGGTGGCGGCGACCTGGACCAGCCCGTACACCGCCGCCAGCGCCCAGCCGTAGGACACTTCCTCCCACCGCATCCAGCCGACCTGGTACAGGAACGGCAGCAGCACGTGTTCCTGCACCCACCCCGCGGCGAGGTCGAACGGGTCGCGCATCGGCGGCTACCGGGCGGCGGCGAGCCGGTCCGGGGAGGGGGCGTGCGGGCTCAGGAAGATCCCGTGCGGCGAGCGTCCGACATCGATCAGGTCGAATTTGCCGGTGGCCGGGTTCAGCACCGCGACCGATTCGGCAAACCGGCGGGTGATCCACACCTTCCCGTCCGGCGCGAAGAACAGGTCATCCGGCCCGCCGGGGATGTGGTAGGTGCGCAGCGGCCGCAGCGTCGCGGCGTCCAGCACCGTGGTGGTGCCCGACACGCGGTTGTTCACCCAGATCGTCTTGCCGTCGGGCGAGCGGAACAGGTTGTGCGCGCCCTTTTCGGTGACGACATGGCCGATCACCTTGCCGTCTTCCGGGTCCACCTCGGCGACGTAGTCGGTGCCCATGTCGCAGACCAGCAGCTTGCCGTTCTGCCACAGCACGCCGGCGGGGGTGTTGCCGACCGGCCGGTCCCACAGCACCCGCATCGCCTGCAGATCGATCGCCACCAGCCGGTTGGTGCCCTGCAAGGTCACGAACAGCCGGCGCGAATCGGGCGAATAGGCCAGATGGCTGGGCATGGAGCGGATCGGGAACCGGTGCAGCAGCTTCATGCTGGCGGCCGCGTAGACGTCGATCTGGTTGCGGGCCAGCCCGTTGACCGTCAGGAACCTGCCGTTCGGGCTGAACCCGAGCTGGTACGGGTCGGCAACCACGATCCGGCGCTGCACCGCACCGGTCATCGGGTTGAGGAAGAACAGCGAATTGCCCGAGGAATCGCCGATGATCAGGCTGCGCCCGTCCGGGCTGAGCGCCCAGTGATGCGGCTCCCGCAGCACCGGGATGCGGCGCAGCGGCTTTTCGGTGCTCATGTCGATCACGCTGATCGACGCGGCCCCCGAGTTCATCACGAACGCAAGGCCTTCGGCCGCCGCCGGCCGCGGCGCGGCGAGGGCGGCGCCCAGCAGGGCGAACAGCAGCGGCAACAGACGGCGGACAGGCATGGCGGCCTCATGGAGCGGCAAGCGGTTCAACGTGCGCCGACCGCTCCCCCCGCTCCGGCCCCCCGCTCCGGCCCGTTGGCCCGGTCGGCTGCCGTGGCTTCCAGCGCGCCGCGGGCGAACACCGCGGCGACGAAGGCGAACAACACCGAGGCCGAGGTAGAGATCAGCACGTTGTCGGTAGCCGCATGGCACGCAAACGCGACGAACACCAGTCGCATGATTGCGCGCTCCCCGCGTGGCAGACGCGCGGTGTGCGCGGCCGCCCACAGGACGAAAAGCGCCAGCAGCAACGCCTCCCCCAGCCGGCCGCCTTCCACCGCGATGCGCAAATATTCGTTATGGGCCGCCCAGGTGTGCATGATCTCCACCACCCGGCTGTCCTGCGGGATGACTGCGTTGCCCGCCCCGACGCCCCAGCCGACCCAGGGGGAGCCGGCGGCGGCCCGCTCGAACCAGGCCCAGATCTGCTCCCGCCCGCTCAAGGCGTCGGGGTTGTGTTCGAGCAGGTTGAACAGCCGCAGCCCGCTCAGGCTGCCCGCCGCGCCCAACGCCAGCGGCAGCAGTGCCAGCGCCCCCAGCAGCAACAGCATCCGCCGCCGGCGCGGGAAGGCGGGAGACGGAACAAAGGCCAGGGTCAGCCCCGTCACCGCGACCCCGTAGATCAGCGGCGCGCGCGCCCCGGTGAGCACCAGGATGACGAAGTTCAGCGCCATCAGCGCCGCGTCGCGCGGCCGGCCGCCGCGATAGAGTTCGACCAGGCAGGCGTAGATCGCCGCCAGCGCGAAGCTGCCGAGAAACGCCGGGTGGCCGAGCGCGCCCAGCCGCCAGCCGCCGGATTGCACGAAGAGCGGCCGCAGCCCGGCAAGGTCGAGCGCGCTCCCGGCCGCCACCGCCAGCGCCGGGATGAGCATGGTGGTGCGGATGACCGCCCGCGCCCAGCCCCGCGACAGACGCGAGAACATGAACGCATAGGGCGCCGCCGAGCCCAGCAGGGAGCGCAGGCTCGCCGCCATCCCGAGCCCCGGGTAGAGCCCGTGCGCGAGCCCGGTGACGAACATCGCCACGAACGCCAGGCCCGGATTGTACCAGTCCCGCCGCAGCCCGAATCGCAGCACCGCTACCGCCGCGAGCGCCAGCCCGGCGCCTTTCTCCACCGCGATGATGGGCTGGTAGAAGGCCGGGCCCAGCAGGTCGCCGAGCCACATCTCCGGCGTGCTGCCGACGATCAGCAGCCAGCCGGTTCCGGCCGCCACCGGATGCAGCCAGGCCAGCACCAGGACCATCCCGAGCGCCGCGAGGACCAGGCCCAGCACCAGCAACCCCGGCGCGAACATGGCTGCCGCGACCATGGCCGCGGCGAACATGGCCGCCGCGAACATCGCTGCCGCGAACGTCGCTGCCCTGCGGGTCGGCAGGGTCGTCCCGGCCGTGATCGCCGCTCCGCGCATGGCGACCTGCCTAGCGGGCAAACGTTACCCAGGCGTGAGTCGCACGCCGCGGCGCCGCACGCCGACCGCCGCTGCTCAGGCCGCCCGGGCCGCGATCGGCGGGCCGTCGCCGGACGGGGCATCCGCCGCCCGCGGGTAGTCCGGCGGCGTGTCGATCCGGATCTCCAGAAGCGCGCCGCCGCACGCCAGCGGCAGCACACCGGCGCCGTCGGTCCAGCGCCAGATTGCACCCGGCTCGTGCTCGGCCGCCCACCACCCGTCCGACAGCCGGGGATCGTCCGGGGCGAGATCGATCCGCTCCGCGCCGCGGCGGACCGACAGCCCGCGCACCCGCACGCCGAGCCGCCGCCGGTCCCCGAGCCAGGGCCGCAGGACGGCCGGCACCAGGCTGCGCGACAGCAGCGCCGCCGGCCGATCCCCGGGAGGAACCGCGAACACCGCACGGGTCGCCGTCTGCTCGACCGGATGCAGCGCCGAGGCCCCGAACCGCAGCCGCAGCGCCGGATCGCGCGTGGTGGCGACCGGCGCCGGGGCGTGGCCGAGCGCGGCGGAGCGGGCGGCGAGCCGGCGCCACACCGGCTCCACCGCCGCCGGATCGCAGAGCAGCGGCAGGCAGGACTGCGCGACGCGGCGGGCCTGGGCGGCGGCATCCTCCTGCCGCGGATGCAGGCGCAGCGGCCCCGGGGCGTTGGCGAACAGGTCCCGGTTGCCGGTGTCGAGATAGGTTTCGGCGGGCAGTCCTTCGGCCGTCACGAGGTCGTGCCGGTCCAGTTCGATATGGAAATACCAGAGTCGCGCCTGGCCGGTTTCCTGGGCGATGCTGCCGCCGTTGATCAGCAGGCGGATCGGGACCAGCGCGCCGTCGACCGCCACCGCGTGATCGGGGGAAAGCCGCAGGGCGCGCGCCGGCATCCCGGGGCCGAACGCGTGCGGGGCGATGCGCACCGGGCACACGAGGCCCGGGTCGGCGTGGCGGCGGCAATCGACCCGGCGGCGGCCGATCCAGCGGATCGGCGCCGGCCCGGCGTGCCGGGTGACCACGCGGTCGCCCACCGCCAGGGCCTCGACCGGGATTTCGCCGCGTTCGGTCAGGATGCGCGTGCCGGCGGCGAAGCAGTTGGCGGCCGTGCTTGCCAGGTTGTAGCCGAGCACGTTCAGGACCGTGAGATCGGCGGCGCTGATCGGATTGGCGACGCTGGGAAAGACGGCGGCATTGAAGGAGTCGGGACTGGCAAGGCTGCTCGCCCAGTCGCCGGCGTCGCCGGGGGTGAGGTTCGGGTCGTTGAACGTGGCGAGCGAGGTCGCGCCGCCGTCGATCGAGAAATACCCGGCGCCGGGGCTCAGGGCGCGCACGCCGGCGGCGGAATAGCGGAACAGGTCGAGCGGCGTGTAGGTCCCGGTGTTGGGACTGGCGCCGAGGGAAGCGGTGCGGCCCAGCACCTCGGTGATTTCGTGTTCGATCACCCCGAACGCGTCGTAGGTGCCGGCGGTGGCAGCATTGGTGCTGCCATAGGTCATCGGCTGGGTGCCGATGCCGATCGCGCCGACCACGGCACCGGTGCCGGGACCTCCGCTCAGGCCCAGCGCCTCCGCTTCGGCATAGCTGAGATAGTACTGCGCGCTGGCGTTGCCGGCGCCGGTCGGATTGGTGATCGGCAGACTGGCCGCCGCGGCGATTTGGGCGGCCGAGGTCGGGTGCGCCTGCAGCGCTGTGTAGAGCGTAGTGTAGCTGACCTTGATACCTGTGGAAAAGCTCTCGCCGAGCGCGCCCGACGCCAGCGAGGTCGGGGTGCCGCCGACATTGAGCTCCCCGTAGCCGACGTTGATGGTAATGTTTATCGACGTCGTGATCAGGCTTTCGAGGTACGTCACGACGGCGGCCACTGTGGTCTTGAAGCCGGCCGGCGCGCTGGCGACCGACGAATCGTAATTGACGGTGATGACGAACCCGCCGGGCGCGCCCGCCTGGATCGCGCCCGCTTGGCTCGTGCCCGCCTCGATCGTCGCCGGCGGCGAGGCGCTCGCCGCCGTCGTCGTCGTTGTCGTTGCGGCGGAAGTCGCCGCCGCGGCGGCGGGGAAGCCCCAGACCAGGCTCGCGCCATCCTCCGCCAGCGGAATGCCGATCTGCGGGCCGCCGAACGGCACGAGGCCGGAGGGATCGAAGCTCCCGCCGGTGCCCGACAGCAGGTCGTGGGAAGGCTTGAGCTTCTTGAACATCGGCGGCGGACCTTTGACGTGCATGCACCGGGCTGCACGCGATGAAGCGATCCACGCCCGCCGTCCCCGGCGACGCTTCATTGCCCGACCCGTATCACCCCCTTCACGCGCGGCGGCCCCCGGGTTACACTTCGAAACGATCCCGATGCAATCCGGCCCGGTCGGCCCGGCCGATGGGGCAGGCCGGTCGACGGATCAGGTCTTCAGCCTGCGCACGAACGCCGCCTTCTCGGTTGCCGCGGCGATCAGGAACCCGAGGTCGGTGCCGGTCGAGACATAGCGTGCGCCGGCGGCCACGAACTCCGCCACCAGGTCGGGGTGCGCGGCGAGGCCGCCGACGCCCACATGCTTGCCCGCCGCCCGCGCCGCGGCGATGCAGCGCGCATAGGCTGCCCGCACCCTGGGATGGTCGAACTGCCCGGTGATGCCAAGCTCGGCGCAAAGATCGTTGGTGCCCACCATCAGCAGGTCGACCCCGTCCACCGCGGCGATCGCGCCCACGTTCTCCAGCGCCGCTTCGGTCTCGATCATCACCGCCACCATGGTGGCGGCGTTCAGCGCCGCGTTCGCCACCGCCGGCGGGATGCTGCGGAAGCCGAAATGCGGCAGCGCCCCGCCGGCGCCGCGTTCCCCGAGCGGGGGAAACCTGGCGCAGGCCACGACCCGCGCGGCGTCCTCGGCCGTGCGCACATGCGGGGCGATCACGCCGAGCGCCCCGCCATCGAGCAGCCGCCCGATCAGGTCGGGCGAGCGCCCGGGCACCCGCACCAGCGGCGTGACGCCCACTTCCAGCGCCGCCATGCAGATCTGGCAGGCGGTGTCGATCGACAGGGTGTTGTGCTCGATATCGACATAGATCGAGCAGAAACCCGCGGTCGCGGCGATGCGGGCGATCTCGATGCCGCGAAACGCCCGCACGGTCATCGAGGCGGCCACCTCGCCCCGCGCCAGGGTCTCGCGCAGGCGGTTGCGGATCAGCGGTTCGGTCATGCGTCGGCTCCTGATGCCGTGGTTGCCGGCGTGTCGGGGCAGACGCCGCCGCCGCCGCCACACGCCGGTCCGCAGCCTGCCACCGGCCGGCGCGGGCGGCCAGATTGCGGCGCTCCCGGCCGTCCGGTACAGTTTGCGCCCTGCCGCTTCTCCGCCGGCCGCGCCCGCGCGGCCCGGCCCCGCCCCGCATCCAGCGCCAGCCCGGAGCATCCAACATGACCGACGCTTACATCTGCGACTTCGCGCGCACCCCGATCGGGCGCTACGCCGGCGCGCTCAAGGACGTACGGGCCGACGACCTGGCGGCGCACCCGATCCGGGTGCTCAAGGAGCGCAACCCGGCTGTGGACTGGGAGGCGCTGGACGACTGCTACATGGGCTGCGCCAACCAGGCCGGGGAGGACAACCGCAACGTCGCCCGCATGGCGGTGCTGCTGGCCGGCCTGCCGGCCTCGGTTCCCGGATCGACGGTCAACCGCCTCTGCGGCTCCGGCCTCGACGCCGTCGGCACCGCCGCCCGCGCGATCCGCACCGGCGAGGCCGAGCTGATGCTCGCCGGCGGGGTGGAAAGCATGACCCGCGCGCCGTTCGTGATGGGCAAGAGCACCGAGGCGTTCGCCCGCAAGGCCGACATCTACGACACCACGATCGGCTGGCGCTTCGTCAACGGCATGATGAAGGCGCAGTACGGCACCGATTCGATGCCGGAAACCGGCGAGAACGTGGCCGAGGAATTCCAGATCAGCCGCGCCGACCAGGACCGGTTCGCCCTGCGCAGCCAGCAGAAGGCGGCCGCGGCGGCGGCGAACGGGTTCTTCGCCCGCGAGATCGTTCCGGTCACCATCAAGGGACGCAAGGGCGATACGATCGTCGACCGCGACGAGCATCCCCGCCCGGAGACCACCTTGGAGGGTCTCGCCAGGCTGAAGACCCCGTTCCGCGAACCCGGCACGGTGACCGCCGGCAACGCGTCAGGCGTGAACGACGGCGCGGCGGCGCTGCTGCTCGCCTCCGAAGCGGCGGCGAAGCGCTACGGCCTCACGCCGCGCGCGCGGGTGGTGGCGATGGCGACGGCGGGTGTCGCGCCGCGCATCATGGGCATCGGTCCGGCCCCGGCGGTGCGCAAGCTGCTGGAGCGCACCGGCATGACCCTGGGCGAGATCGACGTCATCGAACTGAACGAGGCCTTCGCGAGCCAGGGCCTGGCGGTCCTGCGTCAGCTCGGGCTGCCGGACGATGCCGAGCACGTCAATCCGCATGGCGGCGCGATCGCGCTGGGCCACCCGCTGGGTGCGAGCGGCGCGCGGCTGGCGCTGACCGCGGTGAGCGCGCTGGAAGCCCGCGGCGCGAAGCGCGCCATCGCGACCATGTGCATCGGCGTGGGCCAGGGCATCGCGGCGCTGATCGAGCGGGTCTGACACCGGCTGCGGCTTTGCCGGGCCGGTATCGCGTGCAGGCTCGGCGTCGCGGCTGGCACGCACCCGAACCTGGACGCCGAGGGCAGGTGGGCGCAGCGGACGGCGCCTGCGAACGAAGGAAGCGGGGATGGACGCGGACTATGTCGTGGTGGGCGCCGGCTCGGCCGGCTGCGTGATCGCGAGCCGGCTGAGCGAAACCGGCGCGCGGGTCATCCTGCTGGAAGCGGGGCCGCGCGACTGGCTCCCCTGGATCCACATCCCCGCCGGCGTGCTGAAGCTGCTGGCGCATCCGGTGGTCAACTGGAACTACAGCGCCGAGGGCGGGCCGGGCAGCGCCGGCCGGCCAATCCATTGGCCGCGCGGCAAGACGCTGGGCGGCTCGTCCTCCATCAACGGCATGCTGTACGTGCGCGGCAACCCCGCCGACTTCGACGGCTGGGCGCAGATGGGCTGCCGCGGCTGGAGCTTCGACGACGTGCTGCCGTTCTTCCGCAAGTCGGAGGACTACCCGCCCGGGGACCCGGAGCTGCGCGGCAAGGGCGGCGTTCTGCGGGTGGAGGACTACCGCACCATCCTTCCCCTCACGCACCGGTTCGTGGAGGCCGCGAAGGCGGCCGGCCACGCTTACAGCCAGGACCTGAACGGCCGGGTGCAGGAAGGCGTCGGCTATTCGCAGATGACCCGCAACGGACGCTTCCGCGGCTCCACCGCGCGCACCTTCCTCGCCGGCGCGAAAGGCCGGCCCAACCTGCGCGTGGAGACCGGCGCGCTGGCGACCCGGCTGCTGTTCGACGGCAGGCGCTGCGTCGGCGTTGCCGTGCGCCAAGGGGGCGTGGATCGGGAGGTCCGCGCGGCACGCGAAGTGATCCTGTGTGGCGGTGCGGTGAATTCGCCGCACCTGCTGCAGATTTCCGGCGTCGGCCCGGCGGCGCACCTGCAATCGATCGGGGTGGAGGTGGTGCACGACCTGCGCGGCGTCGGTGCCAATCTGCAGGACCACTACGTGTCGCGGGTGTCGCACCGGGTGCGCGACGCCGTTACCATCAACCAGCTTGCCCGCGGGGTGCGGCTGGCGGGGGAGGCGGTGCGGTTCCTGCTGCGCGGCAACGGCGCACTGACCTTCGGCGTGACCTCGGCGCAGGTGTTCACCCGCTCGCGCGAAGGGCTCGCCAGCCCCGACCTGCAGCTGCTGTTCACGCCGGCGAGCTACGACCCCGCGGTGTTCGGCGCGCTGGAGCGGGAGGCCGGCATCACGGTGGCGATCTGCCCGGTGCGGCCCGACAGCCGCGGCACCATCATGGCCGCGTCGCCCGATCCGTTCGCCAAGGCCCGGATCACGCCCAACTACCTGTCGGCCCCGAATGACGGCAGGGTGATGATCGCGGGCATGCGGCTGACGCGGGAGATCTTCGCGCAGGAGCCGATCGCCCGCCACAGCGTGGCGGAGACCCTGCCCGGCCCCGGCGTGACCAGCGACGCGGACCTGCTGGCGTTCTGCCGGCAGTTCGGCACCACGATCTTCCATCCGGTCGGCACCTGCCGGATGGGCGAAGACCCGGCCATGGCGGTGGTCGATTCGCGGCTGCGCGTCCATGGCATCGGCGGGCTGCGCGTGATCGACGCGTCGGTGATGCCCACGCTGACGACGGGCAACACCAACGCCCCGACGATCATGATCGCGGAGAAGGGCGCGGCGATGATCTGCGAGGATGCGGCGGCGTAGCGGCCGGCGCCCGGAGCTTCAACGCCCCAGGCGTCGATGTCCCGACATTCAATGCCCCGCCGCGGCCAGCAGCACCGCCGCGCCGGCCACGGTCATGGCCACCGGGTTCAGTTCGGTCAGGGTCAGCACCACCGTCGCCGCCGCGGTCACGCCATAGGCGGCCCAGCCATGCTCCGTCCCCCGGATCAGGGCGATGCCGCTGGCGAGGGTCAGCCCCACCGCCACCGGCGCCAGGGCGCGCTCCACCCGCGCCTGCCAGCCGGCCGCGCTGCCGCCGCTGCGGTGCCAGAACTTCGCGACCAGATAGGCCAGTACCGAGGACGGGGCGAACATCGCCACCCCGGCCACGAGCCCCCCGGCGAGCCCGGCCGCCTTCTGCCCGATCAGCACCACGATCAGCGAGCCGGGCCCCGGCGCCGAGCGCGACAGGGCGAACAGCGCCAGGAACTGCGGGCCGCTCATCCAGTGGTGCACGTCGACGACGGCCCGCTGCATTTCCGGGATCACGCCGGCGCCGCCGCCGACCGCCAGCACCGACAGCAGCGCGAACAGCCCGGCCAGTTGCAGCAGGACGGTGATCATTCCCCCGCCGCGTCGGGTCGCTGCGCCGGCGTCCGCCAGTGCAGCGCCAGGCTGGCGGGGATCAGCACCAGCAGCGCCACCAGCAGCTTCACCCGCAGCAGCCCGACCACCAGCGCCGTCACCACGGCGACCCCGACGGACGCGGCGGAGCGTAGGTTGCGCCTGCCGAGCCGGAGCCCGATCGACAGCATCAGCCCGATCGCCGAGGCGCCCATGCCGGCCAGGGCCAGGGCGATCCATGGGCCGGCGGCACCGCGGCTCAGGGCGAAATAGACCGACCCGATCCCGAGGAAGACGCCGAGCGGCACCGTCATCAGCCCCGCCGGCGCGGCGACGGCGCCCGCCCCGCCGCGCAACTGGGTGCCGATGAACACCGCCAGGTTGACGTTGGTCGCCCCGGGCACGAGCTGCGACAGGGCATAGCCGGTCAGGAACTGGGTATCGTCGATCCAGCGGCGCTTGGTCACGCTTTCGCGCCGGATCCAGGCCGCAAGCCCGCCGCCGACGCTGCAGGCCCCCACCGTGAGGAAGCCAAGGTAGAGTGCGAGCAAGCCTGGGCGCGACGGCGTCACCGCGCCGTCGGGCGGCGCGGGGCGGCCCCCCCGCATCAGGCGGCGGTGCCGGATCGGGTGGCGATCAGTCCCGCGCCAGTTCGGCACGGATCAGGCCGCGATGGCTGGGGGCGTCGATGAAGGCCAGAACCTCCGCCACCAGCGGATCGGCGCCGAAGCGGGCGCGGGTTTCCGCGAGCCGCGTGGCGAACACCCCGCCCGCGTGGAACATGCTGCGGAAGGCGGTGTGCAGGGTGCGGATCTGCGCCTTGTCGAAGCCGCGGCGCTTCAGTCCGATCACGTTGAGCGCCGCCAGCCGGGCCCGGTTGCCGATCACGCTGCCGAACGGGATCACGTCTCCTTCCACGCCGGAGACGCCGCCGATCATCGCCGCCCGGCCGATCCGCACGAATTGGTGGATCGCGGCGGCGCCGCCGATCACCGCATGGTCGCCGATGCTGACATGCCCGCCCATCACGGCGTTGTTCGCCACGATGACGTGATCGCCCAGCAGGCAATCATGGGCGACATGCGCCACCGCCATCAGCATGCAGTCCGCCCCGATCCGGGTGACGCCGCGTCCGGTCACGGTGCCGCGATGGATGGTGCAATGCTCGCGCACCTGGGTGCGGGCGCCGATCTCGCACCGGGTCGGCTCGCCGCGATATTTGAAGTCCTGCGGTTCAAGGCCGACGGTGCAGAAGGGGAACAAGACCGCGTCCGCGCCGATCGTGGTGTGCCCGTCCACCACGACATGGGAGACGAGACGCGCCCCGTCCTCGATCGTCACGTGCGGGCCGACGCTGCACCATGGCCCGATGCGCACGCCGCGCCCAAGCTCGGCCGACGGCGCGACGCTGGCGGTGGGATGGATGTCGCCCCTGGTCGTCAGGGCGTCGTGCAGTTCGGCGAGAACATCCATGCCGGGAGACCTTTCAGGCGGCGCTGCGGGAGGGCTGGTGCGGTGCAAGGTAAGCGCCCGCACCGCTTCGGCCAACACACGCATTGTTGCCCGATATTTCCGATATCCCGCGTAACCGATTGTTTCAGCGCCAATTCCGGCAGAAATACGGCGCGACGGTCCGGCCCTCCGGGATGCCCGCGGTCAGGCCCGCTCCATGATCATGGCGGCATAGGTCGCCTCGGCGACCGGCACGTCGTCGACCCGCGCCACGGCGTGGAACTTCCAGACGTTGCCGCGCTTGCGTTCCTTTGCGACATGGATGCGCAGCTGGTCGCCGGGCACCACCGGGCGGCGGAACTTCGCGCCTTCGATCGACATGAAATAGACCACCCGCCCGGCGGAGTCCGGCCCCAGGGTTTCCACCACCAGCACCGCGGCGGTCTGCGCCATCGCCTCGATGATGAGCACGCCGGGCATTACCGGGTGATTCGGGAAATGCCCCTGGAAAAACGACTCGTTGACCGACACGTTCTTCACGCCCACCGCCGAGTGGTCGCGGATCAGCTCCACCACCCGGTCGATCATCAGGAACGGGTAGCGGTGCGGGATCGCCTGCATGATGCGGGCGATGTCGATATGCGGCACCTGCTCTCCGGCGGTCGGCGTGTCGTTTTCGCTCATTCGGGGTCTCTTGGCTGGGGCTCGCCGCTCGTGGGCGCGGGGCGGCGGCGACCCTCGCTGGCCATCCGGCGGAGCATGGCGATCTGGCGGAAGACTGCGCGCACCGGCTGCGCTGGCGCGCCGGCGACTTCGGCCCCCGCGGGGACGTCGGCCATCACGCCCGATTGTGCAGCGATGCGGGCGCCGCGACCGATGCGCAAATGTCCCGTCAGCCCGCCCTGGCCGCCGATCATCACGTGGTCTTCCAGAACGGTGGAACCGGAAATGCCGACTTGTGCAACCAGGACGCAAAGCCGACCGATACGCACATTGTGGCCGATCTGCACCAGATTGTCGAGCCGCGACCCGGCGCCGATCACGGTGTCGCGAAGCGACCCGCGGTCGATCGCGGTGTTGGCGCCGACCTCCACGTCGTGCTCGATCACCACCCGGCCAAGCTGGGGCACGGAGACGAACCCCGTGTCCGTCACGGCGAAGCCGAAACCCTCCTGGCCGATCCGGGCACCCGGATAGATCGTCACCCGATCGCCGAGCAGGGCGTGGCTCAGGCTGGCGTGGACGCCGATCCGGCAGTCGGCGCCCAGGATGACGCCGGCCCCGATCACGGCGCCGGCACCGATGCGGCAGCGCGGTCCGACCACGGCGCCGGGGCCGATCACCGCGAAGGCGCTGATCTCGGCCGTCGGGTCGATGTCGGCGGACGGATCGACCGCCGCGCCCGGGTGCACGCCCGGCGTCACCGGCGGCTCCGGGTGGAACAGCGCCGCCACTTTCGCCCAGGCGGCGTACGGCTCCGCCGCGGCAATCGCCACCACGCCAGCCGGCACCGCGTCGGCGAGGTCGGGGCGGATCAGCACGGCGCCGGCCCGCGTGGCGGCCAGGGCCGGGCGGTATTTGGGGTTGTCGAGGAAGCTCACATGCTCCGCCCGGGCGGTCTGCAACGGCGCTACCCCGCGCAGCATGCGGGCGCCCTCGTCCGCCGGCACCGCCGCCCCCGCCGCCGCGGCGACGGCGTTCAGGGTGTGCGGGCCGGCCTGGAGGAAGAAGCGCGGATCGCCGGCGATCTCGCTCGGGTGGTCCATCCTGGCGGGTGGGCTCAGTGATGCGCCGGCTTGTGCGCCGGCTCCGCTTTCTTCGCGGGTTCCTTCGCCTTGGCGGCGTCCACCGTCAGCGGTGCCACGCCCGCCGGCGGGATGACCACGGACGGCAGCGTCTTGTTCAGCACCTCGAGAACCTGCGCCGTCAGGTCGAACTCGGGAATGTTCACCGCGACCGCCTGGCGCTGCAGCACCATGTTCATGCCGCGGCTGAGCGCGACCTTCTGCACCACCTCCTGCAAGGTGCGCTGGATCTGCGCCAGCGCGAACTGCCCCTGCTCCTGGATGATGCGGTTGCGCTCGGCGAACTTGCGCCGGGAGGCGGCGATGCGGTCCTGCAGCTCCCGCTCCCGCGCGCGCACCTGCGCCGGGCTGAGCTTGGACCGATCGGCGGCCAGCTTCTGGCCGAGGTCGCGCAGCGCGACCTGCTCCTTCTGCGCGTCCTCGTTCAGCTTCTGCCGGCGCTCCGCCAGGATCTTGTCGGCCTGCTCATACGCCGTGGACTGGCGCAGCACGTCCGGCACGGACAGCACGCCGAGCACGGCGGCCGGCGGCATCAGCCCACGCGGCACGTCCGGGATCTGGGGCGCCGGGGGCAGCTTGAGCGTGACCGGGACCTGGCTAGCGCCGGACGCCGGTTGGGCGGGCACCCCGATGGGACGAGGCGCGACGGGGTGCGGGGCAGCATGCGGCGCCGCGTGCTGGCCCGGGATGAACCATTGCTTGGCCTGCTGCGCGGAGGCAGGGGTGAAGGCGGCAGCGGCAACCGCAAGGCCGAATCCGGTCGCGGCGAGAAGTCTGATGTGACGCACTAGAACCTCGTTCCAAAGCCAAAGCGGAAGACCTGGGTTTGATCGCCTGGCTGCTTGATGACGAACGGCGTGAAATCGATGTTGATGAGCCCGAAACTCGAGCGCCAGGAGATTCCGAAGCCGGCGCCGAGCCGCGGCGCGGCGGACTCGTTGATCGGCGGGCAGGCGCCGCTCGGCTGGCTGGGGCAGCGATTGGACTCGAAACTGCCCTGGGTCAAGGCCCCGACATCGGCGAACACATGCCCGGACAGGCCGAGGTCGGGCGAGACCGGCAGCGGGAAGTTGAGCTGGGTCGACTCGGTCCAGATGAAGCGGCCGCCGAGGTTGTCGCCGGTCGTCGCATCGTTGGGACCGGCGCCGCCGGTCTGGAAGCCGCGCAGGTTGTCGCCGCCCAGGAAGAACCGGTCGATGATCTGCTCCTGCCTGCCGAGGGGGAACAGCTTGCCCACCCCGGCCCGGAGCGCGATGTCCCACTGGTCGTTGCCGGTGAGCCGGTCGAGCGGAATGTAGTAGGCACCGTTCAGCCGGGTGCGTACGTACCGCGCATTGCCGCCCAGCCCGGCGAAATCGGTGGAGAGCGCCACGATGAATCCGCGATGCGGATCGATCGTGCTGTCGCGATAGTCGAGCGAGAGCACCTGGCCGACCTGCGACAGCAGCGTATAGCCCGCCTCGTCGAAGATGAAGGGGCTGGACCCGGCGACGATGTTGGACACCGTCCGTCCGACCAGCTGGTAGTTCCAGACCTGCTGCAAATGGGAGGTGAAATTATAGCCGGCATGCACCGAGAAGCCGACCCGCTTCTCGTTGTACGGCGCGGTGCCGAGATTGGAATACTGGAGCAGGAAGATATCCCCGCCCACCAGCAGGTTGCGGTTCTGGAAATAAGGATCGTTGACGGACAGGTCGATCGAGCTTTGCTGCTGCGCCAGGATGCCGTTGATCCCGGCGCTGATGCCGGTGCCGAGGAAGTTGCTTTCCTTGATACCGGCGTTCAGCAGCGCTCCGACATCGGTCGAGTAGCCGCCGCCGAGGGAGAGCTGTCCGGTCGCCTTTTCGGTGACCCGGGCCGTCAGGACCGCCTTGTCGGGTGCCGAGCCGGGCGCGACGCCGATATTCACGTGCTGGAAGTAGTCGAGATCCTTGAGCCGCTGCTGCGTGTGCCGGATCGAGGCGGCATTGAACGGATCACCCTCGGCGAGGTGGAACTGCCGGCGGATCACACTGTCCTCGGTGCGCGTGTTGCCGACGATGTCGATCCGCTCGACATACACGCGCGGGCCCTGGCTCGCGTCGAACGACAGCGCGACCGTCCGGGCCTTCGGGTTGCGGACGAAGCGCGGCGTCACCTGGACGAACGCGAACCCGTGGTTGCGGACATACTGCTCCATCTTGTCGGCGCTGCGCTGCACCGCGTTGCCGTCGAACCAGTCGCCCTTCGCCAGTTGCAGCTCATCCGCCAGCGTCGCCGGCGTGATGCCTTTCAGGTGCGAGTGGATATCGATCTTGCCGACCCGGTAGCGCACGCCTTCGTGCACGACGAAGGTGAGAAAGAACGCCTTGCGGTCAGGAGACAGCTCGGCGGTCGCCGATACGATCCGGAAATCCGCATAGCCGTGCTTCAGGTAGAACCGCCGCAGCAGTTCCTTGTCGAGGTCGAGCCGCTGCGGACTGTACTGGTCGGCGCTGGAGAGGAAGGCCCACCAGCGCTCCTCCCGGCTGTCGATCACTTCGGACAGGCGGCCTTCGCCATAGGCGTGGTTGCCTGCGAAGGTGATGCGGCTCACCAGGGTGGAGGGCCCCTGGTTGATCTCGAACACGACGTTCACCCGGTTCTCCGGCAGCCGGATGATCTCGGGCTCCACCGTGGCGTCGTAGTAGCCCTTCTCGGCGAAGGCATCGAGAATGCGCTTGCGGTCGAGCTGCGCCGCCGCGCGGGTGAACACGGCGCGCGCCCGGAGTTGCGCGACCTTGGCCAGGTCGCCGTCGTCGATCGCGTGGTTGCCGCGGAAATACACCCGGTTGACCAACGGGTATTCAGCCACCTTCACGACCAGCGCGTCGCCCACGCGCGTGAGGGTCACGGTCTGGAACAGTCCGGTGGCGTAGAGGGTCTTGAGGCTCTGATCCAGCCGCGACGGGGTGAACGGATCGCCCGGACGGACCAGCATATACGACAGAATCGTGCCGGTCTCGATCCGTTTATTGCCCTCCACCCGGATCGCCTGGATCACCCCGCCGGTCGCGGGCGCGGCGGCCGGCAGCCTGTGCGGCGGGGCCGCCGCCGCCGCAACGACGAACGGGCAGGGGAACAAACAGGCAAAGGCGAGCAAAGCGGCGCGTAAGCGGGTCAAACAGCAAGCCTCCGGTCTTGAGCCAGGCCCCCGGGTACGCGCCGCATCATTCTCCGGCGGGTCGGGCAAGGCGGGCGGACAATAGCGACGACCGCCGGTTCGCGCCAGTCACCGCGCAACGGGATGGTTTCCCGGGTTGCCGGCCGGCGCCGGCGGCACCGAAGCCCGCCGGGTCAGGGCCGCATCCCGAACCGGGCCGGCCCCGGCGTCCGCAACGGCGCCGCCAGCTCGGCGAATTCGCAGAGCAGCCGGCGGGTGTCGCGGGGGTCGATGATCTCCTCCACCCAGAACGACTCGGCGGACCGGAACGGAGAGCGCAGGGCGTTCAGCCGCGCCTCGATCTCGGCCAGCTTGGCCGCCGGGTCGTCGGCCGCATCGATCTCCGCCCGGTAGGCCGCCTCCACGCCGCCTTCCAGCGGCAGGGAGCCCCAACTGGCCGAAGGCCAGGCGTAGCGCAACGCCACCCGGCCGCCCGGCTGGTGACCGAGCCCGCCCACCCCGTAGACGTTGCGGATGATCATGCTGCACCACGGAACCGTGGTCTGGCAGATCGCCGAGAGGGCGCGAACCCCCCAGCGGATCACCGCCGAGCGTTCCGCCGCCAGCCCGACCTGGAAGCCGGGGCAATCGACCAGGTGCACGACCGGGAAATGGAACGTCTCCGCCAGGTCGATGAAACGAATGATCTTCTGGCACGCATCGGCGGTCCAGGCGCCGCCGTGGTACAGCGGGTCGCCGGCCATCAGCGCCACCGGCCAGCCGTCCAGCCGGGCCAGCCCGGTGATGATCGGGCGGCCGAACCGGGACGCCATTTCGAAGAAGCTGTCCTTGTCCACCACCCGCTCGATGATGCGGCGCATGTGGTAGGCCTGCTTGCGGTCGCGCGGCACCGCGGTCAGCAGCGCCTCCTCGCGCCGGGCCGGATCGTCCCAGCTCCGCTGCCGGGGCGGCAGGTCGTGCACCGAGTTCGGCATGTAGGACAGGAACCGGCGCGCGGCGGCGAAGGCCTCCGCCTCCGTGTCCACCGCGTGATCGACCGCGCCGCAGCCGGTCTGGATTTCCCAGCCGCCGAGCTCCTGCTTGCCGCGCGGCTCGCCCAGCCGCTCCACCACCGGCGGGCCGGCGACGAACACCGCCGACATGCCCTTCACCATCACCGAGTAATGGCTCGCCGCCAGCCGCGCCGCCCCCAGCCCGGCGACCGAGCCGAGGCCGAGCGCCACCACCGGGACGGTCGCCATGTTCTCGACGCAGAGTTCGAAGGACGATCCGTCCGACAGCCCGCCCGGCAGGTTGGCGCGTCCCGTGGTCTCGATCGTCTTGACCGAGCCGCCGCCGCCGGAACCTTCGATCAGGCGGATGATCGGCAGGCGGAAGCGGGTCGCCATCTGCTCCGACATCCGCGGCTTGCCCTTGATCGAGGCATCCGCCGAGCCCCCGCGCAGGGTGAAATCGTCGCCGGCGACCACCACCGGGCGGCCGTCCACGGTGCCGCGGCCGAACACGCAATTCGCCGGGGTGAAGGCGGCGATCCGCTGGTCCGGCCCGTACTCCGCCTTGCCGGCGATGGCGCCGACTTCGTGGAAGCTGCCGGGGTCGAGCAGCCGGTCGATCCGCTCGCGCACGGTGAGGCGGCCGCCCGCATGCTGGCGGGCGACGCGGTCCGGGCCGCCAAGCGTGCGCGCCAGCGCTTCGCGTTCGGCGAGTTCGTCGAGCTCGCTCTGCCATCCGGCGGGTGCGGGCGGCGCGATCGGCCGGTCGTCGGGCATGGTGCGACGTTTCCCCGAATGCTTCGGGTCGTCAGCCTATACGGAACCGGCGCCAAAGCGGAAATCGGCCCCGGCGGGCGGATGCGGGCGGGCGGATGCGGGCGGTCTGACGCGGGCGGGCTGGACCGGACGCGGGCGGCCCGGCGGGGTCAGCTCAGCCGCACCGCCACGTAGCTGCCCGGTGCCGGCTCCAGCGCCGGCAGCTTGCCCGCCCCGGGAACCCGGGCGGGCACTTTCTCGGGCGCCAGCGCCGAGACCCAGCGATGCCAGTCCGGCCACCAGGAGCCGGCGATCTCGGTCGCGCCCTTGAGCCAGGCATCGGCGTCCGGCGGCAGGTCGGGGTTGATCCAGTGGCTGTATTTGCCGCCTTCGGGCGGGTTCACCACCCCGGCGATATGGCCCGAGGCGGCCAGCACGAAGCGGTTCGGCCCCGACAGCAACTGCGTGCCGCGATAGGTGCTCTTCCAGGGCGCGATGTGGTCCTCGCGGGTGGACAGGAAATAGGCCGGCACCTTGATCTTGCGGAGATCGATCGGCACGCCCCGCAGGCTGACCCCGCCGGCGTCCTTCAGCCGGTTCTCCTGATACATCTTGCGCAGGTAGAAACTATGCATCCGCGCCGGCATGCGGGTGGAATCGGCGTTCCAGTACAGCAGGTCGAACGGGAACGGGTCGTTGCCGAGCAGGTAGTTGTTCACCACGAACGACCAGATCAGGTCGTTGGCGCGCAGCATGTTGAAGGTGGTGGCCATCTCGCTGCCTTCGAGAAAGCCCCGCTTGCTCATTTTCTCTTCCAGCGACTGCAGCTGTTCCTCGTCGATGAACACGCCAAGCTCGCCGGCCTCGGCGAAGTCGAGCATGGTCACGAAGAAGGTGGCGGACTTGATCCGGTCGTCCCGCTTGGCCGCCATGTAGGCCAGGGTGGAGCCGAGCAGGGTGCCGCCCAGGCAATAGCCGATCGCGTTCACCTCCCGCTCCCCGGTCGCCTGCTCGATGGCGTCGAGGGCGGCGAGGTAGCCCTCGGTCATGTAGTCGTCGAACCCTTTCTCGGCCAGCCGCGCATCCGGGTTGACCCAGGAGATCATGAACACGGTGTGGCCCTGCGCCGTCGCCCAGCGCACCAGGCTGTTCTTGGCGCGCAGGTCGAGGATGTAGAACTTGTTGATCCAGGGCGGGCCGATCAGCAACGGCCGCTTCAGCACCGTTTCGGTGGTCGGCTCGTACTGGATCAGCTGCATCAGGTCGTTCTGGAACACCACCTTCCCCGGGGAGACGGCGATGTTCTCCCCCAGCCTGAAGGCGTCCATGTCGGTCATCTTGATGTGCAGCTTGCCCTTGCCGCGCTCCAGGTCGGCCAACAGGTTGGACAGGCCCTTGAGCAGGTTCTCCCCCCCGGTTTCCGCGGTCTTGCGCAGCACTTCCGGGTTGGTCAGCAGGAAGTTCGACGGGCTCATCGCGTCGATGAACTGGCGGGCGTAGAAATCCACCTTCTGCGCGGTCTTGGGATCGAGCCCGTCGACCTGGGTCACCACGTCCTGCACGTAGCGCGCCGACAGCAGGTAGGACTGCTTGATGAAGTCGAACACCTCGTTCTCGCGCCAGGCGTCGTCCTTGAAGCGCCGGTCGCTGCTGGGGGCGTCGATCACCGGCTCCGGCATCATGCCCATCATCCGCTTGGCGGTGTTCTGCCAGAGCGTGAGGTAGTCCTGCCAGAACCCCAGCTGGGCCTGCATCATCTGCGCCGGGTTGGCCATCAGCCGCGCCGTCATCTCCAGGAACGCGCCGCCGATGTTGAGCGGATCGGGCGACGCGTCCGGCGCGGACTGCCGCGCCAGCCACTCGCTGACCAGCCGCTGCGACCGTTCGGCGATGTCGGACATGGAGCGGCTGACCACGTCGGGATCGGGAAGTTTGAACCCGGCGGTGTCCGGCGTTTCCGTCGCGGCCATGAGGCGTCCTTTTCGTGCGGGGCGGCAGCGGCTACATCGGCCGCTGGTTCGTGACAAGGGGCGGGACCCAACGATGTCGGCACGTAAGATTTGGGCGCAGAGTAGGGGGCCGGGGACGCAGGTTCAAGGCATGGGACCCATGTCCGCGCCGCTGCCCGGGAGGTTTCTCCGCGCGCCGCTGCGGGCGATTCCGGTGCTGGCGGCGGCCGGGCTGCTGGGCGGCTGCGCGGTGCTCAATCCCGCCGGCTGGTTCCATCGCCAGGAAGGCGGGGTGATCGCCCAGCAGAAGGGACCGCTGCCCGGCGAGAACAAACCATACCCCAACCTCGCGACGGTGCCCCCGGCGCCGGCAGCGCCGGACCTCAAGGCGCTGCGGCAGATCACCAGCGGCCTGATCTCCGACCGCGCGCACGCCCGGCTGCTCGCCGAGCAGGCGCCGCTGCCCGATCCGTCGCAGCCGAGTACGGCACCGGCGCTGTTCGGCGTCGGCAGCCTGCCGCCGCCGGTGCCGCCGCCGGCCGGCGGCGGCGTCGCCAGCGTCTCGATGCCGGCGGCGGCGCCGGCAACCGCCGGCCCCAAGCCGGCCCCGGCGGCAACTCCGGTCCCGGCCGCTGCACCCGCCGCTGCACCGCCGCCGGCGACTCGTCCGCCCACGCCTCCCCGCAAGGCGCCGGTGGCGCCGGTGCAGAGTGCCGCGCTGCCGCCCCCGTCGGTTCCCGCCGGGCCGCCGGCGCCGCCAAGCCTGGCCCCCGCCGCATCCCAGGCCATGGCGGCCCCGGCCGCCGCCAAGCCGCCGGCCGC
>JAGWSV010000312.1 GCA_028869315.1 Rhodospirillales bacterium
GCGGCATCGGCACGGGCGGCATCGGCACAAGCTGCCTGGCTGCGGGCGGCATGCGGCGCAGGGCGGCGATCCGGCTGGCGGCGCTGGCTGCCGCGGGGACCTTGTGCGGCCGGTCCGTCCCAGCCTGGGCGGCCAGTGGTGGCGGTGACGGCACGCGGCGGATTGTGTCCGTGATCGTGCCGGATTTTCCTTCCGGCGCGGCCGGGACGGCGGGCTGGCTGCTGCGGGCGCCGCTGGCGCGCGCGCTGGGGCGGCCGGTGGTCCTCGATTTCCGCCCCGGCGCCGGCGGCATCGTCGGACTGATGGCGGGCGCCCATGCCGCCGCCGACGGCAGCGTGCTGACCCTGCTGACCCCGGCGATCGCCGCGGCGCCCTGGTTGACCGGCTGGATGGACAGCGCGCCGGGAGATTTCGCGCTGATCGGGCGCATCAGCTTCATGCCGGAGGTGGTGCTGGTCGACGCAGGCAGCCCCTGGCACCGGCTCGACGACCTGTTGGCCGCATTGCGCGCCGCGCCGCGCCGGGTGCCCATCCGGTTCGACGGCACCTGGAGCAACGCCGAGATCGCCCAGGCGATGATGCTCGATCGCGCCGGCCTGGTGGCGCGGCCGGTGGCTGGGCTGCGTGCCGGGTCGGCGCTGCGCGATGGCGATATCGCCTTCGCCGTGCAGCCGCTGGCGCGGGCGCTGGAAGGCGTCAGGGCGGGCGACGTGCGTGCCCTGGCCGTTTCCGCAGCCAAGCGGGTGGCCGCGCTGCCCGGCGTGCCAACCCTGCGCGAACGGGGGATCGACGTGGCGGTTGGGGCATGGCTGGCGCTGGGCGCGCCGGCCGCGACCTCGGCCGCGCACTTGGTGTCGGCACGCGCGGCGTTGCGCGCGGTGCTGCACGACTCGACGATACGGGAAGCGCTGGCGGCAGCCCGGCTGCCGCCAGCGTGGCAGGACCCTTTGCAGACGCGCCGGGACATCATGGCGGAATACCGCGCCCTGGGCCCGGTCTTCACCGCGGCCGGGGTGAACGTGCGCCAGCAGGCGGTGGCGGCGCGCTGAGGGAGGTCGCACGCCAGTGGACGGCCGCTGCCTCGCCGGTCGGATAGCGCCGCGGCCGGTCAACCGGCCTCGTGCAACCAGGCCCGCCGAAACCGGTGAGGTTTAAAAATCGGATTGTCCCACCGGGGCGATTCAGGTCCGGTTTTACAACGCACCCGACCCGCGTTACCCACCGATCGCCGCTGCGACCCACGCCGCCGCTGCCAGCACCGCCCGGTCCTCGCTGACCCGCCCGACGATCTGGATCCCGAGCGGCAACCCGCCGGGACCGGTCCCCGCGGGCACCGTCACGCAAGGCACGCCCAGGCTGGTCCAGATGAAATTGAACACCGGGTCCCCGGTCCAGGCCAGGCCGGCTGGCGCCTCCCCGGGCGCCGAGGGGGTCAGCAGCACGTCCACCCCGTCCATCGCGGCCGGGAACGCCGCCTGTGTGTGGCGGAACGTGGCGTAGGCGCGCGCCACGGCTTCCTCGTCCTGCGCCATGCCAAACTCCAGCCGGTCCATCAACTGGCCGCTGATGCCATCGCGCGCATGCGCCAGTTCCCAGCCCAGCGCCCGCGCGCTTTCGCGGTTCATCACGATCGGATGCGCTTCCGCCAGCGCGGCGAAGTCAGCCGGCAGCTCGCGGTCCTGCAGGGCGGCACCGGCGCGGGCCAAGTCGCCGGCCACCCGCTCGAACAGCGCCACGGTCTCCTCTGCCGCCTGCGGCCAGGACGGCGAGCGGCACAGGCCGATGCGCGGCGCGCGGTCCGCTCGGCGCTCGGGCTCGCCCAGGTCGCGGCCGGACACCGCGGCGGCGAACAGCGCGCAGTCGGCCACGCTGCGCGCCATGACCCCCACCGTGTCGAGGCTGTCGGCCAGCGGCTTCATTCCGGCCCGGCTGATCAGCCCGAAGCTCGGTTTGTAGCCGGTGATTCCGCAGAACGCCGCCGGGCGGATCACGCTGCCCGCGGTCTGGCTGCCGAACGCCAGCGGGAAGAAGAAGTCCGCCACCCCGGCGGCCGAGCCGGAGGAGGAGCCGCCCGGCGTGTGCCCCAGGTCATGCGGATTGCCGGTCGGCCCCGGCTTGCGGGTGGCGAACTCCGTCGTCACTGTCTTGCCGATCACGATCCCGCCGGCCGCCCGGGTCCAGGCCACCGCCGCCGCGTCTGCGCGCGGACGGTAGCCGTCCCAGATCGGCGAGCCGTAGGCGGCAGGCATGCCGGCGGTGTCGAAGAGATCCTTCACCCCCACCGGCAGGCCGCGCAGCGGGCCGTCCGGGGCGGCCGCGGCGGCCCTCCGCGCGGCCTCCGGCTCGAACCAGGTGAAGGCCCGCACCATCGGCTCGCGCGCGGCGATACGGTCCAGGCAGGCTTCCATCAGCGCTTGCGGGGTCAGGCTGCCCTGGCGGATGCGCCGGGCGGCGGCGGTGGCGGTCAGGCGGGACGGATCCATGGTGGCGTGGCTCTCTGGCGGGAGGGGCGCGGACGGTGGCGGCGAGGTGTGGACGACGTCACGATGTCGGCCATGTCAAGACTGGCGCGGGTAGGCGCGGCAGTCCATTCTTCTGGGGATGCAAGCACAGCCCAAACGCGCCGATCGTTCCGTCCGCCTGGCTGCCCCCGCGGCACGGCGTGCGCGCGGTGCTGGCGGAGAATGGCCCACCTATCTCGTCAACGCTGGTCCGGAGGACCTGCCGGCCGTGCGCGGGCGCGACCTCGATCGCGCATGGCACATGGCGCGGGAAGCTGCGCTGGCGGAGGCGTGGGGCACGATCCGCGGCTTTCGCTTTCGTCACGCGGACGGGCGGGAAACCGACCTCGTGCTGGCCGATCGCGATGCCTGTTGCTGGGTGGGCGCGGTCGATCGCCTCGCCGGGCTCGGCTCCGGCTACGGGCTTTCGCTCTGCCTGCGGCTGCTGGCGCTGGTCGATCTGCTCGCGCGCGCCCCCTGGGCCGCGGATCTGTGCCGGCTGGCGCATGACGGTGCCGAACTGGACCCGCGGCTGCTGCGCACCGCCGCCGCGGCACCGCTGTCCGAGGCCGCAGGTTTCGACGAACCCACCTTCCGCGCCGCGCTGACCCGCGCGATCGAGGCCGTCCCATGACCCGCATTGCGTTGCTTCTGCTTCCGCTCCTGCTGCTGGCCGGCTGTGCCGGGATGCGCCCCGAATCGGTCACCGAGCGCGACACCCGCACCGCGTGCCGCCAGCAGGCGGAGCAGATCTATCGGCTCCGTCATCGCGACGAGATCTACGGCCTCTCCAATTCCGACGCGCCGGCTTCGGGCGCCGTCGGCCTGACCCTGCCCAGCCAGGGCCTGGCCGACCGCTTCGAGCAGGAGCGCGAGATCAGCTCCTGCGTGCACGACGTCGGCACGGGCGCCTCAGCCTCGCCGTGACTGCCGGCGCCGGTTCGCCGCCGCTCCGGGTGATTGCCTTCAGTCCGGCGGGCAGTCTCCGGATGGGGGCGCATGGTGTGGATCGCGGCGGTGGTCGCGGCGTGCGGCGCAGGCTGGCGTGACGGACGCCGATATAACGGACGCGGCGCCGGGCGACCCGGAAGCGTGGCACGCAGCGGCGTTGGACGCGTTCCGGCAGGGGCGGCTGGCGGAGGCGGTCGCGTGGGCGCAGGCGGCGGTGTCGCGTGTGCCCGATCGGGCGGCGTGGTGGCGAAACCTTTGTACCATTGCCGAGCGCCACGGGAACCACGCCATGGCCCTGGCGGCGGCCGAGCGCGCGGTGGCCCTGGCGCCCTCCGACCCCGATCTGTGGCATGCGCTGGCGCTGGTGCAGTACCGCCTCGGAGCGCCCGAGGCGAGCGCGGCGAGCGCGCGGGCTGCGCTGCACCGCGATGCGGACCATGCCGGCGCACATGTTGCGCTGGCCGAAGCGCTGCTGCTGCAGGGAGAGTTCGCGACCGGGTGGGACGAGTACGAGTGGCGCTACCGCCTGCCGGGCGCCGGGCCGTCGCGCCCGCCGCTGACCTGCGCGGCCTGGGACGGAACGCCGTTGCCAAAAGAACCGCCCGCGGCGGCGCAGTCGGGGCGGCTGCTGCTGGTTGCGGATCAGGGCTACGGCGATGCGATCCAGTTCGCCCGCTACATCCCCTGGGCGGCGGCGCGCTGCGGCGCGGTGAGCCTGGCCGCAGCGCCGGAATTGACGCCGTTGCTGGCGCCGCTGTTGCCGCCCGGCGCGGTGCTGGCCGGATGGGAAGCGGTGCTGGCGCGAGGGGAACGCTATGCCGCATGGGCGCCGCTCTCGGGCCTGCCGCGGCTGCATGGCACGCGGGGCGACACGATTCCAGCGACGGTGCCGTATCTGTCGGCCGAGCCGGGGCGGGTGGTGGCCTGGCGCGCGCAGCTGGACGCTCTCGCGTCCCATTTGGCGCCCCATCCGGCGCCTCGTTCCGTCCGTCGGGTCGGGCTGGTCTGGGCCGGCCGGCCGACCCACCCCAACGACGCCAACCGCTCCGCCCCCGCGGCGGCGATGGCGCCGCTGGCGGCGGTGCCCGGGGTGGCGTTGGTCTCTCTCCAACAAGGGGCGGCGGCGGCCGAGGCGGCGGCGATTGCCCCCTCCCTGCCCGCACTGGGCGGGGCGATCGACGATTTCGCAACGTTGGCGGCGGTGATCTCGGCGCTCGATCTCTTGATCACGGTCGATTCCGCGCCGGCGCATGTGGCCGGGGCACTGGGGTGCCCGGTCTGGGTGTTGCTGCCCTATGGGCCGGACTGGCGCTGGCTCCGTGATCGGGCGGACACCCCCTGGTACCCCACCGCGCGGTTGTTTCGTCCCCCCGCCCCGCGAGACTGGACGGGGCTCATGGCCGGCGTTGCGGCGGCGTTACGCCGCTGGGCGGCTGCTTGCCCGCGCTCCGGGCTGGGCCGTACAACCAGCCAATTCCCAACCCAGGAGGCGCGCGTGAGTAAAATCATCCGGACTGAGCCGAATCCGATCCTGTCGAAGGCCGTGGAGTTTCACGGCTTCGTTTATCTTCAGGGCATGACGGCCCGCGACCCGGGCAAGGACATCAAGGGCCAGACCGCCGAGGTGCTGGAGGAGATCGACGCCGCGCTGGAGACCCACGGGACCGACAAGACCCGGCTGCTGACGGCGCAAATCTGGCTGAAGGACATCAAGGACAGGCCGGCCATGAACGAGCTTTGGGCCGCCTGGCTGCCAGAAGGCGGCGCCCCGGTGCGCGCCTGCGTGCAGGCCGAGCTGGCTGATCCGCGGCTCCTGGTGGAGATCATGGTCACGGCCTGCAAGTAGCGGCGATCGAGGCGGGGCGATCGGGCGTGGCGCGGCGGCGACGTCGCGCCGCAGCCCGGTGTCCTGCCGAAGATCATCCTGTGGGGAGTCCCGCGGGATCCCCGCCGCGTGCCGTGTCCGCCGTTTTCATCGGACATGCGAAGCCCGTGCTGCTCCGCTTGTGAGGACGCGCAGAAGGCGGTGACCCGGGCAGGTTCCGTGGGTTGGCGCTTCTCAAGCCGAGTCGATCCGGCGATCCGGCTTGCCAATAGGAGAAAAGTCTCCTCCCTGACAGTTGTCCACAGGGCCTGGACGTCAACTGCGACGTTTTCGTCACAGTCCAGAGAATTCAGGGTTGCCATGCACGCACGGCAGCCGCTACCCACCGTGGCAGCTGGGGATTGCGAGGGTGTCGCTGGAGATGGTCGCAAGAGGGACGGCGAGCAAGTCGCTTTTCGGTGGTATTTTGCGTCTGGTGTCACTGTTGGCTTTGGGATGCCTCGCGATTTTCGCAAGTGCCTCGGTCGTTCCCGCGAACGCCAGCGTGTCTTCCTCCTCTGTCGCGACGCGGCGTGGCCGCCGTTCGTTCGCCCAGGCCAGCAGCCACGCGGTCCATCGGGTCGTCGAGCGTCGGCGCATTGAGCATGCCCATATCGAACACCTGCGGCACGGCCATCATGTCGTCCATCACTGGGTCCGACGGGTCGAGTACCGCCATCGCCCCGGATGGCACCACGCCGAGATCCGTCACGAGCGCTGGCATGTTCGCCATACAGCGGCACGGGGGCTGCGGATGTCGTGCGTGCCGTTCGCGCGGGCCGATTCGGGGATCAAGCTATCAGGCGATGCCTATTTGTGGTGGCGCCACGCGGCGGGGGTCTATGCCCGCGGCGACATGCCGGTGCCGGGGAGCGTGCTGGCATTCCGGGCCAATACCCGTATGCACCTCGGTCACGTGGCGGTCGTCAGCCGGGTCGTCAACCGGCGTGAGGTCGAGGTCGATCAGGCCAATTGGGGCAACGGCGGCGAAATTACCCACGCCGTCCCGGTGATCGACGTCTCCGAGAACAACGACTGGACCGACGTGCGGGTGGCGCTCGGCGATGGCCGCTTCGGTTCGGTGTACCCGACCTACGGCTTCATCTATAATCGTCCCGATACCGGCACGATGCTGGCGGCGCGCCATACCGAGGTGCCGGAGTTGGCCGCCAACCCTGCGCCATCGAGCCTGCGTCCGCTGTATCGTGGTGGCGATCAGGTCGCTGAGCTGCCCGGCAAGCTGCCTTCGCCGCCGCACTGGCCGGCGCATCTCGGGCACAGCCTGCATACCTCGTTCGAGCATCACGACGTTCGGCACGTGGCCTATCGCCGTCACGTAACCGCCTCCCGGCACGCGCCGGTGCATCACGTGGTGGAGCACCGTCCGGCGGCCGCCGGACGGTCCGAGCACCGGCTTTTTATGCCGCGCTAAGGCATCGTCGGCAAATAAGTGCGTCAGCACGCCGACAAAGATGCCGATCAAAACGGGCCCTAAGTCGCCAGCCCGACCGATTATCCGACTGTTCGGCGGTCCGTCGCCGCTGCGACGGATCGTTTCCGCGTGCGCCGATCAGGCGAGAGGGAAAGTGGGGCGAGCGATGGGACTCGAACCCACGGCATCCAAGACCACAACCTGGCGCTCTACCAACTGAGCTACGCCCGCCACTGTCCCGCGCCGTTTAGGACGTCGAGGCCCGCCCCGTCAACGTCCGCAGAGGGTGAGCGATCGGCTTTGGACAAATATCGAGGCAGCGTCTGCCCAGGGGGCGTGTTGCGGGCTGAGCGGCCGGTCAGCGCCGCCGCTTGTCGGCATCGGTCAGGAAATGGGCGGCGAGCCGGGCCACGGCTTCGTCCAGCACGGCGTCCTGTTTGCAGAAGGCGAAACGGGCATAGTGCCGCGGCGGCTCGGGCCCGTCATAGAACGCGGTGACCGGAACGGCGGTGACCCGCGCCGCCTCGGTGATGTGGCGGCAGAAGGCGACATCGTCGCCGTTGAAGCCGAGCGGGCGGATATCCGCGGTGATGAAGTAGCTGCCATGGCAGGGAAGCACCGCCATCCCGACCGTTTCCAGCCCCGCCGCCAGTCGGTCCCGCTTGGCCTGCAGCGCCGCGGCGAGATCGAGGAAATACGATTCGTCCTTGCCGAGGCCCAGCGCCACCGCGCGTTGCAGGTTGGGGGCGGTGGCGAAGGTAAGGTTCTGGTGCGCTTTCGCCACCACCGGCGCCAGCGTCGCCGGCGCGGTGACGTAGCCCACCTTCCAGCCGGTGAAGGAAAAGGTCTTGCCGGCCGATCCGATCCGCATGACCCGCTCGCCCATTCCCGGCAGGGTCATGAGCGGAACGTGGCGGTGGCCGTCAAACACGAGGTGCTCGTATACCTCATCGCAGACGGCGTAGGCGTCGTAGCGGGCCAGCAGAGCGGCGATGAAGTCCAGTTCCTCGGCGGAGAACACCTTGCCGGTGGGGTTCATCGGCGTGTTCAGCAGCAGCGCCTTGGTGCACGGGCCGAACGCCGCCGCCAGCGCCGCGCGGGGCAGGGTCCAGTCGGGCGGGTCGAGGCGCACGAGGCGGGGAATGGCGCCCAGCAGGCGCACCACGGGCAGGTAGGTGTCGTAGAGCGGCTCGATCAGCACCACCTCGTCGCCGGGGTTGAGCAGCGACATCAGGCAGGCGGCGATCGCTTCGGTGGCTCCACAGGTTACCACCACCTGGGAGGGTTCGGCCGCGATCCCGTAGAATCGGCGGTCGTGGTCGGCGACCGCCTGGCGCAGTTCCGGCACGCCTGGCATCGGCGGGTATTGGTTGCGGCCGTCGAACAGGGCGGCGGCGGCGGCCTTCATCACGTCCTGCGGGCCGTCGGTGTCGGGGAAACCCTGGCCGAGATTGATGGCGTCGTGCTCGACCGCCAGGGCCGACATCACGGAAAAGATGGTGGTGCCGAGGGCGGCAAGCTGTGAATTGACGGGCTTCAAAGGTCGGCTCCTCCCGGCGGCGGCGGGCGGGCAGTATCCGGCCGCCCGGAGCAGGTCAACCGGAGCAGGTCAACCGCAGCGGATCAACCGGTGGCGGGTCCAGTGGTCGGCTGGCGTCGTCCGTCCGCCCGGGTACGCGGACGATGAGGCGTCGCCGCTTGCCCAAATCGCGGGCAAGCTGATTGGCTTGCGCCCAGCGTCTGGGCTAAGCACAGGCGGAGCGTCGCACCTCGGCCAGCGCAGGGCTGGCACGGCGCATGCACAGCAAAGGGAGCCCGGAACGGTCCGGGTATGGCCATGAAGAAGATCGAGGCCGTCATCAAGCCGTTCAAGCTGGACGAAGTGAAGGAGGCGCTGCACGAGGTGGGCCTGCAGGGCATCACGGTGGTGGAGGCGAAGGGTTTCGGGCGCCAGAAGGGCCATACCGAACTCTATCGCGGCGCCGAATACGTGGTGGACTTCCTGCCGAAAGTGAAAATCGAGGTGGTGTGCGAGGACGGCGTCGTCGAGCGCGCGGTGGAGGCGATCATCAACGCCGCCCGTACTGGGCGCATCGGCGACGGCAAGATTTTCATCTCCACCGTCGAGGAAGTGATCCGTATCCGCACCGGCGAGCGCGGCGAAGCCGCGATCTGAGCTGCGGGGGCGTCCGGGCGCACGACCCGGCGCCGGTCCGCTTTCGGCCGGCCGCGGAAACGACTAGAGGAGATCGCCCTTCCCTGGACCAGCGCAGCGGTCCGGCGGCGGGCGAGTGTGGCCGTGAAGGGAGTTGCCGGGCGCTTTCAGTCACGCTGAAGGCGCTCTGGAGAAGCCGCCACGCGGGCCGCAACGGCGCGGCCCGACGGTGTATTTTTTTTGCCTGCGGCCCGGTCAGCTTGTCTGGGTTCGGCCGCGGGTGTCTGCAACCAGAGGATTGAGGACCAAAGGAATGGCGAAGCGGGCTGGCAGCGGCGACGGGGATGCCGTCGGCAAGGTGATGGAGATGCTCAAGGAGCACTCCGTCGAATATGTGGACCTGCGGTTCACCGACCCGCGCGGCAAGTGGCAGCACACCGCGCAGCACGTCTCCACCATCGAGGAGGAGACGTTCAAGGACGGCATCATGTTCGACGGCTCCTCGATCGCCGGCTGGAAGGCGATCAACGAGTCCGACATGATCCTGATGCCGGATCCGGAAACCGCGGTGATGGATCCGTTTGCGGCCAAGCCGAGCCTGATCCTGTTCTGCGACATCGTGGAACCCTCGACCGGCCAGGCCTATTCGCGCGATCCGCGCTCCACCGCCAAAAAGGCCGAGGCCTACGTGAAGTCCTCCGGCATCGGCGACGCCGTGTATTTCGGCCCGGAGGCCGAGTTCTTCATCTTCGACAGTGCGAAGTTCGGAACCGGCGGCAACTACGGCATGTTCCAGCTGGATAGCCAGGAAGGCCCGCAGGCGAGCCTGAAGGACTACCCGGAAGGCAACATGGGCCATCGCCCGTCGGTCAAGGGCGGCTACTTCCCGGTCCCGCCGGTCGACAGCGAAAGCGACCTGCGCGCCGAGATGCTCTCCACCATGGGCGAGATGGGCGTGGTGATCGAGAAGCATCACCACGAGGTGGCCCAGAGCCAGCACGAGCTCGGCATGAAGTTCGGCCCGATGGTGAAGATGGCCGACCACCTGCAGATCTATAAGTA
>JAGWSV010000042.1 GCA_028869315.1 Rhodospirillales bacterium
AAAATCCGCGTAATCCACCAGCGGCTCGCGCGGGTCCTTCAGGCGGAAATCATCCAGCGCAATCTTGTAGCCGGCTTCCTTCAGCCGTTGCAGCGCCAGCTTGTCGCGGCGCAGGTCGATGCCCTGCTCGCGCTTGAACTCGTCGGCCAGCCAGTCGATCACGCGCTGGTCGAAATCCTCGCCGCCCAGGAACGTGTCGCCATTGGTCGATTTGACCTCGAACACCCCGTCGCCGATTTCGAGCACGGAGATGTCGAAGGTGCCGCCGCCGAGGTCGTAGACCGCGATCGTGCCGGCGCCCTTCTTGTCCAGCCCGTAGGCGAGCGCGGCCGCGGTCGGTTCGTTGATGATGCGCAGCACGTCGAGCCCGGCGATGCGGCCGGCATCCTTGGTGGCCTGGCGCTGGCTGTCGTTGAAGTAGGCCGGGACCGTAATCACCGCCTGGCCGACCGGCTCGCCAAGATAGGCCTCGGCGGTTTCCTTCATCTTGCCGAGAATGAAGGCGCTGATCTGCGAGGGGGCGTATTTCTCGCCGCGCGATTCGACCCAGGCGTCGCCATTGTCGCCGCGCACGATCTGATAGGGCACGAGCCCCTTGTCCTTCTCGACCATCGGATCTTCAAAGCGGCGGCCGATCAGGCGCTTGATGGCGTAGAGCGTGTTGGTCGGGTTGGTGACCGCCTGACGCTTGGCCGACTGACCGACCAGCCGCTCCCCGCTGTCGGTGAAGGCAACCATGCTGGGCGTGGTGCGGGCGCCTTCGGCGTTCTCGATCACGCGGACATCCTTGTCCGCCCCTGGGCCCTCCATGATCGCGACGCAGGAATTGGTGGTGCCGAGGTCGATCCCGATGACCTTACTCATGTTCGTTCTTGCTCCTTGTAGCGGACGAGGTAGGCCCGAGGCACCGACCGCGTCCCTAAGAGTGAATTTTTGACCTGTCGGATGTATTGAGCCGGCCGCGGCGCGGCAAGGGCCGGAGGCCCGGGGCGGCGCATTTTCCGCCACCCCGGGACGCGGCTACCCCTGGCTGTCGCGGGCCCCCGACAGCTCGGACACCGGCGCCTTGGCGACCACCACCATCGCCGGCCGCAGCAGCCGCCCGTTGAGGGTCCAGGCCGGGGTCCAGGATTGGATCACCGTGCCCGGCTCGTGAACCAGGCTTTCCTGCTCGGCCATCGCCTGGTGGAAGTTGGGATCGAACTTCTGGCCGGTCGGATCGTCCTTGCGGATACCATTCCGTTCCAACAGGGAAAGGAAGCTGCGCTCCACCCCTTCGAACCCCTCGCGCAGCTTGGTGGCGATCGGCGGTTCGTCGGGCTGCGGCGCCGGGAGGCTGTCGAGGCCGCGGCGCAGGTTCTCCGCCGCTTCCACGACGTCGGCGGCGAATTTCTGCACCGCGTACTGGCGGGTTTCGTCCACCTCGCGGCGGGCGCGGGCGCGGATGTTGGCGGTCTCGGCCTCGGCGCGCATCCAGCGGTCCTTGAAGTCGGCGGCCTCTGCTTCCAGCGCCGCGATACGGGCGGTGGCGGCGGCCATCAACTCCTCTGGGGTTTGCGGCTGGCCGGCCTGGGACTGGCGGTCGGGTTCGGGCTGGGGCGCCGGATCGTTGGCCGGCGCGCCCGGTTTCGGTTCGGTCTCGGTGCTCATGGGGCGATCAGTTAGGGCGCCGGCTCGGCCGGAGCAAGCGGGGGGACGCGCATGGCACGATCCGTCCCGCCCCAGGGCGAAAGATTCGGGCTGTGAAAGGGATCGGCCTGGAACGCCGCGGGGAAGCGGGCCAGCAACCGCGCCCGGTCGGCGCGGCTGCGGTCCGTTTCGCCCGGGCCGTAATGGCGGCCGAAGCTGCGCGATTCGCCATGGATCAATTCGGCGTCCGCCGCCAGCACCACGGCAGACCCGGCCGCGCGCGCCCGCAGGCAGAAATCCACGTCGTTGAATGCGGTCGCGAAGCTCTCGTCGAGCCCGCCCAGCCGTTCCCACAGGCTGCGCCGGGTCAGCAGGCAGGCGCCGGTGACGGCGGAATATTCCTGCGACAGCCGGGCTCGCCCGTCATGGCCCGGCGCGCCGGCGGGCAGCAGGCGATGCCAGTGCGTGCCGCTGCCGTCCGGACACAGCACGATCCCGGCATGCTGGACCGTGCGGTCGGGATAGAGCAGCCGGGCGCCCACCACGCCCACCGCCGGATCTTCGAGATGACCGACCATGGCGGCCAGCCAGCCCGGATCGCGCGGAGCGACGTCGTCATTCAGCAGGCAGAACAGCGATCCGCGCGCCGCCGCCGCGGCGCGGTTGCAGGCGGCGGCGAAGTTGAAGCGCGCGGCGGTCACCAGCACCGTCCGCACCCGCCGGTCCGCCGCCAGGCGATCGAGCAGGCGCTGCTGGCGCTGGTCCGGCGCGCCCGCGGACGTAAGTACCAGCACCAGTTCCAGCGCGGCATAGTCGGTGCGCGCCAGCACGGCGCCCAGGCAGGCCGCGACATGCGCCGCCCGGCAGGCGGACGGCACGATCAGGCTGACCAGCGGCCGGTCTTTCAGCGGGGCGCTGAACCGCAGGTCCAGCGGCCGGGCCGGGCCGATCCGCGCCGGAAGCCCGGTGCGCACGCAATGGGCACGCGCCACCGCGGCCAGGACCGCGGCGGGGGCCGTCTCGGTGTCGGCACGCCGATGGGTGAGCACTCGCGGCACCCGGTGCGTCCCGCCCGCCGCTCCGGCTTCGTGCAGCCGCAGCCATGCGTCGAGCCGCACCGCCTCCGCCCAGGGCATGGTCGTGGCGGAGCCCGGGGCGCCCGCGTTTCCCGGGCCGCCCGTGCCACACGCCAGCGCATCGCGGCGGACCAGCCAGACCCCGGTCGCCAGCGCGCCGGACAGCATCAGGCTGCGGCTCGGCATCGGCTTGAACAGCGGGTCGTGCCGGCCCCGCGTGGGGTCGAGGCGGTCCTCGTCCGCATACAGGATCGGCGGCAGCCCGAGCGCGGCAGCCTGCGCGGCCAGCCGCACGAGCGCATCGGGGGAAAGAATCTCCCCGGCTTGCAGCACGGCGAAATAGTCCGCGTCGGTCCCGGCCAGCGCATGCCCGAGATCGGGACCGCCCCGGCCCAGCGTGATCGGGCCGACGGACTTGCCGCCGGGCAACCCGGCGAGGGCGGCGGCAGCGGCGTCCAGGCTGGCAGCCAGGGCGGCCCCGGCGGAACCCGCGTGCAGCACCAGCACGGCGATGCCGGGCAGGGCCGGCTGCCGCTGCGACACCGTTCCGCCGGCCGGAGCAGGGACGTCGCGGCGGGTGGCGGCCGATGCCGGCGTGGCTTCGACGGAGCGAAGCCAGAGCGCATAGTCCGCGCGCGCCTGCGCGCGCGTGACGGGTGCTGCGGCGGCAAGGTCTGCGCGCAGCCGGGTCGGCATGGCGCGCGGGGCGCGGAGCAGCCCCCGTGCCAGCGTGACGGCAAGCCGGGGCCATCGCGCGCCGGCCAGAGCCAGTGCCGCCGCGGGCCGTGACAGCCGGGTGCAGATGAGCCTGATTTCGGCCGGCCGCACCGTATCGGGGTCCGCGGCGCCGAACCGTCGCAGCCGCAGCGTGGTGGCCTCGGCCGGGACGAACACCACGACCGTTCGCGGCCGTTGCCCGGGATGGTGTGACAGCAGCGCCACCGGCGCCACCGCGCCGGCTTCCGCCGCGGCGCTGAGCGTGATCTGCGCCAGGCTCTCGGCGCACGCGGCCGGCAGCGTCAGCCGGAACCGGCACCAGCCGCCCGGTGCCGCCGCGGGCAGGGTGGCCACCAGCGCCCCGTCGGCAGCTTCGGCCAGATCGAGAACGAGACCGCCCGCCCGATGCCGATGCGTCGCCCGGGTCGTCTGCGGCGCCTGCGGGGCCGGCACGCGGGCAAACACCCCGGTGGTCTGTCGGGCACCGCCGGGAAGGGCGGCGGCGATCGCGAGGTCCGGGGGGGCGCGGCGGCGAGCCATGCGGCGAGTGTGCGGCGCATTGATGAAGGGTCGGTTATCGGCGTCTTGTCAGGCGCGCCGAACCCGGCTTGGCTGGCCGGCTTGCCTTGCGACACCCGGCCAGCGGAGATCGCGCGGATGAACATCCTCTCCATCGCTTCCTCGGTCGCCTACGGGCATGTCGGCAATTCCGCCGTCGTGTTTCCGCTGCAACGCCTGGGCGCGGAGGTGTGGCCGATCGCCACCGTCCGGTTTTCCAACCACCCCGGCCATGGCGGCTTCACCGGCACGGTGACCGAGGCGGCGGAGGTGCGGGCGCTGGTCGACGGCATCGCCGCGCGCGGCGTGCTGGGTGCGTGCGATGCGGTGCTGTCGGGCTACTTGGGCGCAGCGGAGACCGGGCCCGCGGTCCTGCATGCGGTGGACTTGGTGCGGGCGGCGAACCCGGCCGCGCTGTATTGCTGCGACCCGGTGATCGGTGACGACGGACCGGGCGTCTATGTGCGCCCCGGCGTGGCGGCGTTCCTGCGCGAGCGGGGGATCGCCGCGGCCGACCTCGCGACGCCCAACCGGTTCGAGCTGGAATTCCTGACCGGACGCCGCGTGACCACCCTGGCCGAGGCGAAGGCCGCGGCGGCGGTGCTGGCGGCGCGGCTGCGCCCGAACGGACCGCGAGCGGTGCTGGTGACCAGTCTGCGCAGCGAGCCGACCCAGGACGACGCGATCGACCTGCTGGTCACCGAGGCCGGCCGCTTCTGGCGCCTGCGCACGCCGCTGCTGCCGATCGTGGTGAACGGCGCCGGGGACGCGCTGGCGGCGCTGTTCCTGTTCCACCGGATGGCGGCGGGCGACGCGGGGGCGGCGCTGGCGGCTGCCGCCTCGGCGATCCAGGCGGTGCTGCGCCGGACCCAGGCCGCCGGCGGCCGGGAGTTGGCATTGGTCGCGGCGCAGCAGGAGATCGTGGCGCCGTCGGTGCGCTTCGCCGCGGAGGCGTGTTGACCGCTGGGCCGGATCGGGCTTTCAACCAGCCGTGAGTGTCGTCGCCAGCCGCGCGCCAGCCATGGTTGCCCGGTGGCGAGCCCGCTAGTGTGCCGGTGCAAGCGTTGCGTCGCAGCCGTTGCTTCAGCGGGCGACAGGCGAGTCGGAGGGTGGGATGAGGCAATGGGTTCGGCACCTGGTCGGCGCGGCGGCTGTGATCGGCCTGTGCACGACGGCGGCCGGTGCCTCCGTGGTCAACTACTACCATGCCGGGACCTGGCAGGCGTTCAGCGGTCGCGACCAGGCTCATCGGCTGGTCTGCGGCATGGACACGGCGAACTCGGCCGACGGAATGCGCCTGACGCTCACCACGGTGATCGGCGCGGACGGCCTGTTCTTCCGGCTCAGCAAGCCGACCTGGAAAATCCCGAAGGGGTCGGCCGTCACGGTGCTGGTGCAGATCGGACACCATGCGGCACGGCCCTACCGAACCAACGGGGCGACGACAAATCTCGACTGGACCTTGGATGACGCGGAGATCGCCCGGTTCGACGGAGCGTTTCGCAGCGCCGAATTCATGACGTTGAGCTTCCCCGATGGCACCGAGCCACCCTGGCGCGTGTCGTTGGCGGGCTCGACCGCGGTCGACCGGACCTTCGCGGTCTGCGTGCGTGACCTGACCCAGCGGCAGCGGGAGAGCACCGCTGGCGGCGCGCCTTCGGGGCCGACCCAGCCCTTCGGCCGCCCACCCGCCCAGCCAACCCAGCCGATGATCCAGGCGCAACCGCTGGCGCCTCCGGCCGCAACGTCACCCGCGGGACCGACAACCGCGCCAAACCCGCAACCGCAATGACCCGCCATCGATGAGAGAGGCGGGCGCGCGTCGCTGCTCCCGGCCTTGCGCCTCATCGCGCGCCGTCGTTACCCGTCGGGCTGCGCGGCATCAGCGGCCGCGGTGAGCGCTTCGGGGGTCCGTCGGTCGGCGCCCGGCGGTGTGCCGGCGAGGGCCTCGCCGAGAGCTGCAATCTCCCGCGCCTGGCGGAGGGTGTCGGCGCGCAGGCTCTCGGCCTCGGCCACCGCCTGCTGGCGGGCGCGCTCGATCTCGACCAGCAGCGCCGCGCAGCAGCTGCAGTTCCCGACCAAGGGCGATCCGGTCGAGACGGCGTGCATCGGGATAGGCGATCCCCGGTGCCACCGCGGCGTCCGGTGGGGTGCCACTCGGGCGGTTCTGGCTTTCGGCTTCGGCCCGCAACTCCCCGTCGATGCGGACGCGGTCGCGCTCGGCGAGACCGGCATGGACCGTGCGCGCCGCTTCGAGGGTGACGCCAGGTGGCAGGAACCGGCGCAGCCGGCCGAACAGATAGTCCGCGTCCAGCGCGAGTCGCGGGAAGTCGAGCAACACCATCGGGATGTCCGCATGCACGAGGCGCTGGACCAGATGATGGAATCCGACAGCCAGCAGGCGGCCCTGGTCGATCGGGTGAAGCGAATAGACCGCGCCTCCCGCCGTGTGGGCCCAGGTTTCCCAAGGCTGCTCGACCTCTGCCAGCCAGCGGTTGCTGGCATGGATCGCGCGGCGTTCGATGACAAGGCGGCTGACCGCCGCCTCGGCGAGGTCGCGCATCGGGATGATAACCGCGTCGATGCCGATCTGATCGCGCTCCAGCAGCGCATCGATATGCTGGTGGAGCCACGGCGACTTCACCACGTACGGCATCGTATCGGGGGCCCCGGGGATCGGCAGGTCTTCGAAGCCGGCGGCGGCCGGGACATCCCAGACCGGGGTCTCCCGCACCGACAGATGCGTCTCCAGCCCCAAGGCGGCGAGATAATGCACCAGGAAGCTGGTGCCGGCGCGTCCGGTTCCGGAAATCAGGAGATGGCGCCGGGGTGGGACGGCTTGTGGGTCTGCCATTGGGGTGGGGGCGCGGGTCTCGGGGGTGAGGGGATCGGCAGGTCGGCGCCGGTCGATCCACGGCGCCGGTCGTCCGGTATTGAGAGCGAGCCGGCCCGGCTGCGCAAGCGTCGCGGTCCTTCAGCGGGACGTGCTGCGGACTGTCCGGCGCACAGCGGCGCGGCGCTTTCTGGCTGGCGGCCTCCGGGGCGACGCTGGGCAGCCCGCGCCACGCGCCGGCGTGCACTGGCTTGGCCGCGTCACCCTGGGATGCCAACGCGCAAAACAGCGAGCCGCCTTCTGGGCGAGGCCGATGCCAGGGGTGCCGAGATCGGTGATGGGGTCACTCGCTGGCTCCCGGAGTAGGACTCGAACCTACGACCCAGCGGTTAACAGCCGCTTGCTCTACCAACTGAGCTATCCGGGATCAGCGCGGCGCACGCTATAGCCAAGCCTCTCGCGGAACGCAAACGGCGGTTCCCGGCGCCGG
>JAGWSV010000043.1 GCA_028869315.1 Rhodospirillales bacterium
CGAGCCGCCGAGCCGCGCCGTCGTGGTGCTGCGCCGCCGCGGCATGGACACCGGCCTCGCCGCCCTGCGCCGCATCCACCGCGCCTTCTATGCCGAAAACCGCGACGTGACCGACACCGCCACCCTCGCGGCCCTTGCCGCGGAGTTTGGCGTGGACGAAGCCGCCTTCCGCAGCGAGTTCGACAGCGACGCGGCCGTGGAAGAAACGCGCGGCGACTTCGCGATCGCGCAGTCCGCCGGCATCCGGGGATTTCCGACCCTGATCGCGGGCGACCGCGACGACAATCAGTATGCGCTCGTCACCCACGGGTTCCAGCCAAGCGCGCGCATCCTCCCGGCGCTCGAACGATGGCTCGGCGAGGCCGCGGCAATGTCCTCCGCCGAGACCGGCCAGGCCTGTGTCTGACCATGACTTCGCGTCGACCTGGCGAGGCAAGCGCTCATGAAGCTCTTTGACCTGAAGGCGGGCATGAATCCGCGCCGCGTCCGCATCTTTCTGGCTGAGAAAGGGATCGACATCCCGCGCGTCGAGGTCGACATGAAGGCCGGGGAGAATCGAAAGCAGGATTTCCTGGCGATAAATCCCATGGGCACGATGCCGGTCCTGGAGCTGGACGATGGCACCCACCTCGCCGAATCCATTTCGATCTGTCGCTATTTCGAGGAATTGTATCCCGATCCGCCTTTGTTCGGCACGTCGGCGCTGGAACGGGCGCACATCGATATGTGGACGCGGCGCATGGAATTCGAAATTGCCCGGCCGATTGTCGAGGCATTCACCCGCACCTCGCCCTTTTGGACCGGTAGGCGACATCAAATGCCGGCGGCTGCGGAGCTGGCGCGTGAGATGGCCAACACCACGATGAGCTGGCTCGACGGCGAGCTGTCGCGACGTCCTTTCATCGCCGGCGACAGTTACACCATCGCCGACATCGTCGCCCAGTGCGCGTTCGTCCTAGGCAAGAACACTGGGACGCCGATCCCCTCCGAATGTTGGAATCTGCAACGGTGGTATCAGGACGTGACCCGACGCCCGAGCGCGCGCGCATGAGCACCACCCCGAAGCATCCGTCCTCGCGCGTCGGGGTCGTGGTTGGCGCCGGCAATGCGCTGGGCGGTGCCATCGCGCGCCGCTTCGCGCGGGAGGGCTATGCGATGGCGATCGCCCGTCGTTCAGCGGACCGGCTGACGCAGCTGGCGGAACAGATCGCCGCGCTGGGCGGCACCGCCCTGCCGCTCGCGGTCGACGCGCGCCGGGAAGAGCAGGTGGTCAGCATGTTCGAACGCGTCGTCGCCGAGCTCGGTCCGCCTGAACTGGTCGTTTTCAACGTCGGCGGCAACGTGAAGTTCCCTATCCTGGAGCTGACCGCGAAGAAATACTTCAAGACCTGGGAAATGGCCGCCCTGTCCGGGTTTCTGGTTGGGCGCGAAGCGGCGCGGATCATGCTCCCGCGCGGCAGCGGGACCATACTGTTCACCGGAGCGACGGCGAGCCTGCGGGGTGGCAGCGGCTTTGCCGCGTTTGCCGGAGGCAAAGCCGCGCTGAGGATGTTGGCCCAGAGCATGGCCCGCGAGCTCGGCCCGCGAGGGTTGCACATCGCACATGTCATCGTCGATGGCGGCATCGACACAGAGTTCATGCGCGATCACTTCCCGGAGCGATATGCGCTGAAAGATCATGACGGGATCCTGAACCCGGAGCATATCGCCGAGACGTATTGGCATCTGCATGGTCAGCCGCGCGATGCCTGGACGCATGAGGTCGATCTGCGGCCATGGATCGAGAAATGGTAGTGGCGCCGTCGTCTTGTGGGACGATCCAAGGGAACCAGCGACCCATCGTGCTGCATGCAGACGCTCAGGAAGCGCGGTGCGTCGCTGCCATAAGGACGTCTGCCCCGAACGAGTGAATGCGAATAGGTCTCGGGCGCGCATCGCACCCGAGAAATTGGTCAGTCAGTAAGGACAGTCAGTCGTGAGCGATCCCATCACTCTTTTTTGGTCATTCCGCAGCCCCTACTCCTACATCGCGCTGCCGCGTGTGATCGCGCTGTCCGAGAGGTTCGATTCACCGCTTGAGATGCGCATCGTTCATCCGGCAGCTCTGCGAAATCCGAGTTACTTTCGGAGCATGAACCCTCTGGCCCGGCCGTATTTCATGCTGGACAGCGCGCGTGCCGCCGCTTTCCAGGGAATGCCGTTCCGGCGCCCGATCCCTGATCCGATCGCACAGGATCCGGTCACCCTGGTATTTTCGCCTGAGCAGCCGCTGGCTCGCCGGCTGGGGCGGCTGGGTGTGGCCGCGGCGCAGCGTGGCCAGGCAGTGCCATTTTGCCTCGAAGTCTCCCGCCTGCTCTGGGACGGGCAGGTGGACGGCTGGGACAACGGCGATCATTTGACTCGTGCTGCTGCGCGAGCGGGACTCGATCTTGAGGAGATGGAAGCCGCGATCGTGGGTGACCCGGACGAATATGAAGAAATCCTCGCGCAGAACGACCGCGCCCTGCGTGAGGCTGGTCATTGGGGCGTACCAACCATGATCTATCGAGGAGAGCCATTCTTCGGGCAGGACCGGATCGATGTGCTGGCCTGGCGTCTCAATGGGTCCCCTGATGGCGGACCAGAAGGGCTATAGCGGTAACCGCTTGGCTTACCAAGCAGTACGAGCGTCTGAAGCACGAAATCGTTGATCCAGACACGGACGTTTCTGACTCCTTCCTCAACCGTCGCTGGCAGCCGGTGTCAGTGCAATACGGCGCGGGGGGGGGGTGGCAGGCCCGTCAGCATCCGTCTGCGCGCGCCAGAGCAAGAAAGCACCGCCTCATGGATATCGTGCTCAGCGCTCCGAGTCTGGACCCTTTGGTAGGCGTTCAGTCCCGTCGGACCGTTCCATGTCGACGGTCAAGCCGTAATCCCTAGAGGTGGTTGGAAGCGAGTTGGCGACCTTTCGGGAGGCTATCCAGATGATGCCGGTAACTCCAAGCTGAACTTGCTTCGGAAAAATGGAGAGCTCCTGACGCATTGGAAGGAGATCTTCGGCGATGGAGCGGAAGCGGTTCACAAAGGCGTGCGAGGAGGAGGCTGTTCGGCTGCTGCGGACGAGCGGGCGGGCAAAGCGGGAGATCGGGGAGGATCTTGCGAGCAGCCTGTCGACGCTGACGCGCTGGCTCCTCAGTCCCGACGGCATCACCGGCACGTCGAGGCCACGGAGCTCGCGATCCCACGCAAGGCTTTTTCGAACCGTGACTCCAACCTTCGCAGATTGCGCTCTGCGATCGCGACCTGGATCCAAAGCCAAGCTGCCCTGACCGAATCTACCCGCACATCAGAACGTCGTGATGGTATTCTTGTTGGTATGGGCCAGGCCGAGAAGGCAAAAACTACACGACCTTTGAATGGCTTAGCCGGAAAACATGATTCCGCCCCTGCTCTTCTGCACGCTACAGTTTCTTTTTGCCGCCCATTCTTCGCCACCCGCTACTCACCGACGGAAACTTGGTCCGAACGTCTTTTACCATCCATGGCGGCCATAATCCTGGCACCGATCGCGTCAGCCGCTTCATGGAGTGGGGAGGCCGCAAGATGGGCGTAGCGAGCGGTCGTCGCCGGTTGAGAGTGCCCCAACAGGGCGCCAATTACTGGAAGACTCAAACCGTCGGCTGCGCCAACGCTGGCATAGGTATGTCGAAGATCGTGCAGGCGCAGAGCATCGATCTCGGCGATCCTGCATACACGCTCCCAGCTCTTTCGCAGCGAGACAATCGGCTTCCCAGGACGGTCGCCTGGGAATACGTATTCCGTCCCGGCCATTCTGGGCAGCGTGCCGATAAGCTCGGCGGCGGCTGTCGACAAGAACACGGGCTTGGCGCCCGTCTTGCTGTCGGAAAGAAGCAACAGTCTCCGCTCCAGGTTCACGTTTTCCCAGCGTAGCGACAAAACCTCGCCAACCCGGCACCCGGTGAGCAACAGCAGCCGCAGCGCTGCTATCGACGCCGCCCTTGCACCGGTCGGTAGCCGCGAGCCCCGTCTTCCCTCGGACGGTGGCATCGGAACAGCTCGCGCCGCCTCAGACGCGAGCGCGGCGCCAAGCCGGGCCAGTTCCTCGGCGGACAGAAATCGCTCGACCTTATGTTCGGCGTATCGCTTGACCCCACGGCAGGGATTGCTTCCCTCGGGGCGGAGCTTCCAGTCTTCCGCCAAGGCGAACATCTTTGACAGAAGGGCTTGAACCCGGTTGGCGACGATCTCGCCCCCGCGCACAATCCGCCGACCCTGATGTTTGGTTTTTTCATCCTTTGCCGTCTTGCCGGCCGCGACCTCGCGCATCACCCGCGCCACGTCGGCGCGCTCAACCGCGCTGATGCGCAGTTTGCCCATCAGCGGGACGACATGGTTCTGAAGATTTCGGCGATCCTGGGCAATACCAGACGGCTTCTTGTGGCGAATAGCGTACTCGTCGAGGTATCGCTGGCCGAGTTCGGCCACGGTGATCACCTCGGTCCGCTGCGTGACCTTACCCGTTGGCGTTTCGCCGGTGGCGATCAATCCCCGCAACCGAAGCGCCTCGACCCGCGCTTGCTCCGCCGTCAGGTCAATCCCATGGCGCCCGATCGTTATCCGGCGATCGCGCCCCGCCTGACCATATTGCAGGACGTAGATCCGCCCACCCTTCGGCGTGACCTTGCAGCCGAAGCCAGGAAGCTCCGTGTCCCAGAGGAACACATCCCGGCCTCCCGGCTGAAGTTCGTCAACCTTTCTTTTGGTGATTTTCCCACGCATCGGTTGCCTCCGAACTGACGGCGTCGGGCGGCAGAATGGGCAAACCAAAAATCTCTAGCAAGGCGCCAGCAAGGCGGCGGGAGAAAGTCGCCGGATAAAACGGCGCACCGTGGCGCGTTCCGGGCGATGTCCGGCGCCGGAATCAGTCACATTAACCCTTTGATTTAGCGGCAATCGGCGGCGATCAGCGGCAGACGGCATGGTGCCCAGGGGCGGAATCGAACCACCGACACTGCGATTTTCAGTCGCATGCTCTACCAACTGAGCTACCTGGGCGTCGGGTCCGATTAGCCCAAGCCCGGGCCGCGATCAAGCGGGTGATCGGGGGAGATCGCCGCTTCGCCATCTTCCTCCGCCGGATGGCCCGGCAGCACGTATTGCCCGGTCAGCCACCGGCCAAGATCGATCTCCGCGCAGCGGCGGCAACAGAACGGCCGCGCCGCAGCCTCGACGGGCCGCCCGCAGACGGGGCAGCGCGCACCACGCGCCGCCTCCTGCGGTGCCTGATCCCGCGCCGCCGCCATTGAACGGCTCACGCCCGCTGGATCAACTCGATCTTGTAGCCGTCCGGGTCTTCGACGAAAGCGATGATCGTGGTGCCGAACTTCACCGGCCCCGGCTCCCGGGTGATCTTGGCACCGCCGGCGCGCAGGGCATCGCAGGTGGCCTTCACGTCCGGCACGCCGACGGCCAGGTGGCCGAACGCGGTGCCCTGGTCGTAGTGGTCCACCCCATAGTTGTAGGTCAGCTCGACGACCGCGCTGCTGTCCTCGTCGTCATAGCCGACGAAGACCAGGGTGTACTTTCCTTCCGGCACGTCGCGTCGGCGGAGTTCCTTCATGCCCAGCAGCTTGGTGTAGAAATCGACGCTGCGCTGCAGGTCGCCGACGCGCAGCATGGTGTGCAGGAAGCGGCTCATGGTCTGTCTCCGTTCGCGGTGAAGCTTGCAGGGTCCACACCTAGCAGGAAAATCCCCGCCTCGTCTGCCGCCCCCCCCAGGCTGGCCCGTTCGGCCAGCAGCGTACCGCCCGCCTCGACGGCGATGCCCCGCAAGCCGGCGGCGGCGGCGGCCCGGACGGTCTCCAGCCCGATCGTCGGCAGGTCGGCCCGGCGGTCCTGGCCAGGCTTGACCAGCTTCACCAGCACGCCACCGGGTCCGGGCCGAGCGAGGCTGGCGGCACGGGCGAGCATCGCGTCGGTGCCCTCGATCGCCTCCACCGCCAGCACCAGCCCCTGCTGCACGACGCAGCCCTGGCCGACATCCGCCGCGCCTAGCGCCTGCGCCACGGCGATACCGCGGGCGATGTCCATCTGGGCGGCGGCATCGGGGGCGAGTCGCCCCAGCAGGCCCGCCGGCGCCAGCGCGGCGCCCAGCACCTCGTGCGCGCCCAGCACCCGGAATCCCTCCTCGCCCAGCACCCGGATCACCGCCGCCAGCAATCCGTCGTCGCCGGAAAACATGGCGCGGCCGATCCGGGCCAGGACGCGCGCGCCGTCCCTGTCGGGGCGCAAGGCGGCGACGGAGGGGCGCCGTACCCGGCCGATCAGCACGAGGTCGCGGCAACCCTGCTCCCGCAGCGCCGCCAGGATCGCCCCGGCCGCGCCGATGCGCAGCAGGACATGCGGATAGGGCGCCAGTACCGCCGGCTCGGCATGCCCGTGCAGCCCCACCAGGAACACCGCACGCCCGGCCGCACGCCCGGCCGCCGCAACCTGGGCCGGCAGGGTCCCGCCCCCGGCAATGATGCCGAGCGGATCGGCCCGTTCGCCAGGCGCGGTGATGGTGTCGCGCATCGATGAAGGTCCCTTGCCGCCGACCGCCCTGCTGCGGGCCTGCCGGGTTTTCCGCCGCCGAGGCCACGCCGGCAAGCGCCACGCGGAGGTGATCCCGGTATGTCTCTATCGACGAAACGTGACCACCAGCACGTCGCGCGCGCCGGGTTCCAGCGGATCGACCGGCGCCACCGGGGTCACCCCGTGCATCACCCGGTTGTCGTCCACCAATGCGGCGTCGAACGGCTCGGTCAGCACGAAGTCGCCCAGCGGCCGACGCGCGAGGTCGGCCACCGTGGTCCTGCCTTCGCGCACGTTTCGCCGCCCGACCAGGAGCACGAGCACGTAGTCCACACCGTCCTGATGCGTGCCCTCCGGCGTCGGGTGGCCAAGCACGTCGGCGCGGGCCTCGATGCGGAATTGGTGCACTTCGATATGCCAGGCCGGCGGCGCGTCCAGCCGGTCGAACAGGGCGCGGCAGAACGAGAGGATCGTGGTCAGGCTTTCACCGGCCCCGATATCGGGCGCGATCGGCGCGAACCAGCGCTCCACCCCGCCGTTCAGCGGGTTGTAGTCGCGGCTCTGGTAGTGGGGCTGGTGCGGCTTGCGGCGCAGGCCATCGGCATCGGCGGCGAAGGCGGCGTAGCGGCGCTTCCGATAGCGCCCGCCATCGGCCATGTAGGTGTCGAGCCCGAGATCGTCCCAGCTGGCGGCGAAGCCTTCCCAGTCCGCGAGCGAACCGAACGCTTCCAGCGCGGGGCGCATCGCCGCGCCGGGCACGAAGGCGAAGCCTTCGCGGGCGAGCGCGTCGGCCAGACCGGCAACCGTCGTCAGGTCGGTCATGTCTGCGCGTTCCTCAGCACGTTCTGCAACGGGATCGGCGAATCGACGATGAGCTTGCGGTGCGGGAACGGAATCTCGATGCCGAGCTCATCGAATTTCCGCTTCATGCGGCGGTTGAATTCGCGCATCACCGCCCAGCGGCCGAACGGGGTGCAGAGAAGGCGGCATTTGATGACGATCGACGAGTCGCCGAACTGGTCGAGCCCCCACACCTCCAGCTCGGCAAGCATGCGGTCGGCCCACTCCGGCTCGGCGCGCATCTCCCTGGCCAGCGCGCGCAGCACCTCCACCACGTGGTCGTAGTCCTCCTTGTACGCGACGCCGATGTTGAACACGGCCTGACTGAAGTCCTTGGTCATGTTGGTCACGGTGCTGACCGAGCTGAACGGGATCACGTGCACCGAGCCGTCGGCGTCACGCAGGCGGATGGTGCGCACCGACAGGTTCTCCACCACCCCGGACAGCCCGCCCACGCTGACGACGTCGCCCACCTGGATCGAGTTCTCCGCCAGCAGGAAAATGCCGGTGATCAGGTCCTGGACCAGCTTCTGCGAACCGAAGCCGATCGCCACGCCGATGATGCCGGCGCCGGCCAGCAGCGGACCGATATCGATCCCGATCTGCGACAGCACGGTGAGGCCGGCGATCACGGCGATCACGACGAACAAGGCGGCGCGCAGCAGCGGCAGCAGCGTACGCAGCCGCGCCGCGCGGGCGGCGTGCTGTTCCCGGGTCAGCCGGCCCAGATGCTGCTGCAGGACCGCGTTGGCGATCTCCCATATCGACACGGCGAGGACCACGGTGAACACGATGGCGCCGAAGCCCCCGACCAGCCGCTGGCCGAGGGGTGAGCCGACCGCCCAGGTGATCGCCCCGAGCCCGAGCAACTGTGCCAGCACGGCGGCGGCGACGACCAGGACCGCGCCCCGCAGGCTCACCCGCAGCGGGTGATGATAGACGGCCAGCCGCGATCCCAACCCGGGGTAGCGTGCGGTGATGTCCGGCCCCGGGTGCATCGCCCGTTCCAGCAGGCCGTACAGTTCCGTCATAAGAAAGCGCGCCCCCGCGGCGACCACCACGACGATCGCCAGGGTGCGGATCATGACGTAGTAGCCGTGCCGAAGTTCCACCGCCCAGACCAGCCACTCCCCGGCCAGCAGCGACAGCGCGATCCAATGCCAGACCGGGGCAATCGCATTGCGCAGCCCGGCCATCGCACCAGCGGCGCCGTCCGCGACCCGCAGCCATCGCCGCACGGCGCGGCGCTTCTGGAGCACCATGGTGCCGACGAAGATGTGGTTGATCAGTCCGGCGAGCTTCAGCAGCCCGTCATAGGCCGGCTCCGACATCCCGAGCAGCAGGCCCACCTGCGCGATCGCGTAGCCGAGCACCGCCACCGCCACGATCCGCGCCAGCCAGCGGCTGGACCAGGCGGCTAGGGCGTCGGACATCCGCACCAGCCGCAGGCGCGGCGTGGCCGGCGCCAGCAGCATCCGCCCGAGACAGAGGACGACCCGCCAGACCGCATAGCCATCGACCACCGCCAGGATGATCAGCCGGGGCTGGTCCGAACCTCCAAGTGGCGTCGCGGCGGAGATGTGCCCAACCAGCACGAATATCAGCACCGGAACGAGGTCGAGCAGAAAACGGATGGCGGCAAGGCCGATGCGGCGCAACCGGTCGCGCCCGCGCGGGATTTCCGCCGCGGGCTCGGTCTGGCCTTCCTCGGCGCGGGCCTCGGCCTCGGCGTCGGGCGCCAGCGCCGCCGGCACTTGCACCGGCTTGGCCGCGAGCCCGCTCCCTGCTTCGCCCCCGATGCCGGCTTCCGCGGGGGGCTCGCCTGCCGCCGGCGCCGGCGCGGCGGCATCCTCCATGCCGGCGCGCTGGTCCAGTCGCGTCAGGGACGGGCGCATCAGCCGGCGGGCGACGGCCTCGGCCAGGAAGGCGAGCAGGAACACCACGGCGACCCGCCATGCCGCGTCGCGCAGCAATGCGCTTGCCAGCGGGTTGGTCGCCATCACGACGACCCATCCCCACAGCAACGGCACGCTCTGCGCGGTGCGCAAGGCGCCGACGAGCCGGCGCGACAGGTTGGCCATGAAACCGGACGCGCCGGTGAGTACCGCCGCACCGAGACCGTCGGGGTTTAATTGCACCGGGGCCTTGGCAGCGGCGGCTCCCGGCGCCGGAGACTTGGCCGCCGGCACCGGTGCGCCCGCTGGCGGGGCCGCATGGGCGGCGGGCGGCGGGGCCGTGGCGCCATGGGGGACGGGCACGGCGCCGGCGCGGATGATCGCGTCGAGCGTATGCTCCACCATGGCCCGGCGGCGCGGGTCGCGCAGCACCTCCAGCGCCTGGCGGGCCTCGGCGGCGCTGAGCGGCGGCAGCGGTGTCTCGACCGTCCCGGCCGGGGTGGCTGCCGCGGCCGGTGGCGCCGCAACACGCGCCACGGCGATGGCGAGGGCCGCCAGCAGCAGGAGAACACGCATCATCCTTCCACCCCGACCACAAACCCGGCTGCCGGGTCAACCATCGGATTGCGGCCTCCGGATGGCCGCGCCGCGGCGTGGAACCACGGCGCCGGCCGGTCAATGCGTATCGAGCCCAAGGATCCCGCGGGCGCGATCGCTGTCCGCCACCAGCTTCTTGCCGATCAGGTCGCGCAAGGTCTCGGTGGTGCCGCCGCCGATCGAGCCGTAGCGGGCGCCGCGATAGAGGCGCGAGACCGGGTATTCGTCGGTAAATCCGAAGCCGCCATGCAGTTGCACCGCCTCGCTGGTGACGCGCAGCGACATCTCGTTGTTGAAGACCTTGGCGGTCGCCGCCAGGAACGGGTCGGGAAACGGGTTCGCGGTCAGCGCAGCGCGATACAGAAGCCCGCGGCCGGCCTCGATGTCCTTGAACATGTCGGCGAGCTTCCAACGCACCCCCTGATGGTCGGCGATCGGACGGCCGAACGCGGTGCGGTCGCGCACATAGGACACCGCTTCGTCGAACGCCCCTTCCGCCAGGCCAAGCGAGATCGCCGGGTTCAGGCAGCGCTGGGTGTTGAACGCCGAGAGCAGCTTGCGGAACCCGTCTTCGCGGATCACCAGGTTCTCCAGCGGCAGTTCGCAGTCCTCGAACTGGATCTCGTGCAGGTTTTCCCCGCCCATGGTGTGATAGGTGCCGGTGACGGCGAAGCCCTTGGTGTCGGGTTCCACCAGCACGCAGCCGATCCCTTCCCGACCGGCGCGGCCGTCGACCCGGGTGAATACCACGAACATGCCGGCTTCCCGCGCGCGGCTGATCAACGTCTTGGTGCCCTTCAGGATCACCCGGTCGCCGACGACGCGCGCGTTGGTACGGTAGTTCGCCACATCGGTGCCGGCATGGGGTTCCGTCATGCAGACCGCGAGGACGCATTCGCCGCCGACCACGCGCGGCAGGATCCGCTGCTTGATCGCCTCCGGCGCGTACCGCGCGATCACCCGGGTTTGCACCCCCGCTTCCCCGAGCACCGCCATCGCCGTCGGGTAGCAGACCTTGGCGATCTCCTCGAGGATCAGCACCGTGTCCATGATGGAGAGGCCGAGGCCGCCATATTCCTCCGGCACGGACATCCCCAGAACGCCCATCTCGGCCAGTTCGCGAAGGTTTTCCCAGGGAAACGTACCGTCCATCCAACGCTGCGCGCGGCCGCGGAACTTCTCCTGCGCCAGCGCCCGCACCGCCTCGCGCATCTCCCGCTGCTCGGCGTTGATGCGAAACTCCATCTCCGTCCTCCCCGGCTCGACCGGGGGCCAGAGTAAGGAGAGGCCGGGGTTTGGCAAACCGGCGAAGGATGCTAGGGGATACCGGCAAGTAGGACCCCGAGAGGACGGATGCCGTATTCAGCAGACCTGCCGCGCGGCGCGCCGGCGGCCGATCGTCAGGTGACCTCGATCGAGGCGGTGGAAAACGGGCTTGCGGCGTCCGGCTACATCCCCAGCCGGCAGATCGCGACCGCCGTGTATCTGGCGCATCACCTGCAGAAGCCGGTCCTGGTCGAAGGCCCCGCCGGCGTGGGCAAGACGGAACTGGCGAAATCCATCGCCGCCTGGCTCGACCTGCCGCTGATCCGCATGCAGTGCTACGAGGGGCTGGACGAGGCCAAGGCGCTGTATGAGTGGAAATACGGCAAGCAGCTTCTCTACACCCAGATCCTGCGCGAGAAGATCGGCGAGGTGCTGGGCGATACCGACAGCCTGAATGCGGCGCTCGGCAAGCTGCACGGATTCGGCGATCTGTTCTTCTCGCCCGAGTTCCTGGAGCCCCGGCCCTTGCTGCGCGCGCTGCAGGCGGACGCCGGAGCGGTGCTGCTGGTCGACGAAGTCGACAAGTCCGACCAGGAATTCGAGGCGTTCCTGCTGGAAATCCTGTCCGACTACCAGGTGACGATCCCGGAAATCGGCCGGATCGCCGCCACCGTGCCGCCGGTGGTGATCCTGACCTCGAACAGCATGCGCGACCTGGGCGACGCGCTGAAACGCCGCTGCCTGCACCTGCATATCGGCTTTCCCGACGCGAAGCTGGAAGCCCGCATCATCGCCTCTCGCGTGCCGGAGGCCGACGCCGGGCTGCGGACGCAACTGGTTGCGTTCGTGCAAAGCCTGCGCGGGCTCGACCTGAAGAAACCGCCCTCGGTCAGCGAAACGATCGACTGGGCGCGGGTGCTGGTGCTGCTGCACGCCAGGACGCTGGAGGCTGATCTGGTGCGCGACACCCTGAACGTGCTGCTGAAATTCGAGGCCGATATCGAAACGGCCGGCCGCCAGCTGGGCGAGCTGGTCGCGAAGGCGCGGGGGTAGGCCGCGCCGGGGCGGGCCACCGGGCAAGCGCGGGAGCAGGCATGTCCACCATTGAACCGCTGCGCCGGTTCTTCGAAGCCGCACGCGGCTCCGGCGTGCGTATCTCGCCGGCGGAAAGCATCGATGCCGTGCGCGCGGTCGAGGCGGTGGGTTACGCCGATCGCGCGGTGCTGCGCGACGCGTTGGGGCTGGTGCTGGCCAAGACCGCGGAGGAGAAGGCCGCGCTGGCGGCGTGTTTCGATCTTTATTTCCGGCGTGACGACCTGGCCGCGCCCGAGGCCGCGGCGCCCGATCCGGCCGCGCCACCCCGGGGTGAGGGCGCGGGCGCGGGCGCGGGTCTCGGCCGCCTGCTGCGGGAGGGCGACGGCCCCGCGCTTGCCGCGGCGATGGAGGCGGCGGGCGAAGCCGCCGGCCTTCCGAACATCCGCTTTTTCACCCAGCGCAACCTGTATGCCAGGCGGGTGCTCGACCACATGGGCCTGCGCGCGGTCGAACAGGAGATCGCGGCGCTGGAAGACGCGGGGGACGCAGAGGCGGCGCGGCTGGAAGCAGCGGTCACCCGGTTGCGCGGCCAGGTGCGGGACTTCGTCGAGCGCAACCTGCTGCTGTTCGCCCGCGGCGAGACCGAGGAGTTCCGCGAGGAACTGCTGAAATCCACCCGGCTGTCGAACCTCGACCGCCGCGACTACGCGCGGATGCAGGTGCTGGTGCGGGCGATCGCGAAGAAGCTGGCGGCGCGCTACGCACGGCCGCGGACGCGGCGGTTGCGCGGGCAGTTGGACATCCGACGCACGATGCGGCGGAACATGGGCTGGGGCGGCATCCCGTTCATCACCACCTGGAAGCAAAAGCGGATCGAGAAGCCGCGGGTGATCGTGCTGTGCGACGTGTCCGGCTCGGTCGCGGCGATGGCGCAGTTTCTGTTGATGTTTCTTTATGCGCTGAACGAGGCGCTGGCGGATATCCGCTCGTTCGCGTTCGCCGGCTCGCTGATCGAGGTGAGCGAGATCCTGGAAGCCGAGCCGATCGAGACGGCGATCGCCAAAATCCTGGGCATCATCGGCTTCGGTTCGTCCAACTACGGCAATTCGCTGGCGGATTTCGAGGACGGCTGGATGGGGATCGTCGATCGCCGGGCGACGGTGCTGATCCTGGGCGATGCGCGCGGGAACCGCACCGATCCGCGGGTGGAGATAGTGGCGCGGATCGCGACGCGGGCGAAGCGGGTGATCTGGCTCAATCCCGAGTACCGCGCCGCCTGGGGGACGGGGGATTCGGACATGTTCCGCTACGCGCCGCATTGCCAGATGGTGCGGGGGTGTTCGACGCTGCGGGACCTGGAACGGGTGGTGACGGATTTGCTGGAGATGACGCGGTAGGGCGGGCGGAACGGGCGCGCCCGGCGCCCGGAACGGTGCAACCGAAGCCCGCAGGCCCTTCGTAGCACGGCCCCTCGGGCTGAAGCCCTATCAGTCACTAATAAGCAACAAATAGGGCGCGCGTTTCCTGGCCCCGTTCAGGTCAGAATCAGCGGCGTGCCCATCCGAAGCTGGAGCAGCAGATCGTCGCGCCGCTTCGGGCGCCACCGGAGGTTCTTCTTGCGCGGCGCGCGCGGACGCGGTGCGCGCGGCGGTTCGCCCGGCGGCAGCACGCCGAGCATCCGGCACAGCGGACGCAGCATCTGCATCAGCGGCGGCACCGCGGCCCGCAGCGCCGCCATCTCCGGATCGTTCAGCAGGGCGGCGAACTGCGACCCGTGCCGGCAATTTTGTCGCGGGGCTCTACGCGGCCGCTGCGACCGTCGAACCGACCTTGCCCGGACTCGGCCGCTGTGAACAGTGGAACGTCGCGGGTGGTGCGACTGCCACTTCCCACGAAGCGCAGGTGTCCGGAGGTCTGCTCATCAGCCTGGAAGGCCGATGGCGGGTCATCATGGATCCGCGCTGACGATTGATGCGCGGCGCGACCAGCCTTATCAGCGCGACTGGACAGGGCAGGGGACGGCGGGGAGATGAGCGTGATCAGGCTGGGCATTCTCGGCGCGGGCATCATGGGCGAGCGCCTGCTGCGCGCCGCCCTCGACCACGCCGCGGATACGGTGCAGGTGAGCGGGATCTGGGATCCGTCGGAGGCGGCGCGGGCGCGCATAGCCGCGTCCTTCCCCGGCCTGACGGTCGCAGGCAGCCCTGCGGCGGTGATCGCGGCATGCGACTGCCTCTACATCGCCTCGCCCCCGGCGACCCATCTGGCGCACGCACGCGCCGGACTGGCCGCCGGCCGCGCGGTGTTGTGCGAAAAGCCGCTGGCGGTGGACATCGCCGAGGCCCGGGCGTTCGCGGCCGAGGCGGAGGGCGCGCGGATCGCGGTAAACTTCCCCATGGCTTCCAGCTTCGCTGTCGATCAGTTGCGCGACTGGCTCGCGGCGGGCGCGGTCGGCACGCCGCGGACCCTGGACATCGAGGCCGCCTTCGCCGCCTGGCCGCGCGGGTGGCAGCGCGACGCGGCGTCCTGGTTGGACCGGCCGGAGCAGGGCGGCTTCACGCGGGAGGTGCTGTCGCATTTCCTGTTCCTGACCGGGCGCCTGGCAGGCCCATTCCAACTGGAGGAGGCGTTCGCCGCGTTCCCCGAGCCGGGCCGCAGCGAGCGCGCGGTGCGCGCGCGTCTGCGCGCCGGAAACCTGCCGGTGACGGTGCTCGGTTCGGTCGGCACCACCGGAAAGGACGATCACAACACCTGGACGTTACAAGGCCCAAACGGCGCCATCCGCCTACGGGACTGGGCAATCGCGGAACAACTGGGGGCGGACGGCGCGTGGCAGCCGAGCCCGCATGCGATGCCGAACGAGCGCGCCCGCCCGCTGGTGCTGCGCCGGCAACTTGCCGCGGTGGCGGCGATGACCCGCGGGGAGGCGCACGGGCTGGCGACGGTGGCGGAGGCACTGTCGGTACAGGACGTGGTCGAGGGCATTCTGGTGGCACGGCGATAGCCGAAGGGGCCGTCGGGGCTGAGGAGGTCGGCGGGGCGTGCACGATTTTCGCTGCCCATGCGGTCGGGATTTCGGGCGTTCGCCGAAGCAGCTTGGATGCGGCCGCGGGCCGGTATGCCCGGAGGGTGTGCTGTCCCGCCCGGCGCAGAGGATCGCCACGAACGGGCACTGGGCGCCCGGTTGGTCGTGCATCTCGTCATGCATGCCGCAGTCGGCGCCACGTGCCTTTGCGCAAAGGACTTCAAGCGATATGGTTCGAGGCGGCTATGCAGACCCGTCGATATCCCGACGGTCAGCGCTCCGCCCGAACCGGTCCCGAGAGAGCTGCTCGATGGGGTCAGGAGACCACCCGCTCAAGAGTCGCGACCAGCCGCCGCACCGACCCGTCGGCGGCGATCGGCGCAAGGAACCGCCCCGCCGGCCCCATCAGGTACATCACCGAACTGTGGTCCATTGAATAGTCGTTGGGTCCCGGGCCGGTCACGTGCTTCGCATAGTAGACGTGGTATTCGCGCGCGGCCGTCGCGATCTGCGCGGCGGTGCCGGTGAGGCCGACGATCCGTGGAGAAAACAACGCCGTATAGCGCTGGATCACGGCCGGCGTGTCGCGCGCCGGATCGACGGTAATGAACAGCGGCACGACCTGCTTCGCCTTGGGGCCGATCTGCTTCAACGCTATGGCGATGTCGGACAGGGTGGTGGGGCACACGTCCGGGCAATGCGTGTAGCCGAAATAGACCAGCATGTACTTGCCTCGGAACATCGTGCTGCTGACCGTCTTCCCCTGGCCGTTCACCAGGGTGAAGGGGCCGCCTACGGTTGCTCCGTGCCGGCCGCTGAACCACAGGAACCCGCCTGCGGCGAATATCAGCAGCGCCATCAGTACGCCCACCAACGCATAGCCGCGGCCGGACGGGGCGGAAGCCGGCTTTCCCGGCGGGGTGACGGACGGTGGGGTGGAAGATCTTGTCATGGCAGGTCGTCCCGGGTCGTTGTCTGGTTCGTCCTTGCGTCCGGCCGCCCGGTCCAGCGGGCCGACAACGCTTCCATCCGCGCGGCGCGCGGATCAAGCGGGCGCGGCGCGGACTCTTCCGCCCGGCGCAGGTGGTTCAGCACCAGGATCAACGCGATCACGCTCATCATCGCCGGCGGGATCCAGACCACCATGCCGCCGACCAGCTGGTCGTAGCGCGGGCTGATGGTCGGGAAGAAGCGGCCGCAAAAATCGTAGTACGGATAGATGTCGTAGCGGGCGAAGACGATCAGCGCGCCGATCAGGATCTGCGGAAAGATCACCCCCACCGCCATCGCAGCCCGCGCGCCATAGCCGGCCCGTGCGGGCGGGGCGGGGCGCGGGTCCAGCACCATGCACCAGAACAGCAACCCGTCCAGCACCATGCTCCAGTTCATGATCCAGAACAGGCGGTCGCTGATCATGGCGCGGAAATGCACCGGCGGGATCAGCCACAGCGCCACCAGCCCGACGAACAGGAACGCCGCCACGAATGGCTGTTGCAGTGGTGCAATTGCCCGCCGGATCAGCCGGTGCGTCACCACGCCGGCGATCCGGCGCGGCATACCCCGCCGGATCGGGTCGCCCGCCAGGCCGAGTGCCACCAGGAATGGTCCCAGATGGTGCATCACCACGTGCTGGATGCGGTTGAAGAAGAACTCATGCTCGGCCAGATACAGATAGCGGGTCTGCAGCACCGCCCAGATCGCGGCCATTCCCAGCAGGAACGCCGCTTGCCGCCATGGGGGCGGGCGTTCGTCCGCGGGCAGCAGCGCGTTCCCGCGCAGGAACCACCACACGGGGAGCACGGTCCCAAGCCAGGCGAACCAGGAGAAGTCGAACGGCAGAAACACCGGCATCGCCGCCGGCGCTTCAGTGCTGGCCAGGTCCAGCGCCGCGCCCACCACGACGAGGGCGAATGGAACGGCCCAGGCGCAGCGCGGGCCCGTCACGCCCCAGGCGTGGGACCGGTTGGCGGTGCCGAGCGAAAGCGAAGCCGTCATCGTCTCTCCGTCATGTCTCCACCCCTGCGCGGGCGCCGGTCCCGACGTCAGAAGTGCCTTGTCAGCCTACCGAGCAGTCCCGCGCTGCTGCCGTGTAGCAACCGCTCCAGATCGGCGGTCGTGCCAGGGAGATCCGGCGTTGCGCTGGCGAGCGACGGGATCAACAGCCGGGCTGCCCCGGTCCGGTCGAACACATAGACCGCTGACGAATGCAAGACCTCGTAGGGGTGGGACGCCGTCGCCGGGGAGACCGAATAGGCCAGCCGGTACCGGCGCGCCAGCCGCGCGAGCTGATTGGGCCCCAGCCGCAAGCCGATGATCTCGGGCGCGAATAGCGCCGTGTAGCGGCGGAGCACCGCGAGGCTGTCGCGGTTCGGATCGACGGTGACGAACAGGACCCGCACGTCCGCGCGGTCCTTGCCCAGCCGGTGCAGGATCAGCGCGATGTTGTGCAAAGTGAGCGGGCAGACATCCGGGCAGTTGGTGTAGCCCAGGTAGAGCAGCACGATCTTGCCGCGAAAGGCGGCGGCGGTGACCGTCTTGCCGCTTTGAGCGTCGGTCGCGGCGAAGGCAAGCGCCGGCACCAGGCCGCGTACGTCGATAGTCTGGGCGGCCGCCGCGAACGCCGCCGGTCGCGCCGTTGCCGTCAGCCCGCCGGCCAGCGCCAGCGAGATCGCGCCCCGCATCCATGCCCGTCGGCTCCCGACACCATGGCCGGACGCCTGTCGATCAGGCGTGGCGCGGCGTTCGGTGCCGCCGGCGTCGCTCGCCGCAGCGGGCGCGTCGTCTTGATGTCGGAAGCTGCGCATCGTCATCCCCATTCTCGCACTGCGCCCATAGCGGGCGCCTCAGTCCTTTGCCGCGCCGGGTGCTTCCGGCGTCCCGTTCGCGCCGCGTACGATGAAGCGAACCGTGATCCTGCTGCCGTCGGCGAAGTGCAAGGTCACCGGAACCGCCTGCCCCGGGTGCATCTTGGGTTCCATGCACATCAGGTGGTAGCCGCCGGGCGCGAACCGCAGCTTCCCATGCGCCGGGATGTTCACCTTCTCGACCCGGACCATCCGGTCGGTCCCGCCGACCGTTTCGGTACGGTGCATCATCAGCATGCCGCAGCCGGGCGACTGCGCGCCAGTCAGCACCGCCGGCCCGGCGCCATTGTTTTCAAGCGTCATGTAGCCCCCCGCGGGAATGCTGGCCAGCAGGTAGCGGAACCACGGGGTCTGCACCTGGACCCCCGCCGGAGCCCCGGCTGGCGCTGCGCCCGCCCATGCCACGTTCGGGGCCCCGGGGGCGAGACCAGGGGCGAGACCGAGACCGAGACCGAGGGCGAGGCCGGCAAAGCCGAATCGCCGCGGAAAGCCTTCGCGCCTGAGGCGTCGTCGGCAGATCAGCGCGTCGGCAGGCCGAGAAAGATGTCGACCAAAACACGATCCTTGGGCCCGTTCGAGCCCGCTGACCGAGGCGATGGTTTTCAAGCCGGCCCTAAGAAAACGATGTGTCATTGGTTGCTCCTGGACGTTTGAAAGGGAACACGAACGACTTCGGCCGCGCGAACCACAGCGCCAGGCCGGCGGCGGCAAGGAGAATCCCGCCACCCGGCAGCCAGGACCAGTGTGGCGCGGAGACCGGCGCGTCGGCGCCCGGCGGCAGGTCCGACAGAAATCCGGCGGTCAGGATGATCGCGAGACCGATTGCCGTCTCGATCCCCACCGTGGCCTGCAGGCGTCGTCGCGCCACCGTCGCTTCGGGTCCATCGAGCCGAGGGGTCAGTACCAGGCGATTCGCCGCCGCCAGCGTCAGGGCCGCCGCGAACAGCGCGGTTTTGAACGTCACGTCCGAGCCATAGCGCGTGTCGGTCAGTCGCGCGAGGCTGCCCACGAGGATCCAGCCCTCCGTCGCACCGGCCAGCGCGATGGCAACGACCGCGCGGAGGGCAAGCGTCGAGAACCGATGCGCCGCCCGGGCGAGACTGGCACCGGAGGTGCGGCGCACCACCAGGGCGAACGCGGGCAGTCCACCCAACCACAGCGCCGCCCCCGCGAGATGCACGAAGGCCGCCCCGGTCAGCACCATCGCCGTGGTCCCACGGGCAGCTCCGGCATGGCCGAGCAACGGTTGGAGGGCCAGCGCCCCGCCGGCCAGCGCCGCCAGCAGCGCCAGCCGCCGTCCGGCGGGCAGCGCATCCTGACCGGCGGCGAGCCAGGCCACGGCCACGGCCAGGAGCCCGAGCCGCAGCGCCAACCAGCGGGCGAACACGAAATACGTCAGCAGTGCCGGGATCGTGGCAAAGGCCGCGCCCAGCGACCGGGCCTGGCCGAGTTGTGCTGCTTCCGCCAGGAACCAGGCGGCCCCGAGGCCGAGCGCCAGTGCCGCGGCACCGAACGCGAGTCGCCCCAGGCCCGGCTCCGCCGCGTCGCGCAGCACGAACGCGCGGAACCCGATCGTTCCCACCAGCACGAGCAGCGCCGCGACATGGGTCCCGCGCAGCAGCGCCAGCGCCGTCATCCCGTCCGGGCTCATGGTGTTTTCCCAATGGGTGATCTCCCAACGGGCGCAGTGCCGGTCACGGTGAAGGCGAAGCGTCCCTCGGTCCGGTGGGTGTCGACCGCCACGGCGTGCCAGCTCACCGTATACCGGCCTGGGGCCAGGGTCGGCAGGCGAACCAGCAACACCCGGTCGTGCCCCGCCTCCGCTTGCGGTCGGCCGGTCGGAATGGCGGAGCCGTGCGGGCCACGCAGTGTGACCCGGCAGAAATGCGGCACCACGCCTTCCGTGTAGGTGAGGGCGAGCCGTCCTGGGGCGGTCCGTACGGTTGCGCCGACGGCCGGGACGGCACCGACCAGGAAGGCGTGAGCGAAGGCGGCGGCGGGCGTCAGGCCCAGCGCGGCGGCGAGGCCGACCGCGCCCGCGCGGCGAGGCGGGATGGACGCTTGTCCAAGCTGGCGGCGGCCGATATGGAACATCGGGTTCACCATGAAATCAACGGACGCCCGAGCGTGTTCGGGAACATGTCGTCGAAGTAGAGATGAAACTGCCCGATGACCCCGAGCCCGTGTCCGGCCGCGCCGTTGAGCGGCCACAGGACCTCGGCCGCGACGGCATAGGTCTCTCCCGTCCAGACGGCACCGGTCCCGAGGAGGAACGTCGTCGGGTTGCCGCTCGGCCGGCGGTCCGTATTGGCGGCCGCCGAGCTCCAGCCGAGCTCCACCACCGGCGTCAGCCGGGCGAGCAGGCTGGGCAGGTCGTAGTTTCGGATCTGCGATTGCAGGTAGGGAATCGAGTACTGCAGCGACAATCCGCCCGACCAGGTGGCGATCCCGCCGCCCGCGGACGGGCCGGTGTTCGGGATGCCGTAGTCAATCTCACCGGTGATGGCGAAGGGCCGGATCGGGTCCCAGGGGATGTCGCCCAGCCCCTTGCCGAAATAGGCCGAGACGGTCGTGGTGTCGAAGCCGGTGTCGATCCCCGTTGTGCCGGCCCGGCCGAACGCCTGCTTCACCTGCACGGAGCTCATGAACTCGTGCCTGGGCAGCACGATCCACCGGTATTTCAGTTGGACGTAGGGGTCGCCGAAGCCGCCGTGGGTCTTTCCGAAGTCGTTCGGGTCTACCGTGATCCACTGGTAGTCGGTGCCCGCTGCGATGCCGAGGTCGGGCAGGATCGTCTTGTCGTATTCGAAATTGGCGTCGGTCACCGTGCTCTTGCCGTCGGGGCTTTGTACGGACGCGAGCGGCAGGTTGGCCTCGTCACCCACGCCGGGATCGTCGATGACGACCGTGTTGACGAACATGCGCGCGCCGGCGATCGCATGGGCGTGGGCGGGCGAGGACGGAAGCAGGAGAGCGGGCACCAGGGCGACGGCCGCGAGGCCGGCAGCGCCCGGCGGCGCGGCGCGGGATGCGCGCGCGCAACGGGAACGGGACAGTGTGCGCAAGGGGAGGTACTCCACCAACGATGAGCCAGGCGGCGCGCCGGAACGCGCCGCGGCGAAGGGCGACTCAGGTCAGGGAGGTGGGCGGGCCACGCGGCGCGGCCGCAAGCGGGAACAGGGCGGGCGGCACCGTCGCCGGCCGCTGCGCCAGGGGGGCGCGCTGGATCGTGCCCGATGGCGGTGGCACGAGCGGCGCGCCGGCCGCCAGCGGCAGCGGCATGGCCAGCGCGAGGCATTGCGGCGAAACCGCCCGCAGCGGAACCTGGCGGTCCGTGCGCCCCGGAGCCGTGCCGGTACTGTCGGTGTGGCAGATCGGCGCGAAGCTCAGCAGTTGCAGCACCGGCTGCGGCACGCTCGCGGCCCAGGCGAGCTGTGCGACCACCGCCAGCAGCGCCACCGCAAAACCCAGGCCTCCAGGACGGGAGCCCAGCCGACGGCGACCGCCAAGGCGCTGCAGCAACATGGAAAGATCGTCTACCACGATCCAATCGCTCACGCAATTGCGAGGTATGTACGATTCCATACCCACCTGACGGCGGGCAATCTTGAACAGGCGGTACAGCGGGTCGTCGCACCAGATTGACAGCCTATGACGGCGCCGTTACCCCGCCATCCCGCGGCGGCGTCCCGCCTGCGCCTTCACCTCGTGCTCGGAACCCTGCGCAATGCCCGTGTCCGCCTTCGTTTTCCCCGGCCAGGGCAGCCAGGTCGTCGGCATGGGCCGGGATCTGGCGGCCGCGTTCGCGCCGGCCCGCGAGGTGTTCGAGGAAGTCGACGAGACCCTCAAGCAGAAACTGTCCAAGCTGATGTTCGAGGGGCCAGCCGAGGAGCTGACGCTCACCGCCAACACCCAGCCGGCGCTGATGGCGGTGTCTTTGGCCGTGTTGCGCGTGATGGAGCGCGAGGGCGGCTTCTCGCTGCCGCAGAAGGCGGTCGTGGTCGCCGGCCATTCGCTCGGCGAATACAGCGCGCTCGCCGCGGCGGGCAGCTTCACCGCTTCGGCTGCCGCAAGTCTTTTGCGCCGGCGCGGGGAGGCGATGCAGCATGCGGTGCCGTCGGGCGAAGGTGCGATGGCGGCGCTGATCGGCGTCGAGTTCGCCGACGCCCAGGCCATCTGCGAAGAAGCCGCGCCGGTTCCGGACAGCGACCCGCCGCGGCGCGAGGTGATCGATCCGGCGAACGACAACGGCGGCGGCCAGGTCGTGATCTCCGGCCATCGCGCCGCGGTGGACCGCGCGGTGGAGATCGCCCGTGCCCGCGGGATCCGCCGGGCCATGCTCCTTCCGGTCTCGGCGCCGTTCCACTGTTCCCTGATGGCGCCCGCCGCCGAGGTGATGGCGGAGGCGCTGGAACAGGCGCCGCCGGCACGCCCGGTCGTGCCGGTGATCGCCAACGTCTCCGCCGCCAAGGCGACTGAGCCGGACGAGATCCGGTCCCTGCTCGTCCGGCAATGCACGGCCACTGTCAGGTGGCGCGAAAGCGTCGAGTACATGATCGGCCTCGGGGTCGATCATTTCGTCGAACTCGGGGCCGGCAAGGTGTTGAGCGGCCTGATCAGGCGAATCGCGCCTGGCGCAGCCACGATTTCCGCCGGCACGCCGGCCGAGATCGAAGCGGCGCTGAAGTCGCTTTAGGATGCGGCGGATGACGGGGGCGGTCCTGCGGCCGAGGACAGCGAGGGTGCTCTGGAGCCTGGCTGCCTCCTGGCGGTCGGGCATCGTTCCAGGGGATGAAAGCGCGCCGCGTCCCGGCCGTTGCCGTCCTGCCTTCCACCCTCGCAGCGCGTAAGGAGTACGGCAATGTTTCGGCTCGACGGCAAGCCGGCGCTGGTGACCGGGGCGTCCGGAGGTATCGGGGCGGCGATCGCGCGGGCCCTGCATGCGCAGGGGGCAGTGGTCGTGCTGTCCGGCACCCGACGCGAGGCGCTGGATGCCCTGGCGGATTCCCTTGGAGAGCGGGCGCATGTCTGCCCTGCCGACCTTGCCGATCCGGCCGCCCCGGCTGCTTTGGTGGAGGCCGCCGAGGCGGCGGCCGGGCCGCTGCACATCCTCGTCAACAATGCCGGCCTGACCCGCGACATGCTTGCCTTGCGGATGGAGGATGCCGATTGGCAGGCGGTGCTGGAGGTCGACCTGACCGCGCCGTTCCGGCTCGCGCGCGCCGCTCTGCGCGGCATGCTGCGCCGGCGGGCCGGGCGGATCGTCTCCATCTCCTCGATCATCGGCGCGACCGGCAATGCCGGGCAGGCGAACTACGCCGCCGCCAAGGCGGGGCTGATCGGACTGACCAAGGCACTGGCGCAGGAAGTGGCGCCGCGCGGGATCACGGTGAACGCGGTGGCGCCGGGCTTCATCGCGACGCCGATGACCGAAAAATTGCCGGCGGTGCAGCGCGAGCGCATCATCGGCGCGATCCCGTTGCCACGGATGGGAGCGCCGGAAGATGTGGCGGCGGCGGTGGTTTACCTCGTCTCCGATGAAGCTGCCTGGGTAACCGGCGCGACCCTTCACGTGAATGGTGGAATGGCCATGCTGTAACGGCCACGGCATCGCCCGCCGTTGGCGAGGCCGCGCAACCATGCTAAGCGGCCCGACCGCCCGTACAAGGCCGGTCCGCAACCAGGCTCACGGGTCGGGGCGCGGTTTCCGACCCACTCTTTCGTTCCTATCATCCCCGCCGGTGGCGCGGGGTCACGACAGCCAGGAGTTGACAAGCCGATGAGCGAGATCGCTGACAGGGTGAAGAAGATCGTGGTCGAGCATCTGGGTGTGGAGGAGGCGAAGGTCACTCCCGAGGCATCCTTTATCGACGATCTGGGCGCCGACAGCCTCGACACGGTCGAACTGGTGATGGCGTTCGAGGAAGCCTTCAGCGTCGAAATCCCGGAAGACGCCGCCGAGAAGATCAGCACCGTGAAGGATGCGATCGAGTACATCGAAAAGCAGAAAGCCGGCTGAGCGGCGACGCGCGGAACGAGGGGCGAGCCATGCGGCGTGTCGTCGTCACCGGCATGGGGATCGTCTGCCCGCTCGGCCTCGGGGTCGAGCATGTATGGCGGCGGCTGACCGAGAGCCACTCGGGAATCGGAGCGATCCAGAGCTTCGATCCCAAGGATCTCCCCTGCAAGGTCGCCGGGCAGGTGCCGCTCGGCACACGTGCCGAGGGTGGGCTCGACATCGCCGAGTGGATTCCGATCAAGGACCAGAAGAAGATGGACCGCTTCATCCATCTGGCGCTGGTGGCCGCCACCGAGGCGGTCGAGGATTCAGGATGGATGCCGTCGAGCGAGGATGATCGCTTCGCCACCGGCGTCATGATCGGGTCCGGCATCGGTGGGCTGCAGACGATCTACGACGCTTCGCTTCTGGTAGGCTCCGGCCGGGCGCGCCGGCTGTCGCCGTTCTTCATCCCCTCGGCCCTGGCCAACCTCGCCTCCGGTAACGTCTCGATCAAATACGGCTTCAAAGGCCCGAACCACTGCGTGGTGACGGCCTGCGCGACAGGCGTGCACGCGATCGGCGACGCAGCCCGGTTGATCATGCTCGGCGATGCCGACGTGATGGTGGCGGGTGGCGCGGAGGCGACGGTGTGCGAGATCGGCATCGCCGGGTTCTGTGCTTCGCGCGCTCTCTCGACCGGCTTCAACGACACGCCGTCAGCGGCCTCCCGCCCATGGGACAAGGACCGCGACGGGTTTGTGATGGGCGAAGGCTCGGGCATGCTGGTGCTCGAGGAATATGAACACGCGAAGCGCCGCGGCGCGAAGATCTACGCCGAGGTGGGCGGCTATGGGATGTCGGGCGACGCCTACCACATCACCGCGCCAGCCGAGCATCACGAAGGCGCCTATCGCTCCATGCGGGCGGCGCTGCGCAACGGGGGCATTTCGCCCGATGCGGTGCAGTACGTGAACGCCCACGGCACCTCGACCCCGCTCGGCGACGATCTGGAGCTTGAGGCGGTGGAACGGCTGTTCGGCGATGCGGCGCGCGGACTGGCGATGTCCTCCACCAAGTCGGCGACCGGGCACCTGCTGGGTGCGGCCGGAGCGGTCGAGGCGATCTTCTCCATCCTCGCCGTGCGTGACGGGATAGCGCCGCCTACCTTGAACCTGGACGCGCCAAGCCGCGACAGCGCCATCGACCGGGTCGCCAAGGTCGCGCAGGAACGCCGGATCAGGGTGGCGCTGTCGAACAGTTTCGGGTTCGGCGGCACCAACGCGTCCATCCTGTTCCGGGAATTGGCCTGAACGGCGCACCGCCGCCCGTCAGGGCGGCGGTGCCATGCACGGATCCCGGTTGACGCCCCTCCCGCTGAGCCGCAGCATCGCGGGCTGGTCTGCCGCGCGGTGCGCCTGACTGGACCAGCGACGCGGTTCAGGGCGCATCACCCGAAGCGAACATTCGAACCCGGAGCCGGATGCATGGCGCTGCGCCACTCGACCCGCGTGAACTGGCTGATCGCGACCGGGCATTTCCTGGCCCATTTTTACGTGCTCTGCCTGCCGCCCCTGTTCATCGCATGGCAGGCGGCGTTCCATGTGAGCTTCGCCGAGCTTGGCCTGGCGCTGGCGCTGATGTCCGCCACCACCGCGGTGCTGCAGACGCCGGTGGGCTTCCTGGTCGACCGCCACGGCGCCCGCGCGTTCCTGGTCGGCGGCGTCGTGCTCATGTCGGCCGGCATCGCGGCGATGGGGTTCGCCACCTCCTACTGGCAGATCGTGCTGTTCGCGGTGCTGTCCGGTGCCGGCAACTCGGTGATCCACCCGGCGGACTATGCGATCCTGTCCGGCTCGGTGGAGAAGGAGCGGATCGGGCGCGCCTTCGCGCTGCACACCTTCGCCGGCAATGTCGGCTTCTCGGCCGCGCCGCCGACGATGGCGCTGCTCATGGTGACGGTGGGGTGGCGGACGAGCGTGATCGCGGTCGGTCTGATCGGGGTGCTGGCAGCTGGCGCGATCCTTGCGCAGAGCGGTATCCTGAAGGGTCAGGCGCGCAAGCCCGCGCATGCCGAAGCCGCGGTGTCCGGCCGCAAGCTCCTGGTCAGCGCGCCGATGCTGCTGTTTTTCGGGTTCTATGCGCTGGGCGCCATGGCCGGGTCCGGCGTGCAGGCCTGGCTGATCACCGTGCTGCACCGGGTGCATGGGGTCGGGCTGGCCGATGCGTCCAGCGCCCTGACCGGGTTTACCGTGGGCGCGACCGTGGGCGTGTTGCTGGGCGGCTACTTCGTGGACAATTTCAGCGGCCGTCTCCTGAGCTTCACCGTCGTCGTCTCCGTCGCCTCGGCCCTGCTGCTGCTGCTGGTGAACGCGCTGGGCATGCCGGTGGTGCTGGTCATCGGCACGACCTTCGCCGCCGGCCTGGCGCTTGGCTGCACCCGTACGCCGCGCGACATGATGCTGCGCGAAGCCGTGCCGCCGGGCGAAATGGGCAAGGTATTCGGGTTCGTCAGCGCCGGGCTGCCGCTTGGCAGCGCGTTGACCCCGGTGCCGTTCGGCTTCCTGATCGACCGCGGCCATCCGGAACTGATCCTGGTGCTGGCTGCCGCGCTCCTCGTGCTGAGCCTCGTGTGCGTCGCTGCCGCACGCGGCGCGGCCCGGCGCGGCGCGCCCGCGGTCGCGCCGGCGGAGTAGTCGGAACGCCCGGCCCGTCGCGCGGCCCCGGGCCTTATACCAACCCGCTTTGATGTTGACCCATGAAGGATGGGTCAACGCGGGCTGGTATCGAGTCTTTTTTGGCGCGCCGCCGCCCGCTAACCCGGCGCGCGATACCAACCCGCTTTGATGTTGACCCATGAAGGATGGGTCAACGCGGGCTGGTATCGAGTCTTTTTTTGGCGCGCCGCCGCCCGCCAACCCGGCGCGCGATACCAGCTTGCGGAACGGCTGGAAG
>JAGWSV010000313.1 GCA_028869315.1 Rhodospirillales bacterium
CCCCGCCGCCTGGTTCCGTGGCGGGGCGGGCGACGCGGCGCCGATCGAGGCCGCCATCGCCGCGCGGCTGGCGGCGCGCAAGGCCCGCGACTTCGCCCGCGCGGACGCGATCCGCGCCGAGCTGGATCGCCAGGGCATCGTGCTCGAAGACGGGCCGAAGGGAACCACCTGGCGGCGCAAACCGATGGCCGCGGCCGGCGCGCCGCCGCTTCCATGACCGGCCGCGAAGGGGGCGCCGATATCGGCCCGATCGGCAACAGCCCGGTCGTGATCCTGGTGCGCCCGCAGCTGGCCGACAATATCGGCGCGGTGGCGCGCGCGATGGCGAACGGGGGCTTGTTCCACCTGCGCCTCGTCGCCCCGCGCGACGGCTGGCCGCAGGAGAAGGCCTGGCGCAATTCCTCGGGCGCCGACCGCATCCTGGACGGGTTGAGCCTGCACGAAACGGTGGCCGATGCGGTCGCCGACCTGCACCACGTCTTCGCCACCTGTCCGCGCCCGCGCCACATCGTCAAACCCGTGCTGACCGCCCGCGGCGCCGCGGCCGAGCTGCGCGAGATCTGCGGCCGCGGCCTGCGCGCGGGGCTGCTGTTCGGCCCGGAACGCGCCGGGCTCGACAACGACGACATGGCGGAGGCCGACGCGCTGGTGCGCTATCCGCTCAACCCCGCCTTCATGTCGCTCAACCTCGCCCAGGCGGTGATGGTGCTCGCCTATGAATGGTGGACCGCGGCCGAGGCCACGCCGCCCCGCGCGCTGATGACGAACGAGACGCGGGTGGCGACGAAGGCGGAGCTGGAGAATTTCCTCTCCCACCTGACCGCCGAGCTGGACGCCTGCGGCTTCCTCCGCAACCTGCCGAAGCGGCCCGGAATGGTGCGCAACATCCGCCACCTGTTCGCCCGCGGCGAAGTGACCGAGCAGGAACTGCGCACCCTGCACGGGGTCGTCACCGAACTGGCGCGCGGGCGCAGGCAACTGGGGCGGGACGAGGCGGACCGGGCCGGCTGAACCGCGCGTGCCCGCGTGTCCCGGCCCGGACACGTCGCTGCCCTGCGGCGGGAGGCTAGGCCGGCAGGTGCACCGTGGCCTTCACCCCGCCCGCCGGATGGTTTGCCAGCACGACGTCGCCGCCATGCGCGCGCAGGATGTTGCGCGCGATCGGCAGGCCGAGGCCGACCCCGCCGGTCTCCCGGTTGCGGCTCGGCTCGCCGCGGTGGAACGGCTCGAACACGAGGGCGAGCTGTTCGGGCGGAATGCCCGGGCCGTCATCCTCGATCTCCACCGTGATCATGCCCCCGGGCGCCGCACGGTCCGGCCCGGGCGGGATCAGCCGCAGCCGCGCCGCGCCGCCATACGCCACGGCGTTGCTGACCAGGTTGGCGAAGGCCCGTTTCAGCCCCAGGGTCCGGGCGCGCAGGATCAGGTGCGCCGGACCCTCGTAGGCGAGCCGCTCCGCGGCCTCCGGCCGGGCATCCGCCGCCTCGTCCAGCACCGTGCGCAGCAGTTCGGCGAGATCGAGCGCGACCACGGGCTCGCCGTCGCGGGCATCGCGGCCGAACGCCAGGGTGGCGGCGACCATCGCCTCCAGCTCCTCCAGGTCCACCAGGATCTTGCGCCGCTGCTCCTCGTCCTCCACGAACTCGGCGCGCAGCTTCAGCCGGGTGATCGGGGTCCGCAGGTCGTGGCCGATCGCGGTCAGCAGGTCGGTGCGGTCCTGCACGAAGCGGCGGATGCGCGCCGCCATGGTGTTGAAGGCGGCCGCGGCGGTGGCGACTTCCAGCGGGCCGGTTTCCGGCAAGGGCGGGGCGTTCACGTCGCGGCCCAGCGCCTCGGCCGCCTGCGCCAAGGTGCGCACCGGCGCGGTCAGCCGCCGCACCGCCCACAGGCTGAGCGCCGCCGCCGCCGCCGTCATCAGCGCGAACGCCCAGAGAAAGGCCGGCGAGCGCCAGGGGCGCAGCGGCGGCACGTCGGCGGTGACGTTCAACCAGGCGCCGTCCGGCAGCAGCAGGCCCAGCACCACCCGCCGCCGCGCCAGGCTGCCGAGGATCTCCACCCGGCGCGGACGCAGGCGCGGCGGCAGCGGCTCCAGGTTCAGGTTCACCCGGAGCAGCCGCTGCACCCAGAACGGCGCCGGCGGCAGCGGCGCCAGCGGCGGGGTTTCGGCGAGAGCCGCGTGCAGCCCCGGGGCGTGCGGCAATTCCCGCAGCTCCCGCGCCCGCTCGTCCGGGGCGGTCGCTTCGACCGTGCGGTAGATCGCCATCACCCGGAACGCGAGCCCGCGCGCCTGCTCAAGGCGCAGCAGGTCGATGCGGTCGAGCGCGTGGATGGTCAGTCCGGCGCCCTGCACGACCGCCAGCCCGACCAGCAGCACCAGGGCCGTGCGCGCCGCGAGGCTGCGCGGCCAGAGGCGGAGGGTCACGTCGGTTTTTCCTTTCCGCCCGATCCGGCCGGCCGCGCCAACGGCCGGCTGCCGGTCCGTTCGGGTCCTCGGGGACGAACTCTACCCCGGCCGCGCCGGCGCGCGCCATCGGCCGCCGCATGTGACTCAGATCAAGAACCGCCCTCCCGCCCTGGGCTAAGCCGATGGCGCGCGAGGACGGAGGGTCTTGCGCTCGGCACCCTCGCGGCGCCGCGCGGTGCGGACGCCAGCCCGACCGGGCCAAGCGGCAACGAGAGAGGACGCCTGCCGGTGGCGGTCAGCACGGAACCACGCGAGGCCCGTCAGCGCCCGGCAACCGACGCCGCCGCCGAGCGACTGCGGCTGGAACGCCAGGACCCGGCCGAGCTTTTCGCCGCGTTGCAGAGCACGCCCGCCGGGCTTGCGGCAGCGGAGGCGGCGGCGCGGCTCGGGCGCTACGGGCCGAACGCGGTCGACGACCAGCGAACCAGCCTGCTGCTGCAGTTCCTCGGCTATTTCTGGGGCCCGATCCCGTGGATGATCGAGATCGCGGCGGCGCTCTCCGCGGTGATCCGCCACTGGCCCGACCTGATCATCATCCTGGTGCTGCTGGGCTTCAACGCGCTGGTCGGCTTCTGGGAAGAATACCAGGCCGGCAACGCGATCGCGCAGTTGAAGAAGTCCCTGGCGCTGAAGGCCCGCGCCCGGCGCGACGGCGCCTGGCAGGAGATCGACGCCCGCGACCTGGTGCCCGGGGACGTGGTGCGGCTGCGCCTCGGCGCCATCATTCCGGCCGACGTCAAGCTGTTCGACGGCGACTATCTCAGCGTCGACCAGTCCGCGCTGACCGGCGAATCGCTGCCGGTCGACAAGAAGATCGGCAACCTCGCGTATTCCGGCTCGGTCGCCAAACAGGGCACGATGCTCGGGCTGGTGGTCGCGACCGGCATGCGCACCTTTTTCGGCCAGACCGCGCGGCTGGTGAGCGAGGCGCGCCACGTCTCCCATTTCCAGAAGGCGGTGATCGCGATCGGGCGCTACCTGATCCATTTCAGCCTGGCGCTGATCGCCCTCCTGGTCGCGGTGGAACTGATCCGCGGCGAGCGGATCTTCACCATCGTGGAATTCGCCCTGGTGCTGGCGGTGGCGTCGATCCCGGTCGCGCTGCCCGCGGTGCTCTCGGTCACCATGGCGGTCGGCGCGCTGGTGCTCTCGCGCATGAAGGCGATCGTCTCGCACCTCGATTCGATCGAGGAAATGGCGGGGATGGACGTGCTGTGCTCGGACAAGACCGGCACCCTGACCCAGAACCGCCTCACCCTGGGGGAGCCGGCCTGCATCGAAGGCGTGACGCCGCAGGAGCTGATCCTCGCCGCCACCCTGGCCTCGCCGGCCGACGACCGCGACGCGATCGATGCCGCCGTCGCCGCCGGCCTCGCCGATCCGGCCGCCGCCCGGGGCTACGTGCAGAAGAAATTCGTTCCGTTCGATCCGGTGCGCAAGCGGACGGAGGCCGAGCTGGCCGGCCCGGACGGGCGTGATTTCCAGGTGGCCAAGGGCGCGCCGCAGGTGATCCTCGACATGGCCGCACCGGGGCTGGAGGAACGCCGGCGGATCGAGCGGCAGGTCGAGGGCTTCGCGGCGCGCGGCGACCGCACCCTCGGCGTGGCGCGCCGCGACGGCGGCGCGGCCTGGCGCTTCCTCGGCCTGCTGCCGCTGGCCGATCCGCCGCGGGCGGACGCGGCGGAGACGATCGCCCAGGCCCGCGCGCACGGCCTCGCGGTGAAGATGGTGACCGGCGACAACGTCGCGATCGGCCGGCAGATCGGGGCGCAGATCGGCCTCGGCGGCAACATCCTGGCGGCGGACGCGCTTGCGACCGACAGCGGCGGCGACGCACTCGACCCCGCTTCGGTGCGCAAGGTCGAGGCGGCCGACGGCTTCGCCCAGGTGTTTCCCGCGCATAAATTCGCCATCGTCAAGGCGCTGCAGGCGGCCGGCCACCTGGTCGGCATGACCGGCGACGGGGTGAACGACGCGCCGGCGCTGAAACAGGCCGACATGGGCATCGCCGTCTCCGGCGCCACGGACGCCGCGCGCGCCGCCGCCGACCTCGTGCTGACGGCGCCCGGGCTCGACGTGATCATCCGCGCGGTGGAGGAAGCGCGCCGCATCTTCGAGCGGATGAACGCCTACGCGATCTATCGCATCACGGAAACGATCCGCATCACGCTGTTCGTGGTGCTCAGCATCCTGATCTATGATTTCTATCCGATCACGACGGTGCTGATCATCCTGCTGGCGTTGCTGAACGACCTGCCGATCATGACGATCGCCTACGACAACGCGTGGCTGAGCCCGGCCCCGGTGCGCTGGCGCATGCGGCGGGTGCTGACGGTGGCTTCCACCCTCGGGCTGATCGGCGTCATCGAGACCTTCGGCCTGCTGATCATCGCCCTGCGCTTCTTCGATTTCTCCCAGGGGCAGATCCAGTCGCTGATCTTCCTCAAGCTGTCGGTGGCCGGGCATCTCACGTTGTTCGTGGCCCGGACCAGGCAGCGGGTGTTCCAGCCCCCCTACCCGGCGCGGGTGCTGCTGCTGGCGATCCTCGGCACGCAGGCCATCGCCGCGCTGATCGTCGGGCTCGGCCTGTTCGTCGCCGCGGTGCCGTGGGCCGATGTCGGCGCGGTCTGGATCTATTGCCTGGTCTGGATGCTGATCGAGGACGAGGCCAAAATGCTGGTCTATCGCTTCCTGGAACCCGCCGGGACCGGGAAGCCCGGGCCAGGGACGAAGGGGCAAGAAAGGAAAATCGTGACATGAGCGAGCCCAAGCTGTCCGCCGGTGCGTTCCGCCACCTGCTCGACGCCTTCGCAGCCGCGCGCGTGCCGCTGCCTGGCTCCGGCCCGGCCGGCGAGGCCGCCTCCACCGGCACCGCCGAACGCCTGCGCCGCGACCTGCAAGCGGCGATCCACCACGAGGTGGGCGACCTGCGCTGGCGCGAGCTGATGCAACGCATGCGGGAGGCCGCCGAGGACGGGCAGAAGCAGTATCGCCTGCTCCGCTTCCCGTGTACGGACTGCACCGATGACGGGCGCGCGATCCGCCAGGACGAAGCGCAGTGGCCGGGGACCCTGACCGGCGAAGCCGCCGATCTCTACCGGCATTGGGACCAGGAGCTGAAGTCGCGCGGCTTCCGGATCAGCGCCCGCGAGCTTGAATATCCTGGCGGCCTGCCCGGCGATATCGGCCTGTTCATCGCCTGGGACTGACCCCGGCAGCCGCCTGGGCCGGCCGCCTGGGCCGGCCTCTTAGGCCCGCCGCCGCGCCGACCCTGCGCGCGATGCCAGCGGGATTGCGCGCCGCTTGCGCCGCGCGCGGGCCTTGCGCGCCCCCGTTCTTTCTGTGATACTGGAAACATGGAATATACGGACGCCGCCGCGGCCTTCGCCGCCTTGTCGGTCGAGACCCGCCTCAACCTGTTCCGCCTGCTCATGGCGGCCGGGCCGAGCGGGCTGCCGGCGGGCGACCTCGCCGCCAGCCTCGGCCTGCCCGCCTCCACCACCTCCTTTCATCTCGCCGCGCTGGAACGCGCCGGCCTGACCCAGGCCACCCGCCAGGGACGGCAGATCATCCACGCCCCCCGGATCGCCGGCATCCGCGCGGTGCTCGCCTTCCTCACCGAAACCTGCTGCGGCGGCCGGCCCGAGCGGTGCGGCGACATCGCCCGCCTGCTTCCCCCCCTTCCCGATGAGGACCGCGGCATGACCCCCGCCTTCAACGTGCTGTTCCTCTGCCGGCACAACTCGGCGCGCTCGATCATGGCCGAGGCGATCCTGAAGCGCCTCGGCGGCGCCCGCTTCCACGCCTGGTCCGCGGGCTCGGAGCCGGTGGCGGCGCCGAACCCCGCCGTGCTCGCCAAGCTGCGCGCCTTCGGCCACGATACGACCGGCCTGCGCAGCAAGGCCTGGGCCGAGTTCACCGGCCCCGACGCGCCGCGGATGGATTTCGTGATCACCCTCTGCGACACGCCGGACGGCCCGTCCTGCCCCGATTTCGGCGCGCTCGCCGTCACCGGCGCCTGGCCGCTGCCCGACCCCGCCAAGTTCACCGGCAGCACGGTGGAGCAGGAGGCGCTGCTGAATGAACTCTACGCGGGGCTGGAACGGCGCCTCGGTATTTTCATCGCCCTTCCATTTGCGTCACTCGACCGGATGGCGCTCGGGCGCCGGCTGGACGAGATCGGCGGCGGCCGTGACCTGGCCCACGCGGGGGGACGCTGACCATGCGGGTCGGCATCAACGGCATGGGGCGGATCGGCCGGCTGGCGCTGCGGGCGGCACTGGGCGGGCTGCACCGCCCGGCCGACGATCCGCGCGCCGCCAACCGGCTGGACGTCGTGCATGTCAACGAGGTCAAGGGCGGCGCCGCCACCGCCGCGCACCTGCTGGAATTCGACAGCGTGCACGGGCGCTGGCGCGAGCGGATCGCCGCCGAGGAGGATCACGCGATCCGTCTCGGCGGCCGGCGCATCGGCTTCAGCGCGGCGCCGGCGCCAGGGGACGTCCCGTGGGGCGATCTCGGCTGCGACATCGTGCTGGAATGCACCGGCAGGTTCCTGACGACGGAGCGGCTGGACGCCTATTTCGCCCGCGGCGCCAGGCGGGTGATCGTGGCGGCGCCGGTGAAGGACGGCGGCGCGCTGAACGTGGTGGTCGGCGTCAACGACCATGCGTACGATCCGGGCGCGCATCGTCTGCTGACCGCCGCCTCCTGCACCACCAACTGCCTGGCGCCGGTGGTGAAGGTGCTGCACGACGCGATCGGCATCCGCCACGGCCAGATCACCACCATCCACGATCCGACCAACACCAACGTGGTCGTTGACGCACCGCACAAGGATTTGCGGCGGGCGCGCTCGGCGATGCTGTCGCTCGCGCCCACCACCACCGGCAGCGCCACCGCGATCGCGCTGATCTACCCGGACTTGAAGGGCAAGCTGAACGGCCACGCCGTGCGCGCGCCGGTGCTGAACGCCAGCCTGACCGATTGCGTGTTCGAGATGGCGCGTCCCGTCACCGCGGCCGAGGCCAATGCGCTGTTCGCCGCGGCGGCCGCGGGACCGCTGGCCGGCATCCTGGGCTTCGAGCCGCGCCCGCTGGTTTCCGCAGACTACGTCAACGACACGCGCAGCGCGATCGTGGACGGCCTCAGCACCCTGGTCACCGACGGCACGTCGCTCAAGGTCTATGCCTGGTACGACAACGAGGCGGGCTACGCCTGCCGCATGGTCGACCTTGCCAGCATCGTCATCGCGCGGGGGGCATGACATGCGCGCGCGATCATCCGGCGTGCGCAACTACGCGATCGTGACGACGGCGTATTTCCTGTTCACGATCACCGACGGCGCGCTGCGCATGCTGGTGCTGCTGCATTTCTACAGCCTTGGCTACACGCCCTTCGTCCTGGCGTTCATGTTCCTGCTGTACGAAGCGGCCGGCATCTTTGCCAACGCCGGCGGCGGCTGGCTCGCCGCGCGCTACGGCATTCCGCGCATGCTGATGGCGGGACAGGTCCTGCAGATCGGGGGCTTGCTCATGCTGTCGGCGCTGCAGCCGGGCTGGGGCGCGGCGGCGTCGGTGGCCTGGGTGGTGATGGCGCAGGGCGTCGCCGGCGTCGCCAAGGACCTGACCAAGACCTCGTCCAAAAGCGCGATCAAGGCGTCGTCCACGCAGGACATGGGGCAGTTGTTCCGCTGGGTCGCCTGGTTCACCGGATCGAAGAACGCGACCAAGGGCGCCGGCTTCTTCATCGGCGGCTTCCTGTTGCAGGTGGCCGGATTCCGCCCGGCGCTGTGGCTGATGGCCGGCATGCTGGTCCTGGTGCTGATCGGCGCGGCGGCCCTGCTGCCGCGCACCTTGGGGAAAGCGAAGCCGTCGAAGAGCTTCCGCGA
>JAGWSV010000314.1 GCA_028869315.1 Rhodospirillales bacterium
CCTACGCCAGCGCGCGCCAGGGCGGGATGTCGGAGGGGGATGTGTTCGCGCTTGCCTGCATCCAGCCCCCGGGGCGGCGGAACCTGCGGCTGGTGTGGCTCGGCTTTGCCGGGCTGGTGCACGCGGCCCGCGCCGGAATTCGGGACTGAGCGGGGCCGGAAACGCACGGCCTATTTGTTACGACATAGCAACAAAAAGCCCCCGAGCCCCGCGCCGCCCCGAACCTACGCCCGCCCCGCACGCCCCTTCCCGCCCCGTCCGCCACCCGCAACCACGGCCAGCAGCCCCTCCGCCGCCCGCCCCGGCGCCCGGTCCCGATGGCGCAGCACCCAATACGCCCGGTCGGGAAACGGCACCTCCACCAGCCGCAGCAACCCCGCCTCCAGCCCCGGCGCCGCCACCGAGGCGGAGATCACCGTCGCCCCCAGCCCCGCCGCCACCGCCGCCCGCACCGCCTCGTTGGTCGGCAGTTCCATCGCCACCGACAGCCGCGCCGGCGACAGGCCGAAAGTTTCCACCAGCGCCGCCTCGAACGCCGAGCGGGTGCCGGAGCCGGGTTCGCGCAGCACCCATTCGGTCCGCAGCAGATCGGCCGGGGCCACCGCCGCGCCGCCCGCCCAGGGATGCTCCGGCCCCACCACCAGCACCAGCCGGTCGCGCGCGATCGCCGTGCCGAGAAGCGCCGGATGCGTCACCGCCCCCTCCACGAACCCCAGTTCGGCGGCACCGTCCGCCACCGCCGCCGCCACCTGCGCCGTGTTGCCGGCCGTCATGCGGATCTCCACCTCCGGCCAGGCGCGGTGGAACGCCACCAGGTGGCGCGGCAGCCAATAGCCGGCGATCGTCTGGCTGGCATGAACGTTCAGCGTGCCGCGGCGCAGCCCGCCCAGTTCGGCCAGCGCCAGTTCCGCCGCCGCGGCCCGCGCCAGCACCGCCTTCGCTTCCGACAGGAACAGCCGTCCCGCCTCGGTCAGTTCGATGCCGCGGCCGACCCGGTGGAACAGTTTCGTCGCGTATTGCTCCTCCAGCGCCGCGATCGCCGCGCTGGCGGCGGATTGCGCGAGATTGAGCGCCTGCGCCGCCTGGGTCACGTGCTGGCGCTCGGCCACCGCGACGAACACGCGGAGCTGGTCGAGCGTCATGCGCGGCGGCCGGCCGCGGCAGGCGCATGGCGGCGGAGGGCGCCCATCGCCCTACCCCAGCGCGTCCATCACCGGCGCCCAGCGGTCCAGGATCGGCAGGATCGTATCGGCCGGCGCCGCCGGCAGCGACACCACCACCCGCGCCACCCCGGCGTCGCGCCAGCGCGCCAGCCGGTCCGCCTCCGGCCGCGCGCCGAACACCGTCACCGGCACCTCCGCCGGGTCGCGCCCCGCCGCGGCGGCCATCGCCCGGAATTCCGGCATGAACGTCGTCACGTCGTCGTATTGCGGGCGCGCCGCGTGCGGGATCCAGCCGTTGCCGTAGCGCAAGGCCCGCCGCGCGCCCCAGGGAAACGCGCCGCCGACGATCACCGGCGGGTGGGGACGCTGGAGCGGCTTCGGTTCGGCGACCATGGGGCCGAAATCCACCAGCTCGCCGTGATACTCCGCCGGGGTCGCGGCCCAGATCGCGCGCATCGCGGCGATCCGCTCGCGCATCAGCTTGTGCCGGCCCTTGAAGTCGGTGGTGCCGTGATCGGCCATTTCCTCCGCGTTCCAGCCGGCGCCGACGCCGAACAGGAAGCGCCCGGCCGAGAGGCGGTCCAGCGAGGCGACCTGCTTCGCGGTCTGGATCGGGTCGCGCTGCACCACCAGCGCGACGCCGGTGCCGAGCCGCAGCCGCGACGTCGCCGCCGCCGCCGCGCTCAATGACACGAACGGGTCCATGACGTCGTAATATTGTTTCGGCAGCGCGCCGCCGGCGGGAAACGGCGACCGGCGGGAGAGCGGAATGTGGGAATGTTCCGGCGCCCAGACGGAGCCGAAGCCGCGCGCCTCCAGCGCCGCGGCGAGCGCCGGCGGCGACATCGAATAGTCGGTGAAGAACATCGCCGCGCCGAACTCCATCCTGTCCTCCCTCGCCGGGTTCCGTTTGGCCCCGCCGGAGGGCGCATCCTGCCGGCTCCGCGGGGGTCGTATCTGACCGCCTCCGCCCGGGATGGGCAGCTTGGCGCAGCGCCGCCGGCGCGGCAAAATCCGACCCGCCGCCGCACGGCCGCCAAGCCACCCGCCGCCGCACGGCGGCACGGATGAAATGAGCCCGTCACCCAGGCGGCGCACGGACAGGAGACGGAGCGAATGGACCAACGCCGCGTGCTGCTGGGCCTGATCGGATCGCCGATCGCCCATTCCGCCGCCCCCGCGATGCACGAGGCGGCCGGTCGCGCCACCGGCATGCGCGTCCACTACCAGCTCATCGACGTGCCGGGCGCCGGCGCCGCCACCTTGCGGCTGCTGCTGGAAGGCGTGCGCCGCCTCGGCTTCGCCGGGGTGAACGTGACCTTCCCCTACAAGGAAGCGGTGCTGCCGCTGCTCGATGCGATCGCGCCCGAAGCGGCGCCGATCGGCGCGGTGAACACGGTGGTGGCGCGGGACGGCAAGCTGATCGGCTACAACACCGACACCACCGGCTTCGCCGCCGCCATCGCCGAGGACGTCGCCGCCCAAGCCGCCGGCCCGGTGGTGCTGGTGGGCGCCGGCGGGGTCGGCCGCGCGGCGGGCTTCGCGCTCGCCCGGCTCGGCGTGCCGGAGTTGCGGATCCTCGATCGCGACCCGGCGAAGGCGGCGGGCCTGGCGGAGGATCTGGCCAAGGGCGGCGGCATCGCGCCGCGCGCCCGCGCCATGGCCGACCTGGCCGCCGCGCTGGAAGGCGCCGCGGGGGTGGTGAACGCCACGCCGGTCGGCATGCTGCCCGATCGCGGCACCCCGGTGCCGGCGGCGTTGCTGCATGCCGGGCTGTTCGTGGCGGACGTGGTCTATTACCCGCTGGTCACCCCGCTGCTGGCCGCCGCGCGCGACGCCGGCGCGCGCATCGTCACCGGCCGGGCGCTGACGATCCACCAGGCCGCCGATGCCTTCACCCTGTTCACCGGCGCCCGCCCGCCGATCGACCCGCTCGGCGCCGCGTTCGATGCGGTGATCGCCGCCCGCGCCGCCGCGCATTGAACCCCCGCCCGTTGCCGCCCGCCCGCCCTTCGCCGCGCCGGCCGCCGGGCGCGATCGGGGTTTGGCTGCTCGGCGGGCTGGCGCTCGGGGCGCTGTGCGCCGCCGCC
>JAGWSV010000315.1 GCA_028869315.1 Rhodospirillales bacterium
GGGCGTCCGTATGCGGCATCGCCGGCAACCGAACGCGTCCGCGCGGGTTTGCCGGCGCCGCCTCAGCGCCGCCGGGCGGGCGGCGCCGCCAGCCGGTCGAGCCGCAGGCGCTGGCGATCGTCGGTCAGCCGCCGCGCGGCCAGCACCACCACCGCCACGGCCGCCAGCCCGCTGCCGCCGGCCAGCAGGAAAATCAACAGGATCTGATACTTGGCGGCTTCGAACGGGTCCATTCCGGCAAGGATCTGCCCGGTCATGATGCCCGGCAGGGTCACCACCCCGGCCGCCGACATGGTGTTGACGATGGGCAGCAGCGCGCGGCGGACCGAGGCGCGGACCAGGCCCCGGATCGCCTGCCGGTACGGCGCGCCCAGCGCCAGCTGGGCCTCGATCGCCGCGCGCTCGCGCACCACGCCGCCGAGCAGGCTGTCCAGCGCCAGGCTGGCCCCGTTCAGCACGTTGCCGAGCACGATCCCCGCCAGCGGCACGGCGTAGCGCGGGTCGTACCAGGGGGTGGGCCGGATCGCCGTGGTCAGCGCCAGGATCGCGGTGAGGAAGGTGGCGAAGGCGACCGCCGAGGCGCCGACCGCGAAGTTGCCCAGCCGGGTCAGCCGCTGTTCCGGCCGCACCGCCACTTCGCGGGCCGCGATCGCGGTCATCGCCAGCACCACGGCCAGGGTCGCCGCGGGGGAGTTGAGGGCGAACACCGTTCGCAGCACCAGCCCGACCGCGATCAGCTGCGCGACCATCCGCGCCGCCGCGACGGCGAGCGGGCGGTGCAGGCCGAGGCCGAGCCAGACCGACAGCGCACCGTCCAGCAGCAGCAGCAGCGATGCGCTGGCGAGGTCCGGCCAGGTGAGCAGGATGGGCGTCACGGGCCGATCAGCCGGCCGCCCTGCAGCCGCAGGTGGCGCCGGCCCAGCCGCGCGGCCTGCGCGGGGTTGTGCGTCACCATCAGGATCGTGGTGCCGGCGAGCAGGCGCTCGGCCAGCAGGGCCTCCACCAGTGCGGTGTTCGTCTCGTCGAGCGCGCCGGTCGGCTCGTCCAGCAGCAGCACCGCCGGCGCCCCGGCCAGCGCCCGCAACAGGGCGAGGCGCTGGCGCTCCCCGGTGGAGAGGCGGGTTACGGCGGCATCGAGCAGCGCGGGGTCCAGGCCCAGGCGCGGCGCGGCGCGGCGCGTAGCCGCCAGGCTCGGGCCGGGAAAATGCGCGGCCACCTGCTCGCTCCACCAGCCGGCTTCGGCAGCGTTGTAGACCACCGCCTGCCGCCAGGCCGGCGCCGGCCAATCCTGCCGGCTGCGCCCGTCCAGCAGGACCTCGCCCTCGTTGGGGTCAAGATCGGCAATCATCCGCAGCAGCAACGACTTGCCGGCGCCCGACGGCCCGGTCACGGCGACGCATTCGCCACCCGCCAGGGCGAGGTCGAACGGACCGGCCAGATGGCTCCGCAGGCCGCGGAGCAGCAAACGGGGCGGCGGCTCAGCCGACGAGCCAGTGGAACAGGCCGAGATGGACGAGGTCATTCCAGGTGGCGAACACGAACAGACCGGCGATCAGCGCGAGCCCGGCACGGATGCCGTATTCCTGCGCCCGCGGCGGCAGCGGCCGGCCGCGGATCGCTTCGAACAGGAAGAACAGCAGGTGCCCGCCGTCGAGGACCGGGATCGGCAGCAGGTTGATCATGCCGATATTCACCGACAGCACGGCGATGAACGACAAAAGGCTGGGCAGCCCGAGTTCGGCGACCTGGCCGGAAAGCTGGGCGATGCGCAGCGGCCCGCCGAGATCCTTGGTTCCGCGGTCGCCGGCGATGATCTGCGCCACGCCCCGCGCGGTTTGCGCGGTCACGTCCCAGGTTTCCGTGAACGCCCGGCCGACCGCCGCCTGGGGCGCCATCGGGCGATAGGCGACGAGGCCGCCGGCGACCCCAAGCCGGCCAACCCGCCGGCCGCCCAGCGTTGCCGCCTCGGTCAGCACCGGCAGCGACACTGTCTTGCCGTCGCGGCGCACGGTGAGGGTGAGATGCGCCGCGGGATGCGCCTCGATGATTTTCTGCAACGCCTGGAAATCGGCGATGTTCTGCCCGTCGACCGCGCGGATGCGGTCTCCGTGGCGCAGCCCGGCGGCGGCGGCGGCCGAGTGCGGCAGCACCGTCTGCACCACCGGCAGGGTCACGGGCTGGCCGATGAACGCGAACAGCGCCGTGAACAGGACCACCGGCAGGACGAAATTCGCCGCCGGCCCGGCGGCGACCACGATGGCGCGCGAGGCGACCGACTTGTCGTGGAAGGTCTGGCCGGGCAGCCAGCCGGCCCGCACGTCGTCCGGCACGTCCTGCGGCCGTTCCTGCCCGTGCAGCTTCACGTAGCCGCCGAGCGGGAGCCATGCCAGTTTCCACACGGTGCCGTGCCGGTCGGTCCAGGTCGCGATCGGCCGGCCGAAGCCGATCGAGAAGGCATCGACCTTCACCCCGCGCCAGCGCGCCGCAAGGTAGTGGCCAAGCTCGTGCACGAACACCAGCACGCCGAGCACGACGAGGAAGGACAGAACGCTGCGGAGAAGGTCGGGCAGGGCGTGGGTCACCTGGACATCCTGTGCCGGCGGCGCGGCATCATGCGTTGGCGGTAGGGACTAAAAGAAGCGATCTATCACGTTCGCAACGCCGCCACGATCGATTTTGCGACGTCCCGTGCCGCGGCGTCGGTCGCCACGACGTCCTCCAACGTAGTGATCTGGCATATTTCCAGCCGATCGAGGGTGCGGGCGGCGGTTTCCGCGATATCCAAAAACCCGATCCGTCCCTGCAGGAATGCTTCGACCGCGATCTCGTTCGCCGCACTCAGAATGGTGGGGGCGCCGCCGCCGGCGCGCAAGGCCTCCCGCGCCAGGCCCAGCGCCGGGAACCGCTCCAGGTCGGGGGCGAAGAAGTCGAGCCGGCCCAGCGCCACCAGGTCGAGCCGCCGGGCCGCGGTCGGCATGCGCACCGGCCAGGCCAAGGTATGGGCGATCGGGATCCGCATGTCGGGCGAGCCAAGCTGCGCCAGCACGCTGCCGTCCTGGTAGCAGACCATGCCGTGGATCACCGACTGCGGGTGCACGAGCACCTCGATCGCCGGCTCGGCCAGCGAAAACAACCGCGCCGCCTCGATGACTTCCAGCCCCTTGTTCATCAGCGTGGCCGAATCGATGCTGATCTTGGCGCCCATCGACCACACCGGGTGCTTGAGCGCGGCCTTCGGGGTCACGGACCGCATCTCCTCGCGGGTGAGGGTGCGGAACGGGCCGCCGGACGCGGTCAGGACGATGCGGTCGAGCGCGCTGCGGTTGCCGTCGGCCAGCGACTGGAAAATCGCGTTGTGCTCGGAATCGACCGGCAGCAAGGTGGCGCCGGCCGCCGCCACCGCCCGCAGCATCACGTCCCCGGCGCAGACCAGCGCTTCCTTGTTGGCGAGCGCGATCGCGCCGCCGCGGCGGATCGCGGCAAGGGTCGGGGCCAGGCCGACCGCGCCGGTGATCGCCGCCATCGTCCAGTCCGCCGGCATGGCGGCCGCTTCGATCACCGCCGCCCGCCCGGCGGCGGCGCGCACGCCGCTGCCGGCCAGCGCCTCCCGCAGCGGGGCATAGGAGGCGGGGTCGTCCACCACCGCCAGTTCGGCGCCGAGTGCCAGCGCCTGCCGGGCCAGAAGCTGCGCGTTCCGCCCGGCGACCAGGGCGCGGACGCGGAACCGGCCCGGAGCGGCGGCGGTGAGGAGGTCGACCGTCTGGGTCCCCACGCTCCCCGTGCTGCCGAGCAGGGTGACCGAGCGGGGACGCGTTGAAGAAGGGTTCATCGCCACAGCACTACCCCAGGTCCCAGCGCGTAGGCCAGCAGGGCGGCCGCCGGAAACACCGCGAGCAGGGCGTCCAGCCGGTCGAGCAGCCCGCCATGCCCGGGAATCAACATGCCGGAATCCTTCACCCCGAAGCAGCGCTTGGCCCAGGACTCGGCCAGATCGCCGCACTGGCCGACGATCGACAGGCCGGCGGCGACCGCGATCGCCCGGCCGATGCCCAGGCTCCCCAGGCTGCCGTGGCGCCACCCGTGCACGCCGGCCACCGCCAGGCCGATCGCGGCGGCGCCGAGCAGGCCGCCCAGCGCCCCGCTCCAGGTCTTGCCGGGCGAGATCGCCGGAGCGAGGCGCGGCCCGCCCACGCGGCGGCCGGCGAGATAGGCGCCGACATCGCTCGCCCACACGACCACGACGAGGAAGCCGACATTGGCCCGCCCGACCAGCGGGTCGGCGCGCAGCCAAATGGCGCAGACGGCCGCCAGCAGGATGCAGGCCACCCCGCACGGCGCCCGCAAGTCCCCGCGCGGGCAGGCGCGGCACAGGCCGATCCATTCCACCGCGAGCCCGACCGCAGCCGCCGCGATCACGGCCTCGAACCAGGCGCCGCCGAGCCAGATGGACGCCAGCGCGAGCGGCGCCAGGACGAGCGCGGACAACACCCGCAGGCGCAGGTCCGACCAGCGCGTGGCGGGGGGCCTAGCCAGGACGCGCACCGAAGCGTCGCTCCCGCCGGGCATAATCGGCGAGCGCCGCGGCAAGGTGCGGCTCCCCGTAGTCCGGCCAGAGCACGTCCTGGAACACGAGTTCGGCGTAAGCGGCCTGCCAGAGCAGGAAGTTGGAGAGGCGCTGCTCGCCGGAGGTGCGGATCAGCAGGTCGGGGTCCGGCATGCCGGCGGTGTACAGCCGGCCCGCCACCATGGCTTCGTCGACCCGGGCGGCATCGAGCGTCCCCGCCTCTGCCTCGAACGCGATCCGGCGCGCCGCGGCGGCGAGTTCGGCGCGGCTTCCATAGGACAGGGCGACAGTCAGGTTGAGCCTGGCATTGCCCGCCGTATCGGCTTCGGCGGCGGCAAGGTCGGCCTGCACATCGGCGGGAAAGCGCTCGCGCTCGCCGATGACCCGCAGCCGCACGCCGGCCGCGGCCAGTTCCGCCAGTTCGGAGCGGATGTAGGCGCGCAGCAGGCCCGTCAGGTCGAGCACTTCTTCCGCCGGGCGGCGCCAGTTCTCGCTGCTGAAGGCATAGAGCGTGAGCCAGGCGACGCCGTGATGGATGGCCGCCTCGATGGTGCGGCGGACCGCCCGCGCCCCTTCGCGATGGCCGGCGAGGCGCGGCAGGTGGCGTGACGCGGCCCAGCGGCCGTTGCCGTCCATGATGATGGCGACGTGCGCCGGCGCCGCCGGATCGCGGCCGGTTGCCGGGCCGGGCCGCGCGGGCGGGCCAGGCTGCGCGGGCGGAGCAGGGTGCGGGCGGAACGCCACGGGCGGGCTCAGACCTGGCGGATGTCGCGTTCCTTCTCGGCGAGCATCTCGTCGATCCGCTTCACGTACTGGTCGGTGAGCTTCTGCACGTCCTCGTGCCAGGCCTTGGCGGTGTCCTCGCCGATCTCGTGCTTCTTCTCGAAGCCCTTGACCTGCTCCATGCCGTCGCGGCGGACGCCGCGCACGGCAACCCGGGCGCCTTCGCCATACTTGTGCGCGGCTTTCACGAGCTCGTTGCGCCGTTCGGTGGTCAGCTGCGGGATCGGCACCCGGACGAGCTGGCCATCGGAGGCGGGGTTGAGGCCGAGACCGGAGTCGCGGATCGCCTTGTCCACGGCGCCGACCAGCGACCGGTCCCATACCTGCACGGTGAGCATGCGCGGCTCCGGCGCGCCGACGGTGCCGACCTGGTTCAGCGGCACTTCGTTGCCGTAGGCGACGACCCGCACCGGCTCCAGCAGCGCCGGGCTGGCGCGGCCGGTTCGCAGGCCCGAGAACTCGCGTTTGAGGGTCTCCAGCGCGCCGTCCATGCGGCGGGTGAGATCCTGTTTCAGGGCGTTCAAATCGGCTGGCATCGCACAAGCCTCCCGTATGTGGCCGCTGGTGTCGCGACCCGCAGATATCCCCGTCTTGCACCGGGACACCAGCACGTTGTTTCAAGCGGCCTGCCGATCCCTCCCGTTCGCTGCCGGGGGCAGCAAAGGCAAGGGGCAGGACAGGCGTCCCCGGTCCGATTCGGATGGGTCAGCATGGGTCCGAACCCGAGCTTGGTTATGTGGACCGATTCCACCAGCGGGCGGAAGCGCCCGCCGGCATCGGACCACGGAAGAGTTGGTGGGCCGATTCAGCCAGCGGGCGGAAGCGCCCGCTGGCATCGGACCACGGAAGAGTTGGTGGGCCGATTCAGCCAGCGGGCGGAAGCGCCCGCTGGCATCGGACCACTAGGACCGCTCGACAATCCGGGTGAACCGCCCTTCGCCGCGGACCACCGCGGCGAAGGCGCCGGGCGCGTGGATGTTGAACACGACGATCGGCAGCGCGTTCTCGCGCGCCAGGCTGATCGCGGCGGCGTCCATCACCGCGAGCTGGTTCGCCAGCACGTCCTGGTAGGTCAGCTGCTCATAGCGCTCGGCACCGGGGACCCGCCGGGGATCGGCGGAATAGACGCCGTCGACCTGGGTGCCCTTGAACAGGGCGTCGCAGCCCATCTCGGCGGCGCGCAGCGCGGCGGCGGTGTCGGTGGTGAAGAACGGGTTGCCGGTGCCGGCGGCGAAGATCACCACCCGGCCCTTCTCCATGTGCCGCTCGGCCCGGCGGCGGATATAGGGCTCGCAGACGGAGGACATCGGGATCGCCGACTGGACCCGGGTCGGGATGCCGCGCTGTTCCAGCGCGCCCTGCATGGCGAGCGCGTTCATCACCGTGGCGAGCATGCCGATATAGTCGGCCTGGGCGCGCTCCATCCCCGCCGCGGCGGCCGAGACGCCGCGGAAGATGTTGCCGCCGCCGATCACCAGGCAGACCTGCACGCCCATGGCGGCCACGTCGCCGATATCGGCGGCGATGGCCTTCACCATGTCGTTGTCCAGGCCGTAGTCGCGCTTCGCCATCAGCGCCTCGCCGGACAGTTTCAACAGGACGCGCTTGAAGACGGGCTGTTCGGGCATCAGGCGGGGCACTCGGCTTGCGGGAAACGGCGCGCACCCTAGTGGGGCGGCGGGGGAAAGGCCAGAGGGGGGAAAGCCAGAGGGGGGAAAGGCCCGGGGCAGGCCGCGGCCTGCCGCCCGCTTCGCCGGCTGCGTCAGAATGCGGCGCCCAGATAGGCGCGGTGCAGGTCGGGGTTGTCCGCGATCTCCCGCGCCGTGCCGGTCAGGACCGTCCGGCCGGTCTGCAGCACCGTCGCGGTATCGGCGATTTCGAGCGCCAGTTCCATCGATTGCTCGGCCAGCAGCAGGGTCAGGCCCTCGGTGCGCAGCCGGGCCAGGGTCTCGTACATCGAATCGACGACCGCCGGCGCCAGCCCGAGGCTCGGTTCGTCCAGCATCAGCAACTTCGGATCGCTCATCAGGGCGCGGCCGACGGCGAGCATCTGCCGCTCGCCGCCCGACAGTGTGCCCGCGCTTTGCTTCCGGCGCTCGGCGAGGCGCGGGAACAGGGCGAATACGCGGTCCAGCAGCGTCCCCATCCGCGCGCGGTCCGCCAGCGGGGTCGCGCCGAGGCGCAGGTTCTGCTCGACCGTCTGCATGACGAACAGCCGCCAGCCTTCGGGCGCCAGGGCGATCCCGCGCCGGACGATGGCGTGCGCCGGCGCGCCGTCGATGCGCTCGCCGCGCCAGGTGAGCGTGCCGCCCGCCGGCCGGACCAGGCCGGAGAGCGCGTTCAGCGTCGTCGTCTTGCCGGCGCCGTTGGAGCCGAGCAGGGCGACGATCTGGCCCTCCGCCACCTCGAACGAGACGTCGGCCACGCCGACGAGATCGCCGTAGCGGACCGCGAGGTTGGCGACGCGGAGCATGACCTCGGTCATGGGCGGTGCCGGCCGGCGCGTCGGCCGAGATAGGCCTCGATCACCCGCGGGTCGGCGGTGACGTCCGCCGGCGACCCTTCGGCCAGCACGCGGCCCTGCTGGAACACGATCACGCGCTGGGTCAGCCGGTGGATCACCTCCATGATGTGCTCGACCACGATCAGGGTGATGCCGCTTTCATGGATCCGCCGCACCAGCGCGATCGCGGTCTCGACTTCGGCCGAGGTCAGCCCGGCCAGCGCTTCGTCCAGCAGCAGCACGGTGGGCTCGCTCGCCAGCGCGCGGGCGATCTCCAGGCGTTTGCGCCCGGGCGTGCCCAGGGTGGTGACCGGCTGGTCCGCCTGCTCGGCAAGCCCGGTGAAGGCCAGCACCTCGTCCGCCTTGGCTGCCGCGGCATGGCGATGCGGCCGGCGCAGGAAGGCGCCGACCATCACGTTCTCCCGCACCGTCATGCCATCGAACACGATCGGGACCTGGAACGTGCGCGCCAGGCCGAGCCGCGCGCGGTCGTGCGGGGCCATCCGGGTGATCTCCCGGTCGCGGAAGCGGATGCTGCCGCCATCGGGCAGGGCGTCGCCGGCGAGGCAGTTGAAGAACGTGCTCTTGCCGGCGCCGTTGGGGCCGATCAGGCCGATCAGCTCGTGCTCCTGCAAGGTCAGGTCGGCTTCGTCCACCGCGCGGAAGCTGCCGAAGGTCTTGATGATCCCCTTGGCCTCAAGCAGCACCGCGCCGGCCCTTTCCGCTGAGCAGCGGCCACCATTGCGCCAGCCCGCCCGGGCTGAAGCGGGCGATCAGCATGATGATGGCGCCATACACGACATAGGCCGCGCCGCTGCTGCCGCCGCCGAGCAGCGCATTGGTGGTTTCTTCCAGCGGCACCAGGATGATCGCGCCGACCAGCGGCCCGAACAGGGTGCCCGCCCCGCCCAGCGCGCTCATCACCACCATGTTCACCGAGACCAGGATGCCGAACCCGCTGCCGGGATCGATGAAGCCGACCATGACCGCGTAGAGCGAGCCGGCCAGCGAGGTGAAGGCGCCCGAAACCAGCAGCGCATAGAGCTTGTAGCGCCGGATCGGCACGCCGAGGCTCTCCGCCGCGCGCTCTCCCGAGCCCAGCGCGCGCAGGTAGAAGCCCATCCGGCCGCGCTGCATCAGGTAGGTGAACCCGAGCAGGCTCGCCAGCACCGCAACGAACAGCGCGTAATAGGGCAGCGCGCTGCGGAACAGGAGATCGGCGAGGGAACGCGGGCTGGCCGGGCCCATCAGCCCGATCGCGCCGCCGGCGAAGCCCCAGTTGGTGACCAGCACCTCGGCCAGCGCGGCGATCGCGATCGTCGCCATCGAGAAATAATGTCCGCGCAGGCGGAAGCTGGGCAGGCCGACGATCACCGAGAGCGCGAAGCTGGCGAGCACGCCGAGCGGCGCGCCGGCGATCGGCGGGACGCCGAGCTTGGTGTAGGCCAGCAACGACGCATAGGCGCCGATTCCGAAATAGACGGAATGGCCGAAGGAGACCTGCCCGCCATAGCCGCCGATCAGGTTCCAGGCGGAGGCCGAGATCGCCGCCAGCGCGGTGAGCGCGGCGATGCGCTGGTAGAACGGATTGCCGGTGAGGAAGGGCGCGGCGACCAGCGCCGCCGCCGCCGCGATCAGCAGGACGCGGGGAAAATTCTTCATGCGCGCCCGAGCAGCCCTTGCGGCCGCACCCAAAGCAGCAGCACGAACAAGGCGTACACCGCCACGTCCTTGGTGGCCGGCCCGAGGAAGTAGGCGGAGATGGACTGGATGACCCCGATCGCCAGCCCGGCGAGCAAGGCCCCGGGGACGCTGCCGAACCCGCCCAGGCACACCGTCACGAAGGCGAGCAGGGTGAACGAATTGCCCACCTCCGGCGAGACGTAGAAAAACAGCGCGATCAGCGCGCCGGCGACGCCGGTGGAGGCCGCGCCGATGCCCCAGGCGAGCGCCTGCATCGGGTCGGGGCGGATGCCGACCAGGGCGGCGGCCGTGCGATCCTCGGAGACCGCGAGCATGCGGCTGCCGAGATCGGTGCGCGTGAGCAGCAGGTGCATCCCGAGGGTGAGCACGAGGGCGGTCGCGCCGGCCAGCAGGTGCGAGGCGGAAAGCCGAAGCCCGCCGAGATCATAGACCCCGCCCACCAGCGTATCCGGCAGCGAGACGAAATTGGCCGAGAACAGCCAGAGCGCGGCATAGCGCAGGAACAGCGCCAGGCCGAAGGTGGAGATGATCTGCGCCAGCATCGGACCGCGCATGACGTGGCGCACCAGTGCGACATAGACGAGCACCCCGAGCCCGAACAGGGTGATCGCCGCCAGCGGCACGAAGACGATCGGCCCGACGCCGAGCAGGGTGAAGGCGAAGAACGCGACGTACATCGCGACCATGACGAAGTCGCCATGCGCGAAGTTGACGACGTTCATCATCCCCCAGATCAGGGTCAGGCCGGACGAGAACAAGGCATAGACGGCGCCGAGCAGGAGCCCGTCGACGCCGAGCTGCAGGAGGATCATGCGGCCGCCGGGCGGTTGCGGTCAGGTCCAGCCCTTGAACGGCAGCGCCAGCTTCGCGGTCGCCCGGCCGGCCGGCCACACCGGCACGTATCCCTTGCCCTGCAGCTGGATCATCAGCGAATAGGCAAGGATGTTCTGGCCGTGGGAGTCGAACTTCACCCCCTTGTAGCCGATCATCAGCTCGTCGGCCTTCAGGTCGGTGGCGACCAGGGCCTGGCGGATCGCCTCGGGCTTGGTCGAGCCCGCGCGGTTGATCGCGTCGCACATCACCAGGAAGCCCTGCATCGAGCGGGCGGTGGTGTCGTCGAGGTCGCGGCCGGTACGCTGCTTGAACAGCGCGTTCACCTTGTACGGCAGGCTTCCGGGCTTGCCGGCCACGAAGGCGCTGCGGTCCAGCGCGCCCTGCGAAATGTCGCCGACCGACTTGGCGAAGGACGGGTCGGAGAAGCCGGAATCGTCGCCGATCACGATCGGCGGACGATAGCCCAGGGTCTTGAACGTCTTCATGTAGAGAATGGCGTCCGACGTGTAGCTGATGAAGATCACGACGTCGGGCTTGCTGTTCTTGAGCTGCAGCACCTGCGGCGACACGTCGGTGCCGTTGGCGCTGTAGGAGATCGTCTGCGCGATCTTCACGCCGCGGCTGGCCGCCACCTTGCTGATCGAGGACGCGACCGAGGTGCCGTAGTCGGTGTTCTCGTGCACGATCGCGATCTTGCCGGTGGCCATCCCGGTCTTCGCCACGTCGGCGAGGAAGTCCAGATACAGCTTGGCGAAATCGGGTCCGAACGGGGTGGTGCGGAAGAACCACTTGTAGCCGCGCCCGGTGAGGTTGGCGGCCACGGACTCGCCGGTCAGGAAGGGAATTCCGTAGCGCTCGGCGACCGCGCTCGCGGTCAGGGTCACGCTCGACTGGTAGGCGCCGCACAGCGCGACCACCCGGTCCTGGGTGATCAGCCGGATGGCGTCGCTCTGGCCGACCGACGGGCTGCCCTGGTTGTCGGCCCAGACGACGTCCACCTTGGCGCCGCCGAGCCGGGTCAGCCCGGCGCCGGCGGCGAGCGGCATCGGCGCGAGATCGGGGTGAGGGGTATTGATGATGTCGACCGCGAGCATGGCGGCGGCTTTGATCGACTGGCCGGCCGCGGCCGCGTTGCCCGTCAGCGGCTCGATATAGCCGATGCGGACCGTTCCGGCCGCCTCGGCCGCCGCCGGCAGCGCGGCCAGCGCCGGGATCGCCAAAACGCCACGTCGCGTGATCGCCATCATCAGGCTCCCTCTGCCAGCATTTCGGACCTGGATTTCACCAATTGCGTGGCAAAGCCTAGCCGCTGGCCGCGGCAGGAGCAATAGACCGCGCGCGGCGCGCCGGCCATCGCCCGCCGCCGCGCGCGCCGGCATGCGGATTCCCGCATCCGGCAGGGCAAGCGGCGCGGCGACGCTTCGCCGAACCAAAGACCGTTGCATATGAACCGGACAAGGTCATGCCGGCACTCTCACGATCAGGTGAAACCGTATCGGATGCGTTGACAATGCACGCCCGCAGGAGGCCACTTCCGGCACGGAAAAGCAGGGGAGCCGCCATGCCTGTTCACATGACGCGCCGCGCGGCGATCGTCGGCGCCGGAGCATCCGTGCCATCCCTGGCATTCGGGCAGGCGGCGAAGCCGCAGCTGGGCCGGCCGACCAGCGTGATCACCCGGCCGGCACGGAAATGGGGCCGGTTTGCGCCCCCGGACATCTATCCGGATCCCGATGTCCTGACGATCGACAAAAGCTTCAATCGCTACCTCGTCGGACTGACCGCGATCCACCGGATGTGGACAGGCTTCCAGTGGGCAGAGGGGCCTGCCTGGTCCGGGGAGGGCCGCTACGTCGTCTTCAGCGACGTAAAGGGAAACACCCAGTACCGCTACGTCTGGGAGAGCGGCCGGGTCGATCCGTTCCGCAAGCCTTCCTATAACAGCAACGGCAATTCGTTCGACTTCCAGGGCCGCCAGCTTTCCACGCAGGACTTCTTCCGGCGCGTGGTCCGGTGGGAGCCGGACGGATCGATGACGGTGATCGCGGACAGGTTCGAGGGCAAGCCGCTCAATTCGCCGAACGACCTCGTTCCCCATCCGGACGGGAGCATCTGGTTCACCGATCCCCCTTACGGGGCCCTGCTCAGCGAGGGCCATCCGGACGCGAGCGGCGGGCGCGCCAATCCCGACGGGCTGTACAACCCTGATCTCGGCGACCTCGGCGTCGGGCTGATCGGCGGGACGAAGCAGACCCTGCCGACCAATACCTATCGCTGGGACCCGCGAGACGGACTTGCGGTGGTCGTGCCGGGCGAGGACGTGCTCAATCCCAACGGTCTCTGCTTCTCGCCCGACTACAAGACGCTGTATCTGATCAGCACGGGGCCGGGTCCCGGGCAGACCGTCGGCGGCAAGGGCGTGGTGTACGCCTTCGACGTGCAGGGAAAGACGCTCGCGAACAAGCGGCTGTTCACCGACTGCATGGTGGACGGCGTGCACTGCGGCCCCGACGGGATGCGCGCCGATCGCGCCGGCAATCTCTGGATCGGGTCCAACGCGCCGCTCGGCTATGCGGGCGCGACGGTCTGGAACGCCGCCGGCAGGCTGATCGGCCGCATCCGCCTGCCGGAGGTCTGCGCCAATCTGTGCTTCGCCGGACCGAAGCGCGATGTCCTGTTCATGACCGCGAGCCAGTCGATCTACCTGCTCCGGGTGAACGTGCAGGGCGCCGCGCCCGGGTGACGGCCGCGATCCGCGCTACCCGAGGATCTCGCCCAGGCGCCGAATCGATCCAAGAACTTTTTCCTGCGGCAGCCCCGGCCATTGCACGCGCATCACGAAGTGGTTGACCCCCAGGCGTTCCTGCCAGCGGGCGATCTCCTCCTTCACCGCGACCTTGTCGCCGATGATGAAACGATCGCGCGCCATTTCCTCGAAGCTCATGTTCGCGGTCGGGCTCTCCATGCCCCAGGCGGCATAGGAATTGTACTTGTATTCGAGCGCGGCGCGGCACTCCTCCATCGCGGTCGCGTTGCTGGCGCCGACATAGCACTCCCGCGCGATCGGAAACTCCGACACCTGCTTGCCGGCGGCGCGCAGCGCGTCGCGATAGATCCGCATCAGCGGCTCGGTCGCGCCCAGGGTCGTCGCGTTGGCGATCAGCCAGGCGTCGCCGATGCGGGCCGCGCGCTTCACCGCCGCTTCCACCAGTCCCGCCACCCATACCGGCGGGCCGCCGGGGCGGGCCGGCTTCAGGCTGATGCCGTGGTCCTTCACCCGGTAGAACCGGCCCTCGAACGTCACCCTCTCCCCGGTCCACAGCCGCCGCATCAGCTGGATGCTTTCCGAAAAGCGCGGCGCGCGCTCCTTCAGCGACACGCCGAACGCATCGAATTCGCCTTCGCGGTACCCAAGCCCGACGCCGAGCACGAAGTTGCCCCCGCTCAGCACATCGAGGGTCGCCGCCTCCTCGGCGACGTGCACGGGATTGAGCAGCGGCAGCAGCAGGATGTTGCCGCCGATCGTCATTCCCTCGGCCTCCCGCAGCAGATAGGCCATCATCGGCCCGATCTGCAGCATCTGCAGCGGCGCGGTGAGGTAGTGGTGCGGAAACAGCAGCGATGCGAACCCCGCGTCCCGCGCCACCCGCACCTGCTCCACCAGTTCGGGGACCCGCGCGGCGACCGGATCGCCTTCCGGGAACTGCGTGTTGATGAACATGCCGATTTTCATGACCGTCTCCTGCCGTTGCCGCCCAGTCTAGCGGCCGGCCGGCCCCTGAACACAAGGGGCGCGCGCGTCCCGTTCCCTGACCGCGCCTTTGGCGCGTGGGGACGCGGGCGGCGGCGCGCCGCCAGTTCATTCCACTGTCGGCCCGGCTCAGTACGGTGTCCGCCACGATCACGCCGTCCAGCCCGTCGCCCATCCGCCGTCCTTGCTTCCGAGGCCGCTTCGCCGCGCGCAGCGTGCCGCGGGTTCCGGGTCCTGGGTAAGCGGGCAGGGGCACGGCATGTTCCGCGCCGCTGCGGCGCGGTTGCGCCGGCGCCGCGGGGCTCCTATTTCGCTTCGCATGTCCGACCAGACCGCCGGTGCCCCGTCCCCGCCCCCCGTGCCGCCCGCGCCCGCGCAGCCGCACGCCGCGCCGCCGCCTGCCAAGGAAGTGGGCGGTCCCAAGGGGCCCGAGCCGACCCGCTACGGCGACTGGGAACACAAGGGACGCTGCATCGATTTCTGATCCCGGGACGTCCGATCCCGGCGCCGGTCCGGCGCTGGCCGCGGCCTGCGTGGGCGGCCTTCGGCCGGCGCGCCGTCATCGCCGGATCGGCCGGCTGCTGCGCCGCACACTGACTCTTTGCGCTGCCCCGGGCCAGGGGCGCATGCTGCTCCCGCCTTTCGGGTGACCAGAGGGGGGGATACGGTCTCATGTCCATCGCATCGATCCTGCGCCGGCGCGGCACCATGGCCTGCACGGTTCCGCCCACGGCGTCGATCACGGAGGTCGCGCGGCTCCTGGCGGAACGCCGCAGCGGCGCGGTCCTGGTGGCGGAACGCGAGCCGGCCCGGCGCGACCAGGTGCTCGGCATCGTCAGCGAGCGCGACATCGTGCGCAGCCTCGCCAAGGTCGGCGCCGCGACCCTGGAGATGACCGCCGGCCAGCTCATGACCCGCGCGCTGCGCACCGCCGAGCCGGCGACGACCTTGCACGAGGCCATGGGGTTGATGACCGCCGGCCGCTTTCGCCACCTGCCGGTGTTCGAGCACGGCACCCTGGTCGGCCTCGTGAGTCTGAGCGAGGTGGTCGAGATCCTGGCGCGCGAGCCGATGGCGGCGTGACGGGCCCCGGCGGCGGATAACGGCGCCGGCACGGCCGCCGACCAGGACAACGGCCCAGGACAACGCCCCAGGACACGCGCGGCGCGGCCCGCCGATGCGGCACGCCGCGGACGGGCGACAGGGAGCGCCGGATCGCCGCGGCGGCGAGCGAGCCCGCGCTCGGCCTCGGGGTTCTCGTCCCGCCGCACGCGGCCTAAATCGGTGTCGTGGCCTGCCCGATGGGCCGCGCATGCCACGGAGAGCGTTGATGCAGTATCGCCAGCTCGGTCTCGTCGGTCCGCGCGTCTCGGCTCTCGGGCTGGGGTGCATGGGGATGTCGGGCATGTATGGCCCCGCCGACCGCGCCGAGAGCCTCGCCACCATCGACGCGGCCGTCGAGGCCGGTGTCACCTTGCTCGACACCGGCGACTTCTACGGCATGGGGCACAACGAGATGCTGATCGGCGAGGCGTTGCGCCGGCATGGCCGCGACCGGTTCGTGATCAGCGTGAAGTTCGGCGCCCTGCGCGACCCCGCCGGGGCCTGGCTGGGCTACGACGCAAGGCCGGCGGCGGTGAAGAACTTCCTCGCGGCGTCGCTGCAGCGCCTGGGCGTCGATGATATCGACATCTATCGGCCGGCCCGCCTCGATCCCGCGGTGCCGATCGAGGAGACGGTCGGCGCGATCGCGGACATGGTGCAGCGCGGCTACGTGCGCGCCATCGGCTTGTCGGAGGTCGGCGCCGCCACCATCCGGCGCGCCGCCGCGGTGCATCCCATCTGCGACCTGCAGATCGAATATTCCCTGGTCTCGCGGGGGATCGAGGCGGAGATCCTGCCGGCCTGCCGCGCCCTGGGGATCGGCGTCACCGCCTACGGCGTGCTGGCCCGCGGCCTGATCAGCGGCCATTGGCGCAAAGGCGAGCCCGCCCCCGGGGATCTCCGTGCTCTCACGCCGCGCTTCCAGGGCGACAATCTCGATCGCAACCTGGCCCTGGCGGAGGCGCTGCGCGGGGTGGCGGACGCCAGGGGGATCAGCGCCGCCCAGGCGGCGATCGCCTGGGTGGCGGCGCAGGGCGACGATATCGTGCCGCTGGTCGGTGCGCGCCGGCGCGACCGGCTGGCCGAGGCGCTGGGCGCGCTCGACGTGCCGGTCACGCCGGCGGACCTGGCGGCGATCGCGCAGGCGATGCCGAAGGGGGCCGTTGCCGGGGATCGCTACCCGCCGGCCCAGATGGCGCATCTGGACAGCGAACGGGCGCCGTGAGCCATGCCCTGCGGTCTCCGGCGCCAGGCGCGCAGGCGCCAGGACTCCGGCGGCGGGCGGGGGCGTCGGCCCGCGCCGGCCGCATCCACGATCGGTGTCCGCTTGGTTGCGCGCAGCCGCATCCCGGGTGCGCCTTGCGCCCCGGCGCCGTCGGGTCGGCCGAAGCGGCCGCCCGTCTCATCCCCCATCCGGAGATCCGCCATGCCGGACATGCGCCCACCGCTGCCGCCGTTCACCCGGGAAACCGCGATCCAGAAGATCCGCCTTGCGGAGGACGCGTGGAACAGCCGCGACCCCGAGCGGGTCGCGGCAGCCTATTCGCCGGACAGCGCATGGCGCAACCGCGCCGAATTCCTTGAGGGGCGCGCGGCGATCGTCGCCTTCCTGCGGCGCAAATGGGAACGCGAACGCGATTATCGCCTGATCAAGGAGCTCTGGGCCTTCACCGAGGAACGGATCTCAGTCCGGTTCGCCTATGAATGGCATGACGCGGGCGGCGCCTGGTTCCGCTCCTACGGCAACGAGAACTGGGCCTTCGCCGAAGACGGGCTGATGCGGCGAAGGATCGCCAGCATCAACGACCTGCCGATCCGGCCCGAGGAGCGCCTGTATTTCTGGCCGCTCGGCGCGCGTCCGGCCGACCATCCCGGTCTCACCGATCTCGGGCTTTGAGCCGGGGGCGCCCGTCGCGCCAGGCCCGTGGCGCCGGGCCCGTCTCCCGCCCGGGATGTCAGCGCCTGAGCGCGACGCCGCTGGTCCCGAACGGCCAGGGCGCCGCGTGGAACGCGTTCGCCGCGCCGCGGTTGACGAGATCCGGCCGCAGCCCGGGCCGCCGCTGGTGCCACCAGATGTCGTTGTGGTCGCCGGTCACCTCGACCTTGGCGCCCGGCTCCAGGCCCAGGGTGACATCGTTGTGGTCGCCGGTCACCGTGACCTGCCGGCAGGGGCCGGCGAGCCGGGTGTCGGTGTGGCTGCCGGTCAGCAGGATCGGCAACGCGCCGCAGGTGCCCTGCAGGGTCGTTGCATCGCCCGACATGACCATCCAGCCGTGATCAAGGGTCGGGTTGCGAACAAGTTCGAACGAGCATCCTGCCAGGCCGGCCCCGATCATGGCCAGTGCAAGCCAACGGACAGTGGATCGCATCCTGGATGGTCTCCCCGGCGAGATGGCGCGGCCATGCCGGCCGCCCGCGTGACGTCCGCCGCGATCCGAGACCCGGGACCCGGACCGATCGGCACGCCCGCTTCGCCGGGGCGGCCGTTGCGCCCGGGCAGGGGCAGGGATGCGGCGCAGAATTCGTGGTGCCGGGTGAGGGATTTGAACCCCCGACCTTCGGTTTACAAAACCGCTGCACTACCGCTGTGCTAACCCGGCTTGATCGGACATAGGCAAGTCTTGTGAACGCTCTCGATTGTATCGGCAAGCGCGCCGTGCCGGCACCATCGCCGAGTCTGTTCTCTAACCGCTCTCGCGCCGGCTCCGCAATTGGTCGTTTGGCCGGTACGGCGGCGGCGGTGCCGCCCGGGCGGCGTAATACCAGCTTGCGGAATGGCTGACTCTTCCAGCCGTTCCGCAAGCTGGTATCGCGCGCCGGGTTGGCGGGCGGCGGCGCGCCAAAAAAGACTCGATACCAGCCCGCGTTGACCCATCCTTCATGGGTCAACATCAAAGCGGGTTGGTATAAGGACCCGTTCGACACTTA
>JAGWSV010000316.1 GCA_028869315.1 Rhodospirillales bacterium
ACCCCCCGCCCGGCGCGTCGCCGGCCGCACGTCCCGTTCGTCTAGAGGCCTAGGACACCAGCCTTTCACGTTGGTAACACGGGTTCGAACCCCGTACGGGACGCCACTCCGGCCACGAACCGCGCTCCCGCCGCCGGCTCCGCCGGCCGCGCCGCGCGCCCTACGCCACCCGCCGGCGGAACAGCCAGCCCGCCGCCGCCAGGCTCGTGACCCCGATCGCTGCCATCGGCCAGTATTGCGGGATAAGCGCGCGCATGCCCGCCCCCTCCAGGAACACCCCGCGCACGATCACCAGGAAATACCGCATCGGGTTGAGCAGGGTCAGGTCCTGCACCCATACCGGCATGTTGGCGATCGGGGTGGCGAATCCGGACAGGATGATCGACGGCACCATGAACAGGAACGCCCCCAGCAGCGCCTGCTGCTGCGTCACCGCCAGCGAGGAGATCATCAGCCCGACCCCGGTCACCGAAATCACGAACAGGAACAGGCCCAGATAGAGCGGCAGCAGCCCGCCCCGCAGCGGCACCGCGAACCACCACACCGCCGCGGCGATGATGACGGAGGCCTCCAGCACGCCGATCAGCAGCCCGGGCAGGCCCTTGCCGATCAGGATGTCGATCTGGCGCAGCGGCGTGACCAGCAACTGGTCGAAGGTTCCCGCCTCCCGCTCCCGCGCCACCGACAGGGCGACGACGAGCAGGGTCACCACCTGGGTCAGCAGCGCCACGATCCCCGGCACGATGAACCAGCGGGAGAGCAGGGCGGGGTTGTAGCGCGCGCGGATGTCCAGCACCGCCGGCGGCGCCGGGCCGCCATGGGCGGCGTTCCAGTCGAGCGCGAAATTGGTCAGGATCGTATTCGCGTAGCCCTCGATCAGCAGCGCGGTGTTGGAGTTGCGGCCGTCCACGATCACCTGCACCGGCGCGGGCTGGCGGGTCAGCAGGTCGCGGGTGAAGCGCCGGTCGATCACCAGCACCATCGCCACCTGGCGGGAATCGATCAGCGCGTCGATCCGCGCATGGCTGCGCAGGGTGGCGACGAGCTGGAAGGTGGGGGAGCCGGTGAAGCGCGCCACGAGGTCGCGGGAGGCGGCGCTCCGGTCCTGGTCGTAGATCGCGAGCTTCACGTGGTTGAGGTCGAAGGTGGCGGCGTAGCCGAACACCAGCAGCTGGATCAGCGGCGGGCCGATCAGCACGAAGCGGCTTTTCGGGTCGCGCAGGACCGCCAGCAGCTCCTTCACGATCAGCGCGAGAACCTGGCGGAGCATGCGCCTAGTCCAGCCGCTTGCGCGCGATGGCGCGGGCAAGGCCGAGGAAGACCGCCGCCATCGCCGCCAGCGCGGCGGCGTTCGGCAGGATCACCGACCAGACATTTCCCGCCAGGAACACCGATTGCAGGATCGCGACGAAATACCGCGCCGCGACGACATGGGTGACGATCCGCACCGCGCGCGGCATGCTGTTGATGTCGAACACGAAGCCCGACAGCAGGAAGGCCGGCAGGAAGGTGGCGATGATGGCGATCTGCCCGGCCACGAACTGGCTGCGCGCGAAGCTGGAGATCACCAGCCCCATGCCCAGCGACGCCAGCATGAACAGCGCCGCAGCGGCGGTGAGCACCCAGACGGAGCCCTCCAGCGGCACCCCGAACAGGAACACCGCGATCGCCACCGAGCCCGCCATCCCGCCCATCCCCAGCACGAAATAGGGCACCAGCTTGGCGAGCAGGATCTCCCGCACCGTCACGCGGGTGACCATGAGCGCCTCCATCGTGCCGCGCTCCCACTCCCGCGCGATCACGAGCGCGGTCAGCAGCGCGCCGGTCAGGGTCATGATCACCGCGATCAGGCCCGGCACCAGGTAGTCCCGGCTGCTGACGGCGGGGTTGAAGCGTATCTGCGGCTGCACCGACAGCGCCAGCGGCGGCGGCTTGCCCGCGTCCTGCGCGCGTGCGGCGAGCCAGTTGGCCCAGACCTGCTGCACGTAGCCCTCGATCAGCCGCGCGTCATTGGCGTCGACGCCGTTGAGGATGACGCCGATCGGCGCGTTGCCGTGGCTTTGCGCGCGGCGGGCGAAATCGCTCGGCAGCCAGACGATGGCCTGCACCTGCCGCGCCGTCATCGCCGCCTCGGCCGCCTGGATCGTCAGGAACCGGCGCGGGCGGAAATAGGGGGAATGGGCGAATTTGCCGGTGACGCTTGCGGTCAGCGCATCGGGGCGCTGCACCACCAGCGCGATCGGCACGTCGGTCGCGTCGAGCGAGACGCCGTAGCCGAAGATCAGCAGCAGCACGGCGGGCAGCAGGAAGGCGATGGCGAGGGCGGAGGGATCGCGCCAGATCTGCAGCGACTCCTTGCGCAGCAGCCCGCGCACCCGGCCGAACGAGCCGCTCACGCCGCGGCCTGCGCGGCCGCGTCGGCCGCCTCGATCACCGCGATGAAGGCGTCCTCCATGGTGGGGTCGGGGTGCCCGGGCGTGCGCGCGGCGCCCTTGATCGCGTCGGGCGTGCCGGCGGTCAGCACCGCGCCCTGGGCCATGATGACCAGCCGGTCGCAGTATTCCGCTTCCTCCATGAAATGCGTGGTCACCAGCACGGTGACGCCGGCATCCGCCAGCGCGTTGATGCGCCGCCAGAACTCCCGCCGCGCCAGCGGGTCGACGCCGGAGGTGGGCTCGTCGAGGAACAGGATGTCGGGCTCGTGCATCAGCGCGCAGGCCAGCGCGAGCCGCTGCTTGAAACCGAGCGGCAGGTCGCGCGCGGTGGCCTCGCCCACCGCGGCAAGGTCGAACTCATTCTCCGCCCAGGCCAGCCGGGTGCGCTGGCGCGCCCCGGTCAGGCGGTAGGCGGCGGCGAAGAAGCGCAGGTTCTGGCGCACCGACAGATCGCCGTAGAGGGAGAATTTCTGCGCCATGTAGCCGATCCGCCCGCGCGCCCGCGCCGCCGCCCGGCGCAGGTCGAACCCGGCCACGCGCAGCGTGCCCTCGGAGGCCGGCAGCAGGCCGCACAGCATCCGGAACGTCGTCGACTTGCCCGCGCCGTTGGCGCCGAGCAGGCCGAAGATTTCCCCCCGCGCCACCCGGAAGCTGACGTCGTTCACCGCAACGAAGCTGCCGAAGCGGCGGGTCAGGCGGTCCACCACGATGACGTCTTCGGCCGCGCCCCGCCCGGCGGCGGCGGGCACCCCGGCCGCGGCGGGCGCCGAGGCGCCGGCATGAGCCTGCAATCTGGCAACGAAACTGTCCTCGAAGCGCGGCTTCGTCGGGGTAATGGTAAGGCCGGGCAGGTCCGGGGCGAGCCTGGCGGGATCGGGCGCGGGCGAACCGGGGCCGGCGGGCGCCGCCGTCACCACCCGCACCGCGCGACCTTGGATGACGGCGTCGACCACGCCCGGCGCCGCCGCCAGCACCGCCTGCACCCGCCGCCGGCCGACCCCTTCGGCGGCGGCGAAGAAGCTGCGCCCGGCCATCTCGGCGGTGAAGCCGCCGGGATCGCCATGGCCGAGCAGCCGGCCCTCGTGGATCAGCAGCACCGACTGGCAGCGCTCCGCCTCGTCCAGATAGGCGGTGCTGAACAGCACGGTCATGTGCGCGCTGCGGGTCAGATGGTCGATGATCTGCCAGAGTTCGCGCCGCGAGACCGGATCGACGCCGACGGTGGGTTCGTCGAGCAGCAGCAGGTCGGGCGGGTGCACCAGGGTGCAGGCGAGTCCGAGCTTCTGCTTCATCCCCCCCGACAGCCGCCCGGCGATCCGCCCGGTGAACGGGCCGAGCCCCGTCATGTGCAGCAATTCGCGGTAGCGGGCGGGCCGGTCCGCCGCCGCAACGCCCTGCAGGTCGGCGTAGAGATCGAGGTTCTCGCGCACGCTGAGATCCTCGTAGAGACCGAAACGCTGCGGCATGTAGCCGAGCCGCGCCTGCACCGACAGCGGATCGCGCCCGACATCGAGGCCCAGCACCTCGATCCGCCCCGCATCGGCGCGCAAGAGGCCGGCGATCAGCCGCATCAGGGTGGTCTTGCCGGCGCCGTCCGGCCCGATCAGCCCGGTGACCGCGCCGTGCGCGGCGGCGGCGGTGATGCCGTCCAGCGCCACGACGGTTCTTCGGCCCACGCGGAAGCTGCGGCGGACGCCGTCCAGCCGCAGCGCCGGCGCCGGATCAGTCTGTTCCGCCATCGTCCGGTCCGCAGCCCTTGGGGGCGTGAATGGGCGCCTCTGCCGGGTCGATATGCACGGTGGCCGGCATCCCGAGCCGCAGCTCCCCATGCCCGTCGCAGACATAGACCCGCAGCTGGTAGACGAGCGCGGTGCGCAGCTCGGGCGTCTCCACCGATTTGGGCGTGAACTCCGCGGTGGGCGAAAGATAGCCGATCCAGCCGTGATAGACCTTGCCCGGAAAACTGTCGGTGGTCACCGTCGCGGGCGTGCCCAGCCGCACCCGGCCAAGCGCGTTTTCCGGCACGTAGGCGCGCACCCAGAGCGGGCTCGGCAAGGCGATCGTGTAGACCGGCGTGGCGGGCGACGCCATGTCGCCCGGCTCCAGGATACGGTCCTCGACCACGCCGTCCGACGGCGCGTACAACTTGGTGTCCGCGTATTCCCGCCGCGCCAGGGCGACCGCGCCGACCGCCGCCTGGTAGGTTGCGCGCGCCGCGGCGATGTCCTCGGCCCGCGGGCCCTTCACCGCCAGGATCCACGCCTGCCGCGCCGCTTCGTATTGTTGGCGTGCCGCGTCGAACGCCGCCTTGGCGTCGTCGCGCTGCTGGATCGTGGCCGCATTGGTTGCCGCCAGCGCCGCGTAGCGGCGCCAGGTCACCTGATCGTTGCGGTAGGTCGCCTCCAGGGCGTCCATGGTGGCCTTCGCCTGCGAAATCTCCTCCGGACGCGAGCCGGCAAGCAGCTTGGCGAGGTTCTGCCTGGCGGCGCGCATCTGCCCCTCCGCCTGCGCCAGCCCGGCGGCGTAGCGGGTGTCGTCCATCGTGGCGATCAGCGCGCCGCGCTGCACCACCGCGCCTTCTTGCACCGTCATCCGGGTGATGCGGCCGGAGTCGTTGAACGCCGGCTGCACCTCGCGGATGTCGACGTCGCCGTAGAGGGTGAGCGTACCGTCGCCGGCCGTTCGGTGCAGGCGCAGCCAGGCGTAGCCGCCGCCGGCCACGCCCAGGATCACGAGCAGGGCGGCAACGATTCGGGCTTGCTTCGGCATCGGGCGGCAGCTCTCCGTGCGTGCGGCGTCTGGTCCGCCTCCATTCCTATACGCCCGGGGCCGGCGCCGCCATCGGGGTTATCGCGGCAGCCCGGCATCGGGGGGGCTCCTGGCCCCCAAGCTGGCCCCCCTCGGCTGCCCGGTCGGACGGCGCGAGCCGCCGCGGCTCCCCCGGTTGCGCCTCCGTTCGCCCCGCCCGACCTTCGTCTGGCCAGTCGGCCGGCGTGGCGCATTGATCCCGACCAAGGCCGCGCAGACGGTGCGGCAGCGTGCCGTCGATCGCGACGGCGTCCTGGCGTACCTTGGCGGACCGGATCATGTAGGTGCCGTCTCCGCCGCCAGCCGGCAGCGGGCAAACGGCGATCCCGCGCCTCTCCCGCCGATCGTCGCCTCCCGCGGCGCCGGCCCGCGGGCCGGCCGGACCGGCAAGCCAGGCGGCGCAGCCCTCCGG
>JAGWSV010000317.1 GCA_028869315.1 Rhodospirillales bacterium
ACGGGCGGGCGGGCAGCCGCAAGCGGCACGGATGGATGGCCGGCCGGCGGGGAAGCGGCGGGGCCGGCCTGCGCCGCCGTTTTCGGGAGGGCCCTCGTCCGCTCGGCATGAACCGGGGCGCGGCCCGGCGCCGTGGATGGCCGATGGCGCGGCGCCCGGGCGACCGGGGGACGATCCGGCAGGGCGTCCAGCGCCTTCAGGTCGACCGTCACCTGCGCCCGTGCGGCCCCGGCAGCGCCGAGTGCGAGCAGAACCGCCAGCCACCAACCCCAGCGCCTGGTGCGGGCGTCGCCGTGGACGGTCGGCTTGGGCAGCCGCATGCGCGCGCGCGATCGAGTCATTCCACCCCTGTGTCCTGACGGCATCCCTGCTTAGACGAGCCGGGGCCGCCGCTCAATTCGCCACCCCGGCGCGGGCGCCCCGGGCGCGGGAAAACCGCGCCGCCGGCGCCTGGTTCCGGCGGCAGGGGCGACGGATGGACGCGATGGCGGCATGATCCCCGGCGGAGGCATCGCGCGCCATCCCGAATGACCACCCCAGAATGACCAGCCAGAAATGACCCTTGGGAGCATCGCCTCATGATCGAACGCAGTTTCGACCTTCCCGCCGCCGACGGCGCGATGGAGACCTTCCTTGTCCATCCGGAGCGGGGCGGGCCGCACCCGGCCGTGTTCCTGCTCATGGACGCGCCCGGCATCCGCGAGGAATTGCGCGACATGGCCCGCCGGCTGGCCAGCGTCGGCTATTGCGTGCTGCTGCCCAACCTCTATTACCGGGCCGGGCGGGACAGCATGTTCGGCCCCGAGGTGCTGACCCATGGCAGCGCCGAGCACCAGCGGATGCGGGCGATCCGCACCAGGATGACGATCCCGCCGGTGATGCGCGACATCGGTGCCATGCTGGCGTGGCTGGGCACCGAACCGGCCGCCAGGCCCGGCCCGGTCGGCGTGCACGGCTACTGCATGAGCGGCCCCTACGCGCTTGCCGCCGCCGCCCACTTCCCCGACCGGATCGCCGCCTGCGCCTCGTTCTACGGCACCTGGCTGGTCAGCGACGCCGACGCCAGCCCGCATCTGAGCTTCGCCCGCGCCGCCGCCGAGCACTACATCGCCTGCGCCGAGCACGACGAACTGGCTCCGCTGCCGATGGTGGACGAGCTGCGCGGACATTTCGCCCGATCCGGCGCGCGCGGGGAAATCGAACTCTATCCCGGCGTCCATCATGGCTTCGCCTTCCCTCAGAGGTGGTGTTACGACAAGACGGCGGCGGAACGGCATTGGGAGCGGCTGATCGCGCTTTATCGCCGCCGGCTCGGATAGGCGGCGCCGCGGGGCTGGACATTCGGCGGCCTGGGCGCATCTGCGAAAGGACGTGATTCCTCGCACGCCCAGTTCCCGAACCCCCAGGCGCCGATGCCGCTTCGCCCGATCCTGCCAAGGCAGACCAGCATGGCGCACGTCGCGGCGGCGACCTTCGGCATGCGTGCGGGGACGGAACAGCCGCGCTATGACGTGACCGGGCGCGCCGGAAGCGCCGAAATCCGCCGCTACGGCCCCCGGCTCGCGGCGATGACGGACGTGGACGGACCCGGCCGCGCCGCCCTGAGCGCCGGCTTCCGCCGCCTGGCGGGGTATATCTTCGGTGCCAACCACGTGGCCCGGCAGATCGCGATGACCGCGCCGGTCGGGCAGTTCCCGGTCGTGCAGTCCCCGGTCGTGCAGTCGCCGGCCGGC
>JAGWSV010000318.1 GCA_028869315.1 Rhodospirillales bacterium
CGACATCACCACCATGCGCTGCACCAGGCGCTGGATTGCTTCCAGGTCGTGATCGACGATCAGGAAGGTCCGGCCCTCCCCGTGCAGCGCCTGAACCAGGCGAATGATCTCATCGCGTAGGTACGGGTTCACGCCGGCGAACGGCTCGTCCAGAAACAGGATCGAGGGTTCCAGCATCAGCGCCCGGCCGAGTTCCAGCAGCTTCTGCTGTCCGCCGGACAGGTTTCGCGCGGCGAGTCCCTCCAGCTTGGCGAGGCCGAGGAATTCGAGATGCCGCCGCGCCGCGCGCGTGACCTCCGCGCGGTTCGAACCGCGCCGCGCGAGGCCGGGCACCAGCATGTTCTCGAGCACGCTCATGCGGCCGAACAGCTGGGTGATCTGGAACGTGCGCCCCACGCCGCGGGCGGCGAAGCGGTCGGCCGGCAACCCATCGGCCCGCGCGCCGCGCACGAAGATATGGCCCCCGGCCGGCTTCAGGTGGCCAGTGAGCATGTTGATGCTGGTGGTCTTGCCCGACCCGTTCGGGCCGATCAGCCCGACCAACTCGCCCGGTTGCACGGCCAGATTGAGATCGCGCACCGCGACGATGCCGCCGAAACGCATCGTCAGATCCACCGCCTCGATCAGCGGCGCGGTCATTCCGCCGCTTCCCGAGCGTGCGGCGTCCGCCAGCTTGCCGGTGTCAGCCGCCGCACCTGCTCCCATGCTAGCGCGAGTAGTCCGTTGCGGGCGAAGCGCATCGTCAGCAGCAACAGCAGGCCGAACAGCACGAGCCGCCATTGGCCGTAGGCGCGCAGCGCCTCCACCAGCGCTTCCACCGACAAGGCGCCGATCACTGCGGCCACCAGGCTCTCCGACCCGCCGATGACGGCCATCGCCACCACAAGGCCCATCTGGTCGACCGAGCCAATGTCGGGTGTGAGGATGCCGATGAACGGTCCGTAGAACGCGCCGGCCAGCCCGGCGAAGCCGCTGGCCACCGCGAACACCAGGATACGGAAGCGCACCACTTTCACCCCGGCCGCCGCCGCTGCCTGCTCGTTCTCCCGGATCGCACGGAAGAACAGGCCCCAGCGCGAATGCACCATCGCCGCCATCACCGCGAGCGAAACGACCAACAGGCCGAGCGCCACGTAGTAGTAGGGCGCGTTGGAGCGGCTGGTAAACAGCGGCGCGACATTGAGCCCGCTGGCGCCGCCGGTGATCTCGTTTTCGGTCAGGAAGACGATCCGCAGGACCTCGGAGAACGCCATGGTGAAGATCGCGAGATAGGGGCCGCGGATGCGCAGGCAGACGAAGCCGACCCCGGCGCCCACCACCATCGCCAGCAGCGCGCCCACCAGCATGCCGATCGGGACCGGCAGCGCCAGCCATTGGACCAACAGCGCGGCGGCATAGGCGCCGAGCGAGACGAAGGCCATGTGGCCGAAGGAGAACTGGCCCGCATAGCCCACCAGCAGGGTCCAGCTTGCGGCGATGATAGCGTAGAACATCGCCAGGATGCCGACGGTCAGCCAATAGGCGTTCACCAAGTGCGGAAAGGCGAGCGCGATCGCTGCCAGGCCGGCCAGGCACGCAAGCCGGAGCGCGCGCATCGGGCTACTCCATCGCCGTGTGCGTCCGGCCGAACAGGCCGGTGGGGCGGACCAGCAGCACGACCATCAGCACGAGCAGGCTGAACGCCTGCGCGTAGCTGAGCCCGCGGCTGGGATCGGGGAACAGGGCGATGAACAGGCTCTCCGAGACCCCGATCAGGATGCCGGCGATGATGCTGCCGCCGACCGAGCCCATGCCGCCCAGGACGACAATCGCGAAGGCCTGCGTATCCGGCTGCAGCCCCATGGACGGGGTCAACGCATAGATCGGCCCGACCAGGGCCCCGGCCGCGCCGGCGAAGGCGCCGCCCAGTCCGAACGCCATGGTGTAGGCGAGCCGGTCGTTGATGCCGACGATCGCCGCCGATTCGCGCGACTGGCTGACCGCGTTCAGCGCCTGTCCCCAGGAGGTGCGGCCGAGAAACAGCACCAGCAGGCCGAGCAGAGCGACGCCGGCCCCGGCCGCGAACACCCGGTCCCATGTCATCACGAAATCGCCGACCACCAGCGCGCCCGAAAAGAACGACGGCGGCCGCAGCGGGAACGGGCCGAACAGGATGATGGCGATGTTGCGCAGGAAGATGGAGATGCCGAAGGTCACCAGGATGCCGTAGTCGCTCTTGCGTTCCGTGGTCGGACTGTAGAGAGGCGTCAGCAATGCGCGTTCCAGCGCCACCGACAGCAGGAAGGCCAGCGCCATGGCCACGAAGATCGCCGGGATCGGCGGAATACCGAGCATGCTGATAACGAAATAGCCGAAATATCCGCCCATCATGTAGATCTCGCCGTGGGCGAAATTGACGATCTTCAGGATGGAGAAAATGATCGTCAGACCCGCGGCGATAACCGCGTAGATGACGCCGATGACGAGCCCGTTCAGCGACTGGATGAGCAGGTATTCAGCCATCAGCGCCTTGCCCCGGGCTGAGAGGCAACGCCCGCCGCGGCCCGGTGGGCCGCGGCGGTGGAATCGGTCACGCCTCTCACCGTCTGTCAGACCGGCTTCTTGATGGTGTAGGGCACGGTGGCGAACTTGCGCGGCCACAGGATCGGCGCATTGTCCGCCGACTGCTTGTATTTGTCGTACTGGATGATTGTCAGCGGCGCGTCCATGAACTGGTGATAGTGCCAGGCGGGATCGCGGTCGGTGGAGAAGGAGTATTTGCCGCGGGTACCGACCCAGCTTGTGGTCTCGAGCGCATGGATGATGCCCTTGGCGGCGGTGCCGCCGGAAGCCTTGATCGCCTCGGCCAGCAGCCAGGCGGCATCGTAGCTTTCCATCGCCGAACCGGGCGGGGAAGCCTTGAAGCGCGCGGTGAAGGTCTTCACGAAGGCCTTGGTCTTGTCGTTCCAGCCCGATTTCGGCAGCCCGACATTCTCGGTGCAGAGATTGACCCCGGCTTGGCCGGCATTCTGCCAGAAGGTCGGGTCCACCGCGGCGCCGCCCGAATTGTAGATCGCGGTCTTCGCGGTAGGCGCGAAGCCGAGATCGTGCGACTGGCGGATCATGTCGTACGCCCCGGCCTCGGCGAATTCCGAGAAGAACAGGTCGTAGGTGGGCTGGTGGCTCTTGAAACGCAGGATCTGGGCGGTGAAGTCGGTCAGGGTCGGTTCGGCATCGGCGGTCTCGTAATGTACCTTGCTTTTGTCCAGCACCGCGGCAACGGCCTTGCGGGAGTCGAGGCCGATATCGTCCTTCTCCGTGAGCATCGCAACGTTCTTGAACCCGGCGGCGACCATCCACTCGCCGATCGTGGTGTCGATCAGGCTGACGGCGGTGGAGTTGCGGAACACCTCAGGATAGCCCTTGGCTGTGATCTTGTCGGACCACACGTCGCACGCCATGAACGGCACGCCGTATTTGTGGAACACCTCTATCTCGGCGAGCGCGACCGGGCTGTGGAACTCGCCGAATACGGCGACCACCTTGTCTTCCTGCACCAGCCGCTCGGCGGCGGTGCGGCCTTCGGCCGGCATGCCGCGGGTGTCGGCGTAGACCACCTTGATCGGCCGGCCGAGCACGCCGCCCTGGGCGTTGATCTCCTCGACCGCCATGGCGGCCGCGTCCTTCATCAAGATGCCTTCGGCGTAGCCACCCGGGGGCGACAGCGGGCCGACCCAGCCGAGTACGATCGGCTCGCCGGCCGCGCGCGCGCGCCGGCCCAGCAGCGGAGCGGTCGCGGCGGCGCCGGCCGCCGTCAGCATCGTGCGCCGGCTGAGCCCCGGCACAAGCTTCGTTACAGGCCGCTGGTCGCGGTTCCCCTTGTCCTGCATCCCCGTTGCCTCCTTGCAGGCGCCGCCGCGGCGCCTGATAAGATAGGATACAGGCGTTGCGCGTAAGGAAACAACCCGGACCGATATGGGGCGGCGGCGGCGCCTAGCGGGTCACACCCGCTGGCCGCCGTCGATATGCACTTCCGATCCATTGATGTACTGGGCCTGATCGGAACATAAAAAGAACAGAAGATCCGCGACCTCCTTCGGCTGGCCCAGTCGGCGCAGCGGAATCGACCGTTCCACGATCTCCTCGGTTCCTGCCGACAGGATCGCGGTCTCGATCTCCCCGGGCGAAACCGCGTTCACCCGCACGCCGGCGCGGCCGAAATCGGCAGCGAGCTCCCGCGTCAGCGCCGCAAGCGCCGCCTTGGACGTGGCGTAGGCGGCGGAGGCGAAGGGATGCACCCGCGAGCCGACGATCGAGGTCATGTTCACCACGCTGCCGCGGCTTTCGATCAGTTCGTCACGAAACCCCTGCACCAGCGCGAGCGGCGCGAAGAAGTTCACGTTGAACACGGTCAGCCAGTCGCGGTAGCCCATCTCCAGCGCGCGGATCTTGCTGCCGCCGGCGTGCTTGGGCGAGATCGCGGCGTTGTTGATCAGCGCGTCGATCCGACCGCCTGAAATCTCGCGGATGCGCGGCAGCGCCGCCGGAAGCGTCTCGATATTGGCGAGGTCGAGCTGGATGTGATTAGCCGCGCCGCCCTTCCAGGGGCAGCGCGGGTCGAACGCCTGGCGGGAGATGGTGAGCACCCGCCAGCCGGCGTCGCTGAAGCGCTTGACGGTGGCGTGGCCGATGCCTCGGCTGGCGCCGGTCAGCAGCAGCACGGGTTCGCGGCCGGGCATGAGCAACCTCCTGGAGCGACGCGCGCCGGTATCCCGATCCCGATTCCGCTCGACCGGGCCCGGACGCGCGCTTCATGGTCGAACCCAGGCCGGTCCCGCCGGTCGCCGCGCGCGGCAGCAACCGTCAGGGACCGGCCCGCTATTATTCGTCTGCCGCGCGGGCCCGCTCGGTCAGGATGGCGCGCGCGCGGCGCAAGGCTTCGGCCATCTGCTCGGCCGGCATGGCGCCGGAGAACAGCCCGTAGCCGTCGAGGAAGAAGGAAGGCACGCCGTTCACCCCGGCTTCGCGCGCCGCCTGATCGGCGCCGCGTATCTCTGCGGCCACGGTCTCGCTGCCGAGGAAGGCCCGCACAGCGGTCGGGTCCAGGCCGCTGGCCGCAGCGCAGTCGGCCAGCACCGCGACGTCGCCGATATCCCGCCCGTCGATGAAGTAGGCGGCGAACACCGCCTCCATCACCGCGTCCTGCACCTCTTCCTGCCCGGCCAGCCAGATCAGCCGATGGGCGCTGATCGTGTTCGGCGTGCGAACGATCCGGTCCAGGTGGAAATTGAGGCCGACCGCGCGGGCCGCCTCGCTGACGCGCGCATCGAGTTCCGCCGCTCGCGCGGCGCTGCCGAATTTGGCGGCGCGATAGGCGGCGCGCTCCACGCCCTCGGGCGGCATGTCGGGGTTGAGCTGGAATGGGTTCCAATGCACGGCGAAGGCCAGCCTTTCGCCGGCCAGCGTCGACAGCGCGCGTTCCAACTGTCGCTTGCCGATATAGCACCACGGGCAGATCGCGTCGGAGACGATGTCGATCCGGGTGCCCGGTCCGGACGCCGGCACCGACGCGGCGGAGTGGGTCGCCGGTATTTCGCAGCCATCCGGGCCGCAAACGGCGCCGGCCTCGAATTGTTGGTCCATGATGCGTTCTCCTCTGGCCCGACAACATGGCCCGCCCGGGGCGGCCATGCCAGCCCCCGCGCCGCGCGTTCTGCCGGGTGCGGCCAGCTCCGGCCAGCCGGCGGTCGCGGCGCAGCGGCGTATGCAGCCCTTACCAGCGCCACCGTGGCACCGGCGCCAGCGTGGAGGCGAGGTCGCCGAGCCCCGCAACCCGCGCCGGCGCCGCCTGGCTTCTCGATGGCGAAGGCGATCGCGGCGGCGATCAGGCGGCGCGCGCCCGTCGCCATGTCGCAGTGCCGGCCCAGGACGAAGGCGAAGTCCGGGCGGCCCTCCCAGTGCCGCCTCGTCGATGAAGGCCGGGCAGCCTGCGCGGGCCGCGGCCCAGGCGGGATCCGGATCGCTTACCCCGAGCATCATCACCCCCCGGCCTGGGAGAGTCAGGGATCAAGGTAGAACGGCGCGCGCCAGTGCCGCACCCCGGTGAAGGCCAAGCGCATGCTCGCCTGCCGAGCCGTTCCGGCCTACCTTGGAGCTTGCGATGGTGGGAGGGAACGAGCATGACCGAGGTGAAACCGCGCGGCCTGCTGCTGGTGATGATCGAGGTCGATCCGGCGCACGAGGCGGACTTCAACCGCTGGTACAACGAGGAGCACGTGCCGGAACGGCTGTCCGTACCGGGGTTCCTGAATGCGCGGCGGTTCGTCGCAATCGAGGGGGAACCGAAATATCTGGCGCTCTATGACCTCGAAGGCCCCGATGTGCTGCAGACCGAAGCCTACACGAAGCTGCTTGCCGGTACGCCCTGGACCAACGAAACCAAGAAGCACTGGATCCGTTCGGTCCGCAATGTGTATACCGAAATCCCGACCAAATCCTGAATGAGATACGCAACAAGACCGGCGCCGCAGGGTAGGCATCCAGGACCCACGATCTGGTGCTGGCTCAGGCGGGGACGCCGCCCGCAGTCCGGAGGTCGGGCTCCGCCGGCGGCGTCGCGGTCGGCACCAGATGCGACAGGAACACCTCGGCACATGCTCGCCAACTGAAACGTTCGGCATAGGCGCGACAGGCGGCACGGTCGGCCGTCAGGGCACGCCGCACCGCGGCGGCGAGATCCGTATCCACTGCGCCCACGCGTCCGTCCGCCCCCGCGAGCACGTCGATCGGGCCCGTGACGGGGAACGCCGCGACCGGTGTTCCGCAGGCGAGGGACTCCAGCAGCACGAGTCCGAATGTGTCGGTAAGACTCGGGAACACGAAGGCGTCGGCGCCGGCATAAGACTGCGCCAGTGCCGCGCCGTATCGCGGCCCGGTGAACAGAACCGAGGGATAGCGCCGGCGCAGCGCGGCCAATTGCGGTCCGCCGCCCACCACGACTTTCGATCCCGGCAGGTCGAGATCAAGGAAGGCTCCGATGTTCTTCTCCACCGCCACCCGCCCGACATAGAGCAGCACCGGTCGCGGCAGGTTCCAGTCCTCGCGCGGTTCGGGTGTGAACAGGTCCAGGTCGACGCCACGCGACCAGGGACGCAGATGACGGAAGCCGCGTGCATCGAGGTCGCGCCACAGACTATCGGTGGCGACCATGGTGCCCGAGCCGGCGCCATGGAACCGGCGCAGCCAAGCGTAGACGGGCCGCACCGGAAGCCGCGTGCGGGCATGGATGTATTCGGCGAACCGGGTGTGGAACGCGGTCGTGAAGGCAAACCCTTCGCGCCGCGCCCAGCGCCGCGCCGCCAGCCCCAGCGGGCCTTCGGTAGCGACGTGCAGCGCGTCCGGCCGGAAGGCCTCGATCATCGCAGCGAGCCGACGGGTCGGGCGCAAGGCCAGGCGGATGTCGGGATAGGTCGGGCAGGGCAGGGTGCGGAACCGGTCGGGGCCGATCACCTCCACCGCATGGCCCATGGCGCGCAGCTCGGCGGCTACGGTGGAAAGGGTGCGGACCACCCCGTTCACCTGGGGTGCCCAGGCGTCGGTGACGATGAGGATGCGGTACGAGGGGGCCGGTGGTAGCACGTCGGCAAACCCGGGCGCAAACGGGGGGAGCGTGTCAGGCAGGCTGCGGCACCCCGATTCGGCGCGGCGCTGCGAAGGAAAGCCGCTGGCGCGCTGCCCAGTCGATCAGTTCCAGCCGGCCGTCGTGATGTTCCACCAGCGCAGTGCAGCTTTCGACCCAGTCGCCATCGTTGATATAGAGAACGCCAGCCACTTCGCGCATCTCGGCGTGGTGGATGTGACCGCACACGACGCCGTCCAGGTTGCGGCGCCGGGCTTCGGCCGCCAATGCTATTTCGAATCGGTCGATCGCCTTGACCGCTTCCTTCACCTGCCGCTTGAGCCAGGCCGACAACGACCAGTAGGGGTAGCCGAGCCGGCGTCGCACCGCATTGAACCAGCGGTTTACCACCAGCGCAGCGGTGTACGCCCAGTCGCCCAGAAGGGCGAGGAACTTGGCGTAGCGCACCACGCTGTCGAACGCGTCGCCGTGCATCACCAGAAGGCGCTTGCCGGCGGCGGTGACGTGAACAGCTTCGGACACCAGCCGGACGCCGGCGATCTCGAGCCCGTCTGGCATGGCAGGGTCCACCCAGGCGCGGAACAATTCGTCGTGGTTGCCGGGGATATAGGTTACCTCGGTACCGGCGCGAGCGTGACCAAGGATCAGCCGCAGCACTTCGTCGTGGTGTTCGTCCCAGTACCACGAGCGGCGCAGCCGCCATCCGTCGATGATGTCGCCGACGAGATAGAGCTGGGCGCAGGTGGTGCGACGGAGGAAGTCGGCAAGAAAATCGCTGCGGCAGCCGCGGGTGCCGAGATGCGTGTCGGAAATGAACACGCTGCGGTACTGCGGGCGGAGGTCCGGGCGGGGTCCGAGGCCGGAAGCGCCGGGGATACCCGGTATCCCGATGGCGGCTGTCGTGCTGCTGTGGGTCATGACGGAAGCACAAAAACCCCAGAGAGACCCTCGCACGAGTGAAACTTCCATGACCTTGGCCAAAAATCGCAAGTGCGTGCAAAGTCATATCGGCGTCATCGAAATGTCATCGCGTCGACATGAATTACTGCGATTGGAGCAATTTGCGCTGGTCGCTGGCCGTCGATTCGCATCGTTTCTGCCCCACCTTTCCGGTTTCCCGAATGGCCTGGTCGATGGTGATCGTGTTTAATCCCGCCGCTGGCAACCGCCGGGTCTATCGGTTGTGGCGGGTACTCGACATCCTCACGGCCAATGGGGTGCGATGCGAGGTGGCGCGGACGAACGGCGCCGGCGATGCACGTGAGCTCGCGGCTAGTGCGGCCGCGGCCGGGGCGGGTCTCGTGGTGGCGGCGGGCGGGGACGGCACTATCGCCGAGGTCGCCTCCGGGCTGCTCGGCACCCGTACCCGGTTGGGCGTGATCCCCCTCGGCACCGCGAATGTGCTGGCGCAGGAATACGCCTTGCCTTTCGCGCCCCGAGCGGTTGCCGCTGCGCTCGCCTTCGGCCGGACGCGTCCGTTGTGGCCGGGCCTCGCTGAAGCCGCCAACGGCGCGCAGCGGCTGTTTGTGCAGATGCTCGGTGTGGGCTTCGATGCCCAGGTGGTGCACCACGTAAGCCCGCGCCTCAAACGGGTGCTGGGGCGAGGGGCCTACGTAATCGAGACCGCCTGTACCTTGGCCGGCTACGATTTCCTGCCGGTACGCCTGCGCCTCGACGGCGCGGAGACCGAGGCCGCGAGCGCGATCGTCAGCAAGGGGCGGCTCTATGGCGGGCCCTACCTGCTCGCACCGGAGGCGGAGCCGGGACAGCCGGGCTTCTCGGTGGTGCTGTTCGAGCGCTTCGGAGCACGCGCCGCCCTGTGCTACGGCGCGGCGCTGCCGCTTGGGCGCCTGGCCGGCATGGCCGGCGTGCGCCGCGTGCGCGCCTGCCGGGTGGAGTTTCTCGGCAACCATGCGATGGCGGCACAAACCGACGGGGACACCGCCGGCGCCGCCCCGCGCCTGATCGTTGACGCGCCGATGCCGCTGGACCTTGTGGTAGGCTGAGTCTGTCGGCGTTGGCCGGCCCAGGATCAGCCCGGGACGCAGGAGCGACGCAAGCGTCCGTGACCAGCGAGGTGAGAGAGGATGCCCGGTCATCCTCGAATTTGCGGGCCGGCGGGCCGCGTGCCAGTCTTGATGACGTCAGTGCTTTTACCCGTGTTCTCGGAATTCACATGGTCGCACGGCTTCGTTTGCGCACCGCGATCGGGGATTACCCGCACGTGCAGGCGCTGCGCGACGGCCGGGTGCGGTCGTCCCGCGTGAACTTCGAGTTCGTATCGGTCACCCCGGTCTCGCGAGCGTTCCGTCCAATGGTGCGGGAGCTTGCATTCGACCTGTCCGAAATCGCGGTGGTGACGCTGGCCCAGGCGCGTGCGTGTGCGGTGCCGATCGTCGGCCTGTCCGCCGTGCTGATGCGCGGCTTCCATCACGGCGCATTGGTCTGCCGGCGCGACTCCAGGATCCAGGGGCCGGCCGACCTGGCGGGCCGCGCGGTCGGCGTGCGCGCCTGGTCACAGACCACGGGTGTCTGGGTGCGTGGGATTCTGAGCGAGGAGTACGGAATTGATCCCCCCGACATCCGCTGGGTCACGACCGAGGGCGCCCATGTGGCCGACTGTCCCGACCCGCCCTGGGTCGTGCGTGCGGCGCCGGGGGCGGAGCTTGCCGGGTTGCTGCGCGATGGCGGAATTGAGGCCGGGGTGGCGCTGGGTGGGCTTGACCCCGCGGAGGTGCGGACCGTGATCCCGGATGCCGAGGCCTCCGCCGTGGGTTGGTACCGGCGGCGGGGGATCTATCCTGTCAATCATGCGCTGGCCTTGCGCGCCTCGCTGCACGACGCGCATCCGTGGCTCGCAGGGGAACTGATGGCCCTGTTCGCGGCGGCGCGAGACGCCGATCCGCCGCCGCCGCACGCGTTGGTTGGCGCGGACGCGCTGCCCTACGGTCTGCCCGCCAACCGGATTGCGATCGAGGCTCTGATCGGTCTCGCGGCCGCACAAGGACTGATCCCCAAGGGACCGATCAACAAGGGACCTATCCCTGCCGCTTGCCGCGCCGAGGATCTGTTCGCCGTCTGACATCGACTGCCTGCTGCCTGGAGGAAAGATCCGATGACCAATATTCCACGCCTGAACGGCGCGATCCGCGCGCTCGAGACGGGCAAGCCCGCATTCACCACCTTCGCCCCGCCGGAAATCGGCAGCGCGATCTCCGTCGGCAACGCGGCCTACGATGCAGTCGTGTTCGAAATGGAACATAATCCCTACGACATCACAATGCTGCGCCACTGCCTGCAATACATGCTGAACCGCCGGCAGATCGTGGGGTCCGGCAGCCTCGCGCCGGCCGTAACGCCGATGGTGCGCATTCCGCCGAATGGCGGCGAGAACAGCCAGTGGATGGCCAAGCAAGTGCTGGACATCGGCGTCTACGGCGTGGTCTGGCCGCATGTCAGCGCGGTGGACGACGCGCGCAACGCGGTCGCCGCGTGCCGTTACCCGCGTCCGGACGGCGCGCCGCATTTCCATCCCGCCGGACAGCGCGGCGACGCGCCTACCAACGCTGCCCGCTATTGGGGCCTGACCAACCAGGAATACTACAGCCGCGCCGATGTATGGCCGTTGGCGCCGGACGGCGAGATTCTGGTTGCGATCATGTGCGAGGAGAAGCGTGCCATCGCCAACCTGCCGAAGATGCTCGAACAGGTGCCGGGGATCGGCGTTGTGCTGGTGGGCGAGGGGGATCTGTCGCAGGACCTGGGGTTCCCGCGCCAGTACGACCACCCGACGGTAGCCTCGGCGATTGCCGAGGTGGCCGCGATCTGCAAGCACTACGACGTTCCCTGCGGCCATCCGCATGTCGATACGAAAAACGTGGAGACTGTGCTGGCCCAAGGGTTTCGCTGGCTGATGGCGGCCCCGGTGCCGTCCTACGCGGCGCTGGAGCAGGGCCGCAAGCTGGCAGGACGCTGAGCGAGGAAAGGAACAACACGATGATCATCGACGTCCACGCGCACTACACCCAGGCCTCGCCCAAGCTCGATGCCTATCGCGGCCGGCAGGTTTCGGCGCAGAATCAGCCCAAGAAGGGCTCGCTCGGGATTTCCGACGACGAGATCGTCGCCGCGCTGGCCGGCAATCTGGGGCAGATGAAGGACCGGGGGATCGACCGGCTGATGTTTTCCCCGCGTGCTTCGGGAATGGGTCATGATTTCGGCAACGAGCTGATCAGCCGCTACTGGACGGAAGTGAACAACGACCTGATCGGCCGGGTCTGCAAGCTGCTGCCCGAACAGTTCTCCCCGGTTGGCCAGCTTCCGCAGACGCCGGGCGTGTCGCCGAAGAATTGTCTCGAGGAGATGGATCGCTGCGTCCACGAATGGGGCTTCGTGGCGTTCAACATCAATCCGGACGTCTCCGGCGGCGCGCAACCCTTCACGCCCTCGCTCGGTTCGGAATGGTGGTATCCGCTGTGGGAAAAAATGGTCGCGCTCGACGTGCCTGGCATGATCCACGCCAGCTCCACTCTCAATCCGGGGCTGCATGTGAACGGTTCGCACTACGTGAACTGGGACACCGCGGCGGTGGTGGAGCTGTGCAATTCGCGGGTGTTCGACGATTTCCCGAAGCTGAAGCTCATCATCCCGCATGGCGGCGGCGCGATCCCGTTCCAGTGGCGTCGGCATTCGGCGCTGCACGCGCTGGAGGGACGACGGCCGTTCGAGGAGATGGTCAAGCACCTCTATTTCGACGCCGCGCTGTACGACCTTGATTCGCTCGAGCTGCTGATCCGCCGCATGGGGCCGGACAACATCCTGTATGCGAGCGAGATGTTCGGCACCGCCAAAGCGATCGATCCCACCACCGGCCGGTCCTTCGACGACACGGTACCGATGATCAAGGCGATCGCGTGGTTGTCGGTGGAAGACCGGGAGAAGATCTTCTCGGGCAACGCCCGACGGCTCTACACGCGGGCGAAGCTGTAGTCCGACCGGCAGAGGCGCCTATGCCGGACCGATGACGTATGGGCTTGGCCCACCCGTCTTGGCCGGCTTGGCTCCGGCCAAGACGAGGGGCGCCGCAGGTCGTTGGCGCTGCCGGTCGTCCTATCGTGCGCGCGCCTGCTCGTCGGGCGTGCGCAGGGTGAGTGCCAGGGCGTGCAGCCCGCCGGCGAGTTCGGTGGCGAGCAGCGCGTGTACGCGCCGGGACCGCTCGAGCCGGGAGACGCCTGCGAAGGCGTCGGCCACGACCAGGACGCTGTAATGGGTTTCTCCCCCTGGGCGGGCGCCGGAGTGACCGGCATGGCGGGCGCTGTCGTCCGTCACCTCGATCCGCTGGGGCGCGAGGGTGTCGCGAAGGATGGCTTCCAGCCGTTGGGCGCGTGACATCATGCCCCCATATCGGCCGGTCCGGGTGATCTGCCAAGCGGCCGGATCGGCCGGGCGGGTCTGCAACTGGAACGCTTCTCCGGGATTGCCAAGCCGGCGGCGGCAACGCACATAGAGGAACCATGTCCCGACGTGCAGCACGACCCCGGGCCTACGCTCCCGACCCGGCGGCGCCGGGTCGGTGTTGCGACATGCCGGCCTGTGCCGCCGCTGGCGAGTATCGGGCCCCCAAATCCCGCACCAATCTCAGCGAGTATTGGTGGTTCTGCCTGGAGCATGTGCGCGCCTACAACAGTGCATGGGACTACTATAAGGGCATGAGCCCTGGCGAGATCGAGACGGAACTGCGTCGTGACACCGCCTGGCAGCGTCCGTCCTGGCCGCTGGGCAGCCTCGGCGCCTCGGCCTGGGAAGACGCCATGGCGCGGGACCCGCTTGGCCTGCTCAACGCCGGGCGGTTACGTCGCGGCCGGGCCTCACAGGACGATCAGGCGCCACCGGCCGAGTTGCGGGACCCGCTGGCGACACTGGGTCTGTCCTGGCCAGTGACCTTCGCGGCCGTGAAGACTCGCTATAAAGAATTGGCCAAACGTCACCATCCGGACGCCAATGGCGGTGACAAGGCGGCGGAGGAGCGGATCAAGACGATCAACCTCGCTTACGCCGCCTTGCGCACCCGTCTGGCCGACGAGCCGGCGTCTGCTGCCGCCGCGGACTGACCGGATCGTCTGTCCCTGGATCGCCCGGCCGGGGCCGCGGGGCCAGTGTTTGACACGCCGGTCCCGGGGCTTAGACTTTCGTCCGAATGAACAGGATACGCGCACTGATGAGCAACGTCGCCGCCCTCGCCGAAGTCCGTCCCACCTCCGCGATCGACCTGCCGGATACCAAGGTGTCCGCGCGCGAGGTCTTCGGCATCGACACCGACCTTGTGGTTCCCGCCTTTTCCGTCCGCACCGAGCATGTGCCGGACATGGACAGCGCGTACCAGTTTGACCGCGAAACTACTCTGGCGATCCTGGCTGGCTTTGCCTTCAACCGCCGGGTCATGATCCAGGGCTACCACGGTACCGGCAAGTCCACGCATATCGAGCAGGTGGCGTCGCGGCTGAACTGGCCCTGCATCCGGGTCAACCTCGACAGCCATATCAGTCGCATCGACCTGATCGGCAAGGACGCGATCGTGCTGCGCGACGGCAAGCAGGTGACCGAGTTCCGCGAGGGCATCCTGCCCTGGGCGCTGCAGCACGCCTGCGCCCTGGTGTTTGACGA
>JAGWSV010000044.1 GCA_028869315.1 Rhodospirillales bacterium
CAGCCGCGCCGCCAGCGCGGTCAGGTAGGCGCGCACCACCGGCATCACATAGGCGTTGATGACGGTGGTGCTGGTGCGCGGATATTCCTTGATCTCCGGCAGGATCTCGCAACTGAGCGAAATCGGCAGATCGGGCAGCGCCGCGCGCACCGCCGCCGCCACCGCCTGCTCATGCGCCGGGTTGGCGTAGCTGTGCAGCAGGCAGACGGCCAGGCTTTCCACCCGTTCCGCCCGGATCATGTCGATGGCGGCGGCGACGGAGGCGGCATCGAGCGGCACCGAGACCGAGCCGTCAGGCCGCAGCTTCTCGGTCACTTCCAGCCGCAGCCGCCGTTCCACCAGCGCCGGCGGCTTGCTCCAGCCGATGTCGTAGACGCGCGGCATGCGAAGGTCGCGGATCTCCAGGATGTCGCGGAAGCCGGCGGTGGTGATCAGCGCGGTGCGCGCGCCGGCGGCCTGCAGGATCGTGTTCGATCCGATGGTGGTGGCGTGCAGCAGTTCGCCCACCGGGCCAGGCATCTCGGCGAGCAGGTCGCCGAGCCCGGTCACGATGCCCTCTGTATAGTCGTGCGGGGTGGAGGCGGTCTTGCGGGTGCGCACCACGCCGTCGGCGCCGATCGCGACGAGGTCGGTGAAGGTGCCGCCGATATCGATGCCGATGCGCAGGCTCATGCCCCGGCCTCCGCTCCACGCGGCGCCCCAATCTGGGCCCCATTCTGGGCTCCAGTCTGGGTCACGGTCTGGGTCACGGTCTGCGCGGCGCTGGCTTCGCGCAGCCGGGCGCGCAGGGCGGCGGTGGCGCCGGGGTCCACCACGGGCGGATCGCCCGCCGCCACCACGCCGTAGTCCCGCGCGGCGCCTGCGATGGAAACCAGCCCGTCGCGCAGGTCCTTCGCCACCGCCTCCGGCGCGCGGTCGAGCGGGTCGCCGTAGCCGCCGCCGCCCGGCAACTGGTGGCGGAACACCTCGCCGCGGCGGAAATTCATCGTCAGCTTGGCGTGCAGCACCTGTTCGCCCGGCGTCCCCGGATCGAGCAGGTTGCGCCCCGCCGCGCCCGGGCCGCCGCCGCCCAGGCCGTAGGGGCGGTGCGTCTGGCGGTCGGCGCGGACCTGCAGGATCCCTTCCTCGGCCGCCATCCGCCAGGTGCGCCGCATCGCCGCACCGCCGCGGAACCGCCCGGCGCCGCCGGTGTCGGGGACGAAACCGTAATCCAGCACGTCGAGCGGGTTCTCCGCCTCGATCATCTCGACGCTGAAGCTCGCCATGTTGGCGAACATGGTGGTGTTGCCTTCCAGCCCGTCCGCCCAGGGCCGCGCGCCCCAGGCGCCGGAGAGGAAATCGACGTAGATGAACGGCTTCCGCTCGCGGTCGTAGCCGCCGACGGTGATGCCGGTGTTGCCGCCGTCGCCGGCCGCGAACACCCGATCGGGATAGAGCCGCGCCAGCGCGCCGAAGGCGCAGTCGGTGGCGCGGAACCCGGTCAGCCCGCGGGCGGCGCAGGCGGCGGGCGGCAGCGCGTTCATGATGGTGCCGGGCGGCGCGACCACTTCGATGGCGCGGAACACGCCGTCATTGTTGGGCATGTTCACCGACAGCACCGATTTGGCGGCGGTGAAGCTGGCCGCGGCCGTGTAGCTCCAGGTGTTGTTGATCGCGCCTTTCACTTGTGGCGCACTGCCGGTCCAGTCGAACAGCATCTGCGTGCCGCGCTTCTTCACCGTGCAGACCAGCTTGATCGGCACGCCCGCGTCGATCTGGTCGTCGTCGATCCAGTCGGTGAACGTGGCTTCGCCGTCTGGCAGTTCGCCGATGCAGTGGCGGGTCAGCCGCTCGCTGTGGTCCATCGTCTCGGCCATCAGCGCGCGCACGCCGGCGGCGCCGTGGCGCGCGACCAGCGCCTCCATCCCGCGCGCGGCGATGGCGCAGGCGGCGAGCTGGGAACGGAGGTCGCCGAACACCCGGCCGGGCAGGCGCACGTTCTTCTCGATGATGCGGTGCAGGGTCGGGTTGGGCCGCCCGGCCTCGTACAGCTTCAGCGGCGGGATGCGCAGCCCCTCGGCGAAGATCTCGGTGCTGTCGGACGCGTTGGAACCGGGCACGCGGCCGCCGACATCGGTGTGGTGGCAGATGGTGGCGGCGTAGGCGAGCACCGTGCGGCCGGCGAACAGCGGCCGGAAGACGAAGATGTCCGGCAGGTGCATCCCGCCCTCGTAGGGGTCGTTCAGCACCAGGACGTCGCCCGGAAGGATGTCGTCGCCGAAATGGGCCAGCGCCGCCTTCAGCGCCACCGGAATCGAGCAGAGATGCCCCGGCAGGCTGAGCCCCTGGGCCACCAGCCGCCCTTCGGCGTCACACAGCGCGGCGCTGTAGTCCATGATGTTCTTGAGCACGCCCGAATAGGCGGTGCGGTAGATCGTGAGCACCATCTCGTCGCCGATCGCGGCGACGGCGTTGCGGAACAGTTCGGCGGTGATCGGGTCCATGCGCGAAGGGGACCATCCTTCGCCGCGCCACGCAACCGGCTTGCCGCGTCGCCGCGCTTGGCTGATAGGGGCGTCGTGACAGCGGGAAGGACGCAGGCATGGACGTGAACGGACAGGTGGCGGTCGTCACCGGCGGCGGCTCGGGGCTTGGCGCGGCGACGGCGGCGGCGCTGGCGGCGGCCGGGGCGAAGGTCGCGGTGCTGGACCGCAACGGCGCGGCGGCGGAAGCCGTGGCGGCGCGGATCGGCGGCCATGCCGCGACCGTCGACGTCACCGACGCCGCCGGGGCCGAAGCCGCGCTGGCGGCGGCGGAAGCGAAGCTCGGCCCGCCGCGGCTGCTGGTGAACTGCGCCGGCGTCGGCACCGCCGGGCGCATCGTCGGGCGCGACGGCCCGCTGGCGCTGGAAGCCTTCAGCCAGGTGATCGCCATCAACCTGATCGGCACGTTCAACATGCTTCGGCTGGCGGCGGCGCGGATGGGCCAGCTTGACCCGGGGCCGGACGGAGAGCGGGGGGTGATCGTCAACACCGCCTCGGTCGCCGCGTATGAGGGGCAGGTCGGCCAGGCCGCCTACGCCGCCTCCAAGGCCGGCGTGGTCGGGCTCACCCTGCCGGCGGCGCGCGAACTGGCGCGGTCGGGCATCCGGGTGATGACCATCGCGCCCGGGCTGATCGAGACGCCGATGTTCAACGGCCTGCCGGACGAGGTACGCCAAAGCCTGGCCGCGTCGGTGCCGTTCCCGTCCCGGCTGGGACGGCCGGAGGAGTACGCCGCGCTCGTGCTGCACATCGCCGCCAACCGGTTCCTGAACGGCGAAGTGATCCGGCTGGACGGCGCGCTGCGCATGGCGCCGCGCTGAACCGACGGCGGATGGATTGACAGGCGGCGCGCGGCGGGCAACCCCCTCGCCGCTGCCGCCGTCGGTTGCCGCCGCGCGGGCCGCTCACCTGCCGAGGCTTCGCCGTGTTCCACCTGACCTTCCGCCGACGTTTCGCGATGGGCCACCGCCTGATCGCCTCGGGCTCGGAACGCTGCGCCGTGCCGCATGGCCATAACGAGATCGTCACCGTGCGGCTGCAGGCGGTCCGTCCGGCGCGGCTCGACGGCGGCGCCAACATGGTCGAGCCGTTCGAGCGGGCGAAAGCCACCTGGCATCGCTGGATCGACACCGCGGTCGATCATGCGCTCCAGCTTTCGGAGACCGACCCGCTGCTCGCCTGGTTCGCCGCGCAGGAGCCGCATCGGCTGGACCGCATCCTGGTGTCGCCGGGCGACCCCACGACGGAATTGCTGGCCTGCTGCCTGATGGCGAAGCTCAACACGTTTCTCGCCGCCGACGGCGGCCGCCTCCGTTGCGCCGAGATCCGGCTGGAGGAAACCCCCACCAACGGCGTCGCCTTCGACGGCGATCCGCTGGACGCGCTGCCCGCGCAGGCCGGCGCCGGCACCGATCGCTGGTGGCTGCGGCCCGACATGAGCATCAACGACCTCCAGGCGGGGACGGCGGGCGGATGAGCTACGCGGTCAAGGAGATCTTCTACACGCTGCAGGGCGAGGGCGCGCAGACCGGCCGTCCGGCCGTGTTCTGCCGCTTCAGCGGGTGCAACCTCTGGTCCGGGCGGGAGAGCGACCGCGCCGAGGCGGCCTGCCGCTTCTGCGACACCGACTTCGTCGGTACCGACGGGCCGGGCGGCGGGCGCTTCGCCGGCGCGGATGCGCTGGCCGATGCCGTCGCGGCGCGGTGGCCGGGCGGCGGCGCCCCCTTCGTCGTCTGCACCGGCGGGGAGCCGCTGCTGCAACTCGACGCGGCGTTGGTCGCCGCGCTGCACGCGCGGGGATTCGAGGTCGCGGTGGAAACCAACGGGACCATCGCCCCGGCGCCCGCCGGCATCGACTGGATCTGCGTCAGCCCCAAAGCCGGCGCGGACCTGCGGCTGACGGCGGGGAACGAGCTGAAGCTCGTGATCCCGCAACCGGGGCTGCGGCCGGAGGCGCTGGAAGGGCTGGCGTTCCAGCGCTTCTCGCTGCAGCCGATGGACGGGCCCGAGCGCGCGGCACATACGCGGCTCGCGGTCGAGACCTGCCTGCGCCGCCCGCGCTGGCGGCTCAGCCTGCAGACCCACAAATACCTGGGCATTCCCTGACCGCGCTCCCGGCAACCGGAGCGGGCGGATGCGGGCCGCGGGACGCGGGCTGGCGGGCCTGTCGGCGGCCATGCCATAAGCCGCCCGCCTGACATCTTTCCCCTCCCCCGGACCCGACGGAGCATCCCGTGTCGATCATGGGCGTCCTGGGCGGCTTCATCGTCTCCGCCATTTCCGCGCTGGGCTATGCCGGCGTGGCCGGGCTGATGGCGATCGAGTCCGCCTGCATTCCACTGCCGTCCGAGATCATCATGCCGTTCGCGGGCTATCTGGCCTCGATCGGGAAGATGGACCTGTTCTGGGCCGCCACCGCCGGGGCGCTCGGCTGCAACATCGGCTCCACCATCGCCTATGCCGTGGGGTTCTATGGCGGCCGGCCGGCGGTAGAGCGCTGGGGACGCTACGTCCTGTTCGGCCACCGCGAGCTGCTGCTGGCGGAACGGTTCTTCGGCCATATGGGCGGCATCACGGTGCTGATCGGGCGGCTGCTGCCGGTGGTGCGCACCTTCATCGCCCTGCCGGCCGGGCTGGCGCGGATGCCGATGCTGCGGTTCCAGGTCTACACTTTCGTCGGCTCCTGGCCGTGGTGCTTCGGGCTGGCCTATGCGGGCTATCGGCTGGGCGAGGCGTGGAACACCAACCCGCGCCTGCATGCGATCATGCAGCGGATGGATGTCGCGGTGGCGGTCCTGCTGGCGGTCGGCGTCGTGTGGTACGTCCGGCGGCTGCGGGAAGCGCGGCGCGCGCGGCGGTAGAGCGCGGGCCGCCGGGGCGGCGGCGATCGCCACGACGACCCGGCGCCTTGCCGCGCGCGCCTGTGCTGCCGCCACGCCTACCTGCGCTGCCGCCGCGCCTGCCTGCGTTGATCGCCCGCCGCCGGAGCCGGCCGCTGCGCCGGTTCCCGAAGGCCGCGTTCGCCCGCAGCCGCACCCCGGCTCCCCCGGGCAAGCCTGCGCGCCATGCGGTGGGCCAAAGCGGCCGCCCGCATCACCCAGCCGCCAGCCGCGAAACCGCCCAGCGCGCCGCCTCCGCCACCACCGGATCGGCGTCCCCGCACAGCCGGGCCGCCGCCGGCGCCAGCGCCGGTGTGCCGCTGTTGCCGATCGCCACCAGCACGTTGCGCACGAAGCGGTTGCGGCCGATGCGCTTGATCGGCGAACCGGCGAAGCGGGCGCGGAAGCCCGCGTCGTCCAGCGCCGCCAACTCCGCCAGCGCAGGCGCGGCCAGGTCGTCCCGCGCCTGCAGCTTCGCCTGCCGGCCGGCGGCGGCGAAGCGGTTCCAGGGGCACACCGCCAGGCAGTCGTCGCAGCCATAGATGCGGTTGCCGATCGCCGGGCGCAGCTCCGCCGGAATCGGTCCGCGATGCTCGATCGTCAGGTAGGAGATGCAGCGGGTGGCATCGAGCCGGTAGGGCGCCGGGAACGCATCGGTCGGACAGGCCGCAAGGCAGCGCGTGCACGACCCGCAGCGGTCGGCGTGGCGCGGGTCCTCCGGCAGCGCCAGGGTGGTGTAGATCTCGCCGAGCAACAGCCAGGAGCCGTGGCGGCGCGAGACCAGGTTGGTGTGCTTGCCCTGCCAGCCGAGCCCGGCCGCCTGCGCCAGCGGCTTTTCCATCACCGGCGCGGTGTCGACGAACACTTTCACCTCCGCCCCGAAGCGGGCGACGATGAACTGGGCGAGGTGCTTGAGCAGGCCCTTCACCAGGTCGTGGTAGTCGCGGTTGCGCGCGTAGACCGAGATGTTCCCGCATGTGTGCCGCCGCAGCGCCGCCAGCGGATCGCCGTCCGGCGCGTAGGACAGGCCGAGGGCGATCACGCTCACCGCCTCCGGCCACAACGCGCGTGGATCGGCGCGCTCGGCGCTGCGCTCGGCGAGCCAGCCCATCTCCCCATGCTGGCCGGCGGCGAGGAAGGCCGCGAGACGCGCGCGCGCTTCGGGGCCGAGTTCGGCGCGCGCGAATCCCACCGCGTCGAAGCCGAGCGCGCGCGCCTTTGCGCGGATGGCGGCGGCACGGCCGGCGGCGGCCGGCGGCGGCGGGATCGCGGCCACCGGCGTCACGACAGGTTCCGAGCGCTGCCGAAGGTCCCGGGCAGGCGGGTCGGGACCGTCGCGCCGATCGACGCGGGCCATGGCGAACCCCGCCCGCCCGTCATCCCCGGCCGCGATAGGGCGCCACCTCCTGCGGCGGAATCCACACCCCCTCCGGCGGCGTGCCGGTCTGGTAGAACACGTCGATCGGCATGCCGCCGCGCGGATACCAATAGGCGCCGATCCGCAGCCACACCGGCGCCAGCACGTCGATCAGCTTCGCCGCGATCGCCATCGTGCAGGCCTCGTGGAACGCGCCGTGGTTGCGGAACGCGCCGAGATAGAGCTTCAGCGACTTGCTCTCCACGATCCGCGCCGCCGCGACGTAGTCGATCACCAGATGGGCGAAATCCGGCTGCCCGGTCAGCGGACAGAGCGAGGTGAATTCCGGGCAGGTGAACCGGATCGCGTAGGGCCGCTCCGGCGCCGGGTTGGGCACCGTCTCCAGCCGCGCTGCGTCCGGGCCGGCGGGCAGCACGGTCGGGCGGCCCAGTTGGGTCAGGCCTTGCGTCCGGTCCGCTTCCTGCGGGTCTTGGCCGGTGGCGGGGCTCATGACGGGTCCTCCTTCGCCCAGGCCGCGCGCAGGCGGGCGGCGTGGTCGGCAAGGCGGCCGGCGGCGATCGCCGCGCGCAGGCCGCGCATCAGGTCCTGGTAGTAGGCCAGATTGTGCCAGGTCAGCAGCATCGGCCCCAGCATCTCCTTCGCCCGGAACAGGTGATGCAGGTAGGCGCGCGGGTGGCGCGTGCAGGCCGGGCAGGCGCAGGCGGGATCGAGCGGGGCGGGGTCGTCGGCGAAGCGGGCGTTGCGCAGGTTCCACACGCCCTGGGAGGTATAGGCGCGCGCGGTGCGCCCGGCCCGGGTGGGAATGACGCAGTCGAACATATCGACTCCGCGGGCGACGGCGCCGACGATGTCGTCCGGCGTGCCGACCCCCATCAGGTAGCGTGGCCGGTCCGCCGGCAGCGCCGGCACCGTCGCGTCCAGCACCGCGAACATCGCCGCCTGGCCTTCGCCCACCGCGAGCCCGCCGATCGCGTAGCCGTCGAAGCCGAGCCCGACGAGCCCGGCGGCGGAGGCCGCCCGCAACCCCGGATGGACGCCGCCCTGGACGATGCCGAACAGCCCGTAGCCCGGGCGCGGCACGAACGCCGCCTGCGAACGCGCCGCCCAGCGCAGCGAGAGGTCCATGGACGCGCCGGCCTGCGCTTCGGTAGCCGGGAACGGCGTGCACTCGTCGAGCACCATGGTGATCGTCGCGTCGAGCAGATGCTGGATCCGCATCGACCGTTCCGGCGTCAGCCGGTACGCCGCGCCGTCGATATGGGATCGGAACGTGACGCCATCGGCGTCGAGCGTCCGCAGGCCGGCGAGCGACATCACCTGGAACCCGCCCGAGTCGGTCAGGATCGGGCCGGGCCAGTCCATCATCCGGTGCAGCCCGCCCAGCGCGGCGACCCGCTCCGCCCCCGGGCGCAGCATGAGGTGGTAGGTGTTGCCGAGCACCACCTGCGCGCCGGTGGCGCGCACGGCATCGGCGGTCATGCCCTTCACCGTGCCGGCGGTGCCGACCGGCATGAAGGCCGGCGTAGCCACCGGACCATGCGCGGTGTCGATACGGCCGGCGCGCGCGGCGCCGTCGGTTGCAAGGGTGGCGAAACCGAACGCGCCGGCCCGGCCACCGCCGCCCGGCCCGGGCTCAGGATCGGCCGGGGCCATCGCCATCGGTCCCGGCCAGTTCAAGCAGGCACGCGTCTCCGTAGGAATAGAACCGATACCCGCTCGCCACCGCATGCGCGTAGGCCGCGCGCATGCGCGCCGTGCCGGCGAAGGCGCAGACCAGCATGAACAGGGTCGAGCGGGGCAGATGGAAATTGGTGAGCAGCCGGTCGACGGCACGAAACCGGTGGCCGGGCAGGATGAACAGGTCGGTCTCGCCCGCGAACGGCCGCAGCGTGCCGTCCGCCGCCGCCGCGGTTTCCAGCAGCCGCAGTGAGGTCGTTCCCACCGCCACCACCCGCCCGCCGGCGGCGCGGGCGGCGTTGACCGCGTCGGCCGTTTCGCTGTCGATCTCGCCCCATTCGGCGTGCATCCGATGCGCCGACACGTTCGCCTCCCGCACCGGCAGGAAGGTGCCGGCGCCGACATGCAAGGTGAGCGTCGCCCGCTTCACCCCGCGCGCATCCAGCGCGGCCAGCAGCGCCGGGGTGAAGTGCAGCCCGGCGGTGGGCGCCGCGACCGCGCCTTCGGTGCGGGCGAACACGGTCTGGTAGTCGGCGGCGTCCTCGGCGGTCGGGCCTTCGGGGCGGTCGATATAGGGCGGCAGGGCCAGCCGTCCGGCCTGGCGCAGGGCGGCGGCAAACGCCTCGCCGGTGCGGTTGAACGCCAGCGTCACCCCGCCGTCATCGGCGCGCGCGCGCACCACCGCGCGGAAATCCGGCGCGCCGTCGAACCCGATTTCGTCGCCGGCGCGCAGGCGCCGCGCATTGCGGGCCAGCGCGTGCCAGGTGCCGTCCGGCAGCGGGCGGTCGAGCGTGATGCCCACCCGCGCCGCGCCGCGCCGCGCGGACAACTGCGCCGGGATCACCCGCGTGTCGTTGCTGACCAGGATGTCGCCCGGGGCCAGCAGCGCCGGCAGGTCGCGCACCTGCCGGTCGGCCAGCGCGGCGCCGACCGACAGCAGGCGCGCCGCTTCCCGCGGGCGCGCGGGGTGCTGGGCGATCCGCTCAGGCGGCAGGTCGAAGTCGAACTCGGACAGGTCCATGCGGGTGCCGATGCGTGGCGGGTTCGGGGTGCTTGGCGGGTCTCGGTGCTTGCCGGCCGGGAAGCGGCCGGGCATGAGCGGCGGACATGGCCGCAGCCGCGCCGCGGCGCAAGCCTTGCCGGAGCCTCCCTCGCCCATGCCGCCGTCCTTCGACATCCGCCGCCATCGCCGCCTCGGCTCCACCAACGACGAGGCGCGCCGCCTGGCCCTGGCCGGCGCGCCGGCCGGCACCGTGGTCACGGCGACGGAGCAGACCGCCGGGCGCGGCCGCCAGGGGCGGGTCTGGCACAGCGGCGCGGGCAATCTCCATGCCTCGATCCTGCTGCGCCCGGACGTGCCGCCGGCGCGCCTCGGCGAACTCGCCTTCCTCGCCGCCCTGGCGGTGGCCGAGACGGTGGACAACCTGCTGGCGCCGGCACGGCGGGTGGTCCTGAAATGGCCGAACGACGTGCTGGTGGACGGGGCCAAGATCGCCGGCATCCTGATCGAGCAGGAGGGAACGGCGATGATCCTCGGCATCGGCATCAACGTCGCCCACCATCCGCCGGACACGCCCTACCCCGCCACCGACCTCGCCGCGGCCATGGCGGGGGCCGGTGCGATCGTTGCGGTGGAGACGGTGTTGCAGCGCCTGCTGGCCGCGCTCGGCACCGGGCTCGCGATGTGGGACACGCACGGCTTCGCGCCGATCCGCGCGGCGTGGCTGGCGCGGGCGCAGCCATCCGGCACCGCGCTGCGCGTGCGCCTCGGCGCCGTTGGCGTGCCGGACACGATCGAGGGGCACTTCGCCGGCCTGGACGCGCGGGGCGCGCTGCTGCTCGACACGCCCGCCGGCCAGGTGCGGATCGTCGCCGGCGAGGTGGTGCGGTAGGCAACCGCGGCCGATCGGTCCAGCATGGCCCCCGCCTGCCACGGCCGGGGGAAACACCATGCGCATCACCGCGATCGAGGACCTGCACTGCAACGCCGGCTGGCGGGACTTCGCCTTCCTGAAGATCAGCGCCGACAACGGGCTGGTCGGCTGGTCGGAATACATGGAATCCTACGGCTCGCAGGGCCTGTCGGAGGTCATCCGCCGGCTCGGGTCGCGGCTGATCGGCGCCGATCCGCGCCCGGTGGAGCGCCATGTCGCCTTCCTGCACGGCGTCACCCGCCAGGCGCCGGGCGGGGTCAACCAGCAGGCGATCGCGGCATTGGAGAACGCGCTGGTCGATCTGAAGGCGAAAGCGCTCGGCGTGCCGGTCTACGAGCTGCTCGGCGGACCGATCCGCGACCGGCTGCGGCTCTATTGGTCTCATTGCGGATCGTACCGGGCGTTGTACGGCGAGCAGTTCCGGGCATGGACCGGAGCCGCACCGATCCGCTCGCTCGACGACGTCGCCGCGCAGGGCGCGGAGGTGGCACGAAGCGGGTTCAAGGGGCTCAAGACGAACATCATGCGCTTCGACGGCGGGACGCCCGGCCTGCACATGCCCGGCTTCAACGCGCCCTTCGCCCCCGACCTGCCGGTGGACCGCGACCTGGTCGCGGGGCTGCACGCGCAGATGGCGGCCTTCGCCCGCGGCGCCGGACCGGGAGTGGGGCTGCACCTCGATCTCAACTTCAACTTCCGCACCGAGGGCTATATCCGCATCGCGCAGGCGCTGGAGGAGTTCGACCTCGTCTGGCTGGAAGTGGATTCCTACGATCCGGCGGCGCTGGCCGAAATCCGCCGCTGCTCGCGCACCCGCATCGCCTCCTGCGAATCGCTGTTCGGCCGGCGGCAGTTCCGCCCGTTCTTCGAGCACCGATCGGTGGACGTCGCCATCATCGACGTGCCGTGGAACGGCATCCTGGAATCGATGAAGATCGCGGCGATGGCCGAGGCCTACGAGGTGAACGTGGCGCCGCACAACTTCAACGGCCATCTCGGCACCCTGATGAGCGCGCATTTCTGCGCCGCCATCCCGAATTTCCGGGTGATGGAGGTCGATGTCGACGAGGTGCCGTGGAAGGACGCGCTGGTCAGCGCGCCGCCGGTGGTGGAAGGCGGGGAACTGCTGATCCCGACCGGCGCCGGCTGGGGCGCGGAGGTCAACGAGGAGATGGTGCGCGCGCATCCGCCAGCCGGGCGGGTGTGGTCCTGAGCACGACGCCGCCGGCCCGGCCGGCCGATCCGTTCCGCCCGGTTGCCGCGCGCCGGCATCGCGGATAGCGTCGGACAAATATCGACCGCACCGCCCGGTCCGCGGCCGCCACGATAACAAATGGCGCTGGAACACCGGCGCCGAGCCCCCAACGATCACGAGGAACGTCCATGCCCGACGCCGCAGCGCCCGGTTCCCGCCCCGCCACCACGCAGCTCGACGCCCTCATCGTCGGCGCCGGCCTCGGCGGCCTGTATGCGATCCACCGGCTGCGCGGCATGGGCATGACGGTCCGCGCGTATGAGGCGGGTTCGGACGTCGGCGGCACCTGGTTCTGGAACCGCTATCCCGGCGCCCGCTGCGACGTGGAGAGCCTGGAGTATTCCTACGCCTTCTCCGACGCGCTGCAGCAGGAATGGAAATGGCCGGAACGCTACGGCACCCAGCCGGAGATTCTGCGCTATATCAATCACGTCGCCGACCGCTTCGACCTGCGCCGCGACGTGCGGTTCAACACCCGCGTGACCTCGGCCGTGTTCGACGCCGACGCCGGGGAGTGGACCGTGCTGACGGACCGGGGCGAGGTGGTGCGGGCGCGGTTCTGCATCATGGCCTGCGGCAATCTCTCCACGCCGCGACTGCCGGACTTCAAGGGCCTGCAAAGCTTCAAGGGCGCTTGGTATCATTCCGGCCTGTGGCCGACGGAGGGCGTGGACTTCACCGGCAAGCGGGTCGGCGTGATCGGCACCGGGTCGTCCGGCGTGCAGATGATCCCGATCATCGCCCGCCAGGCGAAGCACCTGCACGTCTTCCAGCGCACCGCCAATTTCATCCTGCCGGCCCGCAACGCGCCGATGGAGGAAGAGCGGGAGCGGCGCCACAAGGCGGACTACCCGGCCCGCCGGCTGGCCGCCTACGACACGCCGTTCGCCATCGGCGGCCACCCCAAGCCGACCAGGTCCGCGCTGGAGGTCTCGCCCGAGGAGCGCCGCGCCGCCTATGAGGCGAAGTGGCAGGAAGGCGGCAGCATCAGCTTCCTCTATACCTACACCGACCTGCTGGTGAACCAGGCGGCGAACGACACCGCCGCCGCGTTCGTCCGCGAGAAGATCCGCGGCATCGTGAAGGACCAGGAGGTCGCGCGGCTGCTCTGCCCGAACGACCATCCGATCGGCACCAAGCGCCTGTGCCTCGATACCGGCTATTACGAGACGTTCAATCGCGACAACGTCACCCTGGTGGACGTGCGCAGCGATCCGATCGCGGCGGTGACCGAAACCGGGCTCCGCACCGGCACCGCGTCGTTCGAGCTCGACGCCATCGTGTTCGCCACCGGCTTCGACGCCATCACCGGCGCGCTGAACGAGATCGACATCCGCACCACCGCCGGCGCGGTCCTGAAGGAGAAGTGGCAAGCCGGGCCGCTGACCTATCTCGGCCTCATGGTCGCGGGTTTCCCGAACATGTTCATCATCACCGGCCCGGGCAGCCCCGGCGTGAAGACGCAGATGATCGCCTCGATCGAGCAGCACACCGACTGGATCGCCGATTGCCTCGGGCACCTGCGCGCGCACGGGCTCGACCGCATCGAGCCGGGCGAGGCCGCCGAGGCGGAATGGGTGCAGCACGTCAACGACGTCGCCGACAGTACGCTCTATCCGCTTGCGAATTCCTGGTACGTGGGGGCGAACATTCCGGGCAAGCCGCGGGTGTTCATGCCCTATGTCGGCGGGTTCGACCGCTACAAGCGGCGCTGCGACGCGGTCGCCGCCAACGGCTACGAGGGATTCACGCTCACCCGCCGCCAGCCCGCCATGGCCTGACCGGGCCCCGCACCCGTTCGCCGGCGACGCCTTATTCCCCTCCGGGCCGATGCCCCGGGACGGGTATGGGCGCGCCGCCGGCCGGCGCGGGAGGCCGCGTCGGCGCCGGTTGCGGCAGGCCGGACGCCTCCCAGCCGCCATCGGCGATCTGCGGCGGATGGCCCGGCAGGCGCGCCGGGTCCTGCCAGCAATCGGCATCGCCCAGGCTTCGCGTGCAATAGGGCGCGGGCGGCGGCTTGGGCGCCGTGCAGGGCAGCCCCGCCATCGCCATCCGCATCGCGGTGACGACCCCGCACCCCGACGTGCCGGCCAGTGCCAGCGGCCCGGACGTGGCGCATCCCGCCAACCCGACCGCCACGGCCAGAAACGACAAAACCCGGAACACGCCGCCGGTCATGCCAGCAAAGGGTGAACAAGTGGTTGCCGCGCAGGGAGGGCGGCTATCCGTCCGCGCGCAACCGGGCGATCAGGTCCTCGGCCTCCGCCCGGTCGCAGGCCAGGGCGCGGCGCACCACGCTTTCGGCGAACCCCGCCCGCGCCAGTACGCCCTGCTCCCGCCGCGCCGCGGCGGGATCGCCCGCGGGCAGC
>JAGWSV010000319.1 GCA_028869315.1 Rhodospirillales bacterium
GTCAGAAAATCCGCGCGACATCCGTGCCCCGAATCGACGTTCGGGAAAGACTCGCTGCCGCCAGATCGGCCGCGAATCCCCCGCACGATCACATTCGATTCAACGACATCCGTGGCCCAAAATGGCCAAAGTCGAGCTAAGGTTTTGTTTTGCGCGGCATCTTTGTCGGCATGCTGGCGCACTCATTGCCGACGATGCCCTACACGACCGGCGAGGCGCCGCCGTCCATGTTGATCGCGGTACCGGTGGTGAAGCCGGCGCGATCGGAGCATAGCAGGCAGGCCATCGCCGCGAACTCCTCCGGCTTTCCCAGCCGGCCGAGCGGGATATTGGCGCCGAGCTTCGCGGCGTACGCCTCGAATGGTTCATTGCTGCCCAGCACCGCGTGGCGGCGGACCCACTGGTCCGATACGATCTGTCCCACCAGCATCGCGTTCACCAGCACGTTGTGGGGTGCGCCCTCGTTCGCCAGGACCTTCGTCAGCGCAAGGCCGGCGGCACGGGAAACGGCGGTCGGCGCGCCGTTCGCTCGCGGCGCCTTGGCGCCGATATTCAGCACGTTGATGATCCGTCCCCAGCGGCGCTGCTTCATCCCGGGCAGCGCTAGGCGGCACATGCGGATCGCGCCGAACAGCTTCAGATTGAGATCCTCCTGCCAGATTTGGTCCGTTGCTTGCTCGAATGGCATGGCGCGCGAGGTGCCAGCGTTGTTGACCAGGATGTCGATCGCCCCGAACGCGCCCTCGGCGGCGGCGAAGGCGCGCTGGCAATCGGCCGCGTGGGAGACGTCGGCGGTGATGGCCACGACCTTGCCCGTGGCGGTCTGGGCGATGGCGGCTCGTGCCTCCTCCAGCACGTCCGCCCGACGGGCAAGGAGCGCGACATTGGCGCCGGAGCGGGCGAATTCGTCGGCCATGGCGTAGCCGAGCCCCTTGGAGGCGCCGGTAATGACGGCGCTGCGGCCGGTGAGGGTAACGTCCATGCTGCACATTCCTCCGTTTGGTTGTGTTCGCTTTCCGCGACCTTCACTGTGCGGGGCCGGACGGCGGGCAGCAAGCCGTTGGCGGAGCGAGGGAGCAGGACGATGCTACAGCAGGAACATCTTGCCGCGGCGGCGCGGCTCCTCGACGCCTGCCGGGAGCGCGGCGTGATGCTGGCGACCGCGGAAAGCTGCACCGGCGGGCTGATCGCCGCGGCGCTCACGGCTGTTGCCGGATCGTCCGACGTGGTGGACCGCGGATTCGTCACCTACTCCAACGCCGCCAAGTCCGAGATGCTGGGCGTGCCGGAGGCACTGATCGCGGCTGAGGGGGCCGTGAGCGAGAAAGTGGCGCGCGCGATGGCGGAAGGGGCGTTGGCGCGCTCGGCCGCTGGTATCGCGGTGGCGGTCACCGGCGTGGCCGGTCCGGGCGGCGGAACGGCGGCCAAGCCGGTGGGGTTGGTGTGGTTCGGCCTGGCGCAGCGTGGTCGGCCCGCGGTGGCGGAGCGACAGCTCTTCCCGGGCGACCGCGCGGCCGTCAGGGAGGCGACGGTGGCCCGGGCTTTTGTGCTGATATCCGGACGCATAGCCTGAAAACGGACGCCGCGCCCGGCGCGTGTGGGGTCGATCAGATGGGCAGCTGGGTAAGGCATGATTCCGACGCTGGCGCAGCAGTGCCGTCGGCAAGCTGGATTACCCGGCGCCGGACGGATCTCGCGTATAGAGCCAGCGGCTTACCAACGTCTCGACGTCGTCGGTGAAGTCGCTGCGCGGCCCTTCGATGAACAGGCTGCCGGTGCGCATCACGTAGACATGGTCGGCGATGCGGAGCGCGCCGCTGATGTTCTGGTCCACCAGGAGGATCGCCTTGCCCGCGCGCGCGAGGCCGGTGATGAGGTCGTAGATCTGCGCTGCCACCCGCGGTTCGATGCTGGCGGTCGGCTCGTCGATCAGGAAGATCGAGGGATCGGTGAGCAGTGCCCGGGCGATTTCGAGCTGGCGCTGCTGCCCGCCGGACAGGGTGCCCGCCGCCTGCCGCCGGCGTTCGGCCAGGATCGGGAACCGCGCGTAGGCTTGCTCGATCGCCGTTCGTACCCGGGCGCGGTCGCGGCGGAACCGCCACATCCCCAGTCGCAGGTTCACCTCGACCGACAGGAACGGAAACACGCTCGGCCGCTGCGGCAGATAGACGATGCCGTGCCGTCCCATTTCGTGCGGCCGCACGCCGCGCAGGGGTCGGCCGTTGGCCGCGACCTCTCCGGAAATCTGCGGCAGGAAGCCGAACATCACCTTGAGCAGAGTCGACTTGCCGGTCCCGTTCGGCCCCAGCACGCAGCGAATCTGGCCGGGATACACGTCGACCGACATGCCGTTCAGGATGTGCACGCCGGGCAGGTAGCCGGCGACCAGGTCGCGTGCCGTCAACACCGGGGCCGCCGTCGTCATCACACCCCCGCATAGGCGCGCAGGACCTCGGGGTCCTCCCGCACCGCAGCCACTGGACCGTCGGCGATCAGCGCGCCGCGCGACATCACCACCATGCGCTGCACCAGGCGCTGGATTGCTTCCAGGTCGTGATCGACGATCAGGAAGGTCCGGCCCTCCCCGTGCAGCGCCTGAACCAGGCGAATGATCTCATCGCGTAGGTACGGGTTCACGCCGGCGAA
>JAGWSV010000320.1 GCA_028869315.1 Rhodospirillales bacterium
GCACTTCGCGCTCAACCTGGTGCGAGCGGGGAAGGATAAGCGGTCGGTCAAGCTGCGGCGGAAAGTGGCGGGCTGGGACACGGGATACCTGGACGGTATCCTCGCCGAGAAAATCAGGTGAACTTGGATTCGAGGCCCTGGCCGCCCGCCAACCCGGCGCGCGATACCAGCTTGCGGAACGGCTGGAAGAGTCAGCCGTTCCGCAAGGCGGTATCAGTCCATCCCGAGCACGTTCCTCATCGCATAGAGCCCCGCCGGCCGGCCGGCGAGCCACAAGGCCGCCCGCACCGCGCCGGCGGCGAAGCTCCGCCGGTCGAAGGCGCGATGGGTCAAGGCGATCTGCTCGGTGGCGGCGGCGAAGATCAGCGTGTGCTCCCCCACGACCTGCCCGCCGCGCAAGGCGGCGAAGCCGATCGCGCCCGGCTTGCGCGGCCCGGTGTGGCCGTGCCGCCCGCTCTCCATCGCCGTCTCCAGCGCCACGCCGCGTCCCTTCGCCACCGCCCGGCCGATGCCGATGGCGGTGCCCGACGGCGCGTCGACCTTCTGGCGATGGTGCATCTCCAGGATTTCCGCGTCGTAGGCCTCGCCCGGCAGCGCCGCGGCCATCCGCTCCGCCAGCGCCAGCACCAGGTTCACCCCGGCGGAGAAATTCGCCGCATAGACGACGGGAATGCGCGCCGCCGCCGCCGCCACCGCCGCCTCGTCCGCCGCCGACAGCCCGGAGGTGCCCAGCACCCAGCCGGTGCCGGCCTCCGCCAGAGCCGCGGCATGGGCGGCGGCGGCGGCGGCATGGGTGAAATCGATCACGACGTCGCAATCGGCGGCCAACGCCGCCAGGCCGCCGTACAGGGCGACGCCGGCCGGGGCCGGACGCGCGGACCCGGCGTGACCGACCCCCCCGGCGAGCACGGCGCCGGCGGCCGGCACCTCCTCGGCCAGCAGCGCCCCCATCCGGCCGGTGAGACCGGCGATGCCGAGACGAAGGGTCATGACGCGCTCCCGCACTATGGCTTTCCGCCGCCGATCCTGCGGGCGCGGGCGCGCCGCGTCCAGCGCTCCGCCTTGCGCGACTTTCCCCGGGGCGGCGATCCCCAGGGCGGCTGTCGACGGCCGGCTATCCCGGGGCGCCGGCGCGGAAGCACGCCGGCGCATGGTCGTCCACCAGCCCGGCGGCCTGCATGAAGGCGTAGCAGATCGTCGGGCCGACGAAGCGGAAGCCGCGGGCGCGCAGCGCCTTGCTCATCCGCCGCGAGGCTTCGGTCTCCGCCGGCGGCGGGCCGGCCCGCCTTGCGGTGATCGGCCGGCCGTCCACGAAGGACCAGACGAACGCGTCCAGGCTGCCCTCGGCGGCGATCACGCGCTGCGCGGCCCGCGCGTTCTCGCGCACCGAAAACACTTTCAGCCGGTTGCGGATCAGGTTGCCGGTACGCAGGACCGTCTCCAGCTCCGCCGCCGTCATCGCCGCGACCCGGTCGATGGCGAAATCGTGATAGGCGGCGCGGTAGCCGTCCCGCCGATCGAGCACGCTGCGCCAGGACAGCCCGGCCTGCGCGCCTTCCAGCGACAGCAGCTCGAACAGCGCCCGGTCGCCGTGCAGCGGCACGCCCCACTCCGTGTCGTGATAGCGGCGCAGCGAGTCGCTGCCCTCCGCCCAGGCGCACCGGGTCGCCGCCGGCGGGGCGGCGGGGCGGCGGTTCCGGGCAACCGGGCGGCTCACCGGGCGGGGCGGCATGGCGGACCTTTCGCGGCCAAGGGGCGCAGTTTGTCATCATCGCAGGGCGGCGACCATCCACCCGCGCCGCAGGGCGGCGACCATCCACCCGCGCCGCAGGGCGGCGACCATCCACCCGC
>JAGWSV010000321.1 GCA_028869315.1 Rhodospirillales bacterium
CCGAACGCGGCGGCGATCTCCTCCTCGCCCTGGCCCTTCGCGCGCAGCGTCTGGAAGGCGCGGAACTGGTCGAGCGGGTGCAGCGCCTCGCGGTCGGTGTTCTCGGCGAGGCTGTCCTCCTCGGCCAGCCCCTCGGTCTTGACGATGCAGGGGATGGGCGCGGTCTTGGCCAGGCGCTTCTGCCGGACCAGCAGTTCCAGCGCCCGGAAGCGCCGGCCGCCGGCGGGCACCTCGAACGTGCCCGTCTCGTTGCCCTCGGCGTCCAGCACGGGGCGTACGCTCAGGCTCTGCAGCAGGGAACGCCGGGCGATGCTCTCGGCCAGCGCCTCGATCGAGACGTCGGCATTCGCGCGCCGGACATTGGCCTGGCTGAGCATGAGCTTGTTGAACGGAATATCCCGGGACGGGTTCAGGACGATCTTCTGGGTCGCAGCCATCGGTGATCTCCGCGACGGGCCGGCCGGGAGCCTCTCTCCCAGCCCCTCGACCCGTCGCAAAAATCCCCTCCGCCCTCTCGCTCTCGGCAGAACCGGGCCTCACGCGCCGGGGTCATCCGCCGCCGTTTCGGGCAGGTTGACCACCTCGGCGCCGGCGGCGCGGTAGGCCGCTGCCACCGCCGCCAGGGGCGCGTAGCTGAGCGGGCCATGCGGCGGCGGGTCTGGCGGTGCGCCGACGGCGACCATCGGCCCGCGAATGACGAGCCGGGCCACGGCATCGAAGGCGACACCGCGGCTGTCGATCACCGGCAGGCCGGCTTCGATGCAGGCGGCCTTGATCGGCTCGGAGTCGTATCCCAGGAGCCGGCATCCATCCCCATACCAGAGGATGAAGCCACCCCGGCCGATCGAGAGGTGGCCACCCTCGGTCGTCAGGGCTTCCGCGATCAGGTCGGCATGGTGGGATTGGAGGTCGGCGTTTTTGGCGGCGCTCATGGCAGTTCTCCATGACGGGCCGGCCGGAAGCCTCTCTCCCGGCCTTTCGACCCGTCACGGAACGGAGGCGTCCCTCTGGCTCTCCGGCGTCGAGGCTGGCATCGCGAGACCCGAGGGAGCTTCTGGTTCACTTTCATCCGCCTGGAACGCCAGCAGATAGTCGGCCGCCTTCGAGGCCGCGCTGGCGGCGCGGATGATCGCGCGGTCATCGTCGCGCAGCACCTCGAGCCAGGAGCCGATGTAGTCGGCGTGCCGCACGGTCGGCACGATGCCGAGGCTCGCGCAGAGGAACGCCGCCGTCATCTCGGCGACCAGTTCTTCCTTGGCGTAGCTGGCGGAGCCGAAGCCGCCGGACATGTCGCGGGCCAGCCGATGGGCCGCGCCCGACCAGTGGCCGAGCTCATGGAGAGCCGTGCGATGCCAGTTCACCGGCTCGAAATAGGCCTGCGGCGGCGGCACCTGGATGAAGTCGCCAATCACCGAATAGAACGCGCGGTCGCCGCCGATTCTGATGTCGGCGCCACTGGCCCGGATCAGCGCCTCGGCCTGCGGCAGGATGAGGCCGTCGGGAACCGGCGGTGCCGCGGATGCGATCGTGTCGGGTAGTCCGTCGCACTGATCGGTGTTGAACACGGTGAAGCGCTTGAGGAACGGGATGGCGCTCGGCTCGTCGCCGTCGCGGTCGGCGCGCTCGCGCTCGGCTTCAGGCACGAAGCGATCAGCGTAGACCACCGTGGTGCCGCGTTCGCCCTTGCGGACA
>JAGWSV010000045.1 GCA_028869315.1 Rhodospirillales bacterium
CCTGGCCAGCAACCTGGGCCGTAGCGGATCGCCACGTCCGCCTCGTCGCGCGAGAGGTCCGCGAGCGCCGGCGTCGCCCGCAGCACCACGTCGATCTCTGGATGAAGGGCGTAGAACCCGGCCAGCCGGGGCAGCAGCCAGCGCGCCGCGAAGGCGGGCAGCACGCTCACGGTCCGGATTCGCCTGGCCCCCTCAGCGCCGCGCACGTCGTCCAACCCGCGCTCCAGCCGGGCCAGTGCGTCGCGCACGTGCAAAGCCAAGCGCTGGCCGGCGTCGGTCAGCAGCATGGCATTGCCCTTGCGGCGGAACAGCGGCGTGGCGAGGTCGGCTTCGAGGTTCCGCAAGGCGTGGCTGACCGCACCGTGGGTCAGGTTCAGCTCCTCGGCCGCGCGGCTGAAGCTGAGGTGCCGCGCCGCCGCCTCGAAAGCGCGAAGCGCGTGCATCGGCGGGAGCCTCGGTTTGCTCATGCTGGGCCGCTAATGACGCTCACAATGCTTGTGAGAAATGATCGTTGGTTCGTCAGGGTTGGTGGCTCCTAGAACCGTGGCGTTCGACGCATCGCGCTCACATCCTACCCGGCGCGGTTCAGAGCGCAACAGGAGCCAATCATGCGCCAGAGGCCCTCCCGCCAGCCTGCCTCGCCGGATCTCCAGGACATCCATCCGTGACCCGCGCCTTCACGGCGCCGACCTTCAGCCAGGCGGTCAAGGATGCGCAGCTTCGCTACGTTACGCGGGAGTTCTGCACGGCGGTCGAAGCCAAGGACCCGCCCAACGACGCGCTGGCCGAGTTGACGGCGGCCTACATTCGCGGGTGCCACAGCTTCGTCATCGGCACTTCCAGCCGCGAGGGGTGGCCGCATGTTCAGCACCGTGGCGGGCCGAAGGGCTTCCTGCGCATCCTGGACCCGCGCACGCTCGCCTTCGCCGACTACTCCGGGAACAAACAATACATCACGGTCGGCAACCTCGCCGAAAACGACCGGGTGTTCCTGTTCCTGCTCGACTACCGGCAGCGGCGCCGGCTCAAGATCTGGGGCCGCGGCGAGGCCGTTGAGGGGGACCATGCGCTCCTCGCCAGGGTCGAGGACCCGCGATACCAGGCCCGCATCGAGCGCGTGATCCGCGTCCGGGTCGAGGCTTGGGACTTCAACTGCCGCCAACACATCCCGCGGCGCTACGCCGACGGCGAGCTGCCGGAGGTGGCCGCCGAGTATGAGCGGCGCCTGGTGGCGCTGCAGGACCGTTACGACGCTACCCTGGACCTGCTCTTCAGCCATGAGTGACCGATCAGCCCGCCTCGCGACCGCGCCGCCCTCGGCCCCCGCCGTGCGCTCCACAACGCCGCTCTGGATCGTTGCCGGCCTCGCCATGTCGCCGGCCGTTGCGCTCGGCCTCGGGCGCTTCGCCTACGCCCTGCTGCTGCCGGCCATGCGGGCCGACCTTGCTTGGAGCTACGCCGACGCCGGCGCGATGAACACGGCAAGCGCTGCGGGCTACCTAGCCGGCGCTCTCGCGTTCGCACCGGTCACGGCCCGGCTCGGGCCCAAGCGAGCCTTCGTCGCCGGGCTGCTGGTCACAGCCGCGGCCCTGGTCGCATCCGGCCTGGCTGCCTCCTTCCTCGCATTGCTGATGCTGCGCCTCATCGCCGGTGCCGCCGGGGCGGTCGCCTTCATCGCCGGGGCAGGCCTCACGGCGGCGGCGGGGGCCGGCGGCGGGCCCGGACGCGCGCCGCTCGCACTCGGCATCTACTTCGGCGGGGGCGGGCTCGGCGTGGTCGTGTCTGCTCTGGCCGTGCCACCGCTGCTGGAGGCGCACGGCTGGCGGGGTGGTTGGGTCGTGCTCGGGGCGCTCTCCTTCGCGGCGACGGTGCTGGCCGTGCCCGCCCTCGCCCGTGCTCCGGCCCCGGCACCACGGCCCGCCAGCACGGAAGGTGTGGGTCGGCGCGTGACCGTTCTCGTACCCACCCTGGTCAGCTACGCACTCTTCGGCGCCGGCTACATCGCCTACATGACCTTCATCGTGGCGTACCTGCGCGGGCAGCAGGGCTTCTCGTCCCGCGACGTCTCGCTGTTCTGGGCAGGCTTGGGCGCCGCTTCGATCGCGGCTGTCTTCGCCTGGGCGCCCGTGCTCGGGTGGCTCCGGGCCGGTTGGGGCATCGTCGCGACCACGGGTGCGGTGACGATCGGCGCCGTGCTGCCGCTCGCCTCAAACGAGCCCATAGTCGCCTATCTCTCGGCGGCGCTGTTCGGCGGCTCCTTTCTGGCAGTGATCGCGGCCGTGACGTCGGTCGCGCGCAGGGCGACGCCGCCGCACGCCTGGACCGCTGTGATCGGTCTGCTCACCACGGCCTTCGCGCTTGGACAGTGCGTCGGCCCGGTGCTGGGCGGCGTGCTCTCGGATGGACCGGGCGGAGTCCGTGGCGGCCTGCTGCTCTCCAGTGCCATCCTGGCCGCCGCGGTCGTCATCGCCGCTTTTCAGCGTGAAACAGGAGACCGGAAATGAGCGAGGCGACCAGGGATATCTATGACCAGCGAACGGCCTGATTGGCCAAGCGGCCTGCCCTCGCGCTGGAAGACCTGGACAGCCAAGCCGAACATAGATGTTTACCGGAGCGCAGGCAGTAACCACTTCGGGCCGGTGCGGCTGCTCGATACCGTTCCCGCCCTAGCACGAAGGTCCGCAGGGTGATGGCGATAAAGACTCGTGCGGTCACAGTAGCGTCGTCTTCACGCCGAGCGCGGGTCCGGCCTCGCTGAGCCGCCGGTCCAGCGTGCAGAGGGTTGCGCCGTGATCGGCGCAGATCGCGAGATGCAGCGCGTCACCGGCCCGCAGGCCGAGCGCGTGCTGATCGGCGAATCGCGCTGCGGTGCGGAACTGCGCGCCGGAAATCGGCAGCCGGCTGAAGGTCTCCACGCTCATCGTGGTGAACATCGTGAGCGCATCCGCCCGGTGCTGCGGCTCGATCTCCCCAGACCGCAGCTTGATCGAAAGTGCCGAGGAAAACTCCGTCGTCACCCAATCACTGATCGCGAGCAGCTCCGGATCCTGATCGTCCAGCCAGCGCTGCATGCGCGCGGTCTTTGCCTCGCGCGTCAATGTCGCGACCAGCACTGAGGTATCGAGATAGAGGATCAATAACGCGCCTCGTCGCGCATGCGGCGGATGAACGCGCCCGCCGGCTCCGCGTGCATCGGCATCTTCTCGACCAACGCACGCAAGGCCGCGATGTCGATGCGCTTGCGCGGCGCTTTGGCGGCGACGATTTGGGCAACCGGCTTGCCGCGGCGGGTGATCTGCACGGTCTCGCCGCCGGCGGCGCGGTCGACCAGTTCGCTCAGATGCGCCTTGGCGTCGGCGATGCTCACACCGTCCATGATGCGATCCTGACCATCTAGTTGGCCAGCTATAGCGCGCCGCGGGCCGGGATCAAAGCGCCGGAGCGGGTAACCGCCGGGGCACGGGGAGCCCGTAGAGCGAGAGGGTGGCCGGGACGGGGTGAGCCGTGTGGGGTCGAGAGAGCGCCCGCCGGCTTCTGAACCCCGCTCTCAGGAATCCCTCCATGACAGTCATTGTCCCCGCGTTGGCCGAGCCGTCGGCCATGTTCGCATCCCCGTCCGCGCCCGCTGCCCCCGATCGGGCTGCCGCTATCTTCCACGCTGCCCGTCGGCTGCTGCCCGCGCTGGAACGGGGCCAAGCCCTCGATGCTGCCATCCTGCGCGCCGCGATGGAGGCGGCGTTCGGCGTCGCCGACACGGCCGGCACCTGGGTGTGGAAGGACGCCTATGAGGCCTGTGAGGTGGCGCAGGCTCTGTTTCTGCGCCTGCACGGGCCGGTCATGCGCACCCGCGCCGGCAGCCCGGCGGGGATGCTCGCCATGCTGGCGAGGCTGGCCGCGCTGGCGCCGACGCACACGTGCCGCTCCGAGGAGAGCATGGCGCTCCAACAGTTTTCGACGCCGATCGCGCTCGGCTTCGCGGCCAGCGCCGCCGCCGCGATCA
>JAGWSV010000322.1 GCA_028869315.1 Rhodospirillales bacterium
CCTGGCCAGGCTGTCGCGGCCGTCGGCCTCCGCCTGCGCGCGCCGCGCCGCCGCCTTCGCCGCGCCCCCCGCGCCCTGGCAGGCGACGACCGCGGCGGTAAGGTCGGGCAAGGTCGCCTTCGGATCGCCAAGGATGGACGCGGCCTCGGCGTAGTTCTTGCCCAGCTCCCACGGATCGGTATCGAGATGGACGATCGGCATTCCATCCGGGACCGGTTCGACATGGCCAGGCAACGACAGGGTGAACAGGTCGGCGCCGATGGAGACCAGCAGGTCGTGCTCGGCCAGGATGCCGCGGATCGTGGCCGGCAGCCGTGCGAAGGCGCCGCGATAGAGCGGGTGCGAGGACGGGAACATCGCCCGGCTCGCCATCCCCTCGTCCCATACCGGCGCGCCGATCGCTTCGGCCAGGGCGACGAGTTCGCCGAGCGCCCGGCTCGCCGGCACCGCGTCTCCGGCCATGATCACCGGCCGCTCCGCCCGCGCGATCAGCGCCGCCGCCTGTGCGACCGCCGCCGCGTCGCCGCGCAGGCCGGAGGCGACCCGCGACGGCGCGCCGAGATCGAGCTCGGCCGAAGCGGTCAGCACGTCGCCGGGCAGCGACAGGAACACCGGGCCCATCGGCGGCGCGAGCGCGGTCTTGGCGGCGCGGTGGATGGCGCGCGGCAGGTCTTCCAGCCGCCGCACCTCGTGCGACCACTTGACGAAGGGCTGCGCGAGGCGCGGCAGGTCCGCCCACAGCAGCGGCTCGGTGAAATTGAAGGTCTGCTCGTGCTGGCCGGCGGTGACCAGCACCGGGCTGCCGGCCTTCTGGGCGTCGTAGAGCATGCCCATGGCGTTGCCGAGGCCCGGCGCCACGTGCAGGTTCACCACCGCGAGGCCGCCGGAGGCGAGCGCGTAGCCGTCCGCCATCGCCATCGCCGGCGCCTCCTGCAAGGCGAGCACGTAGCGCAGGTCCTGCTCGACCGCGAGCGCGTCCATCAGCGGCAGCTCGGTGGTGCCGGGATTGCCGAACATCACGCGAACGCCCTCCTGCTTCAGCAGTTCGAGCAGCGCGGTCTTTCCCGAAAGCGACGGCATGGCAGGCGTTCCTTCCCCGACGACGGTCACGCGGTCAGGGTGGACCGAACCGCACGCCGCAACAAGGGAGCCGCCGCGCCGTTCCGAACGAATGCCAATTTACACATATCAAACCATCGCCCGCTCCCGACCGGCGCCGTACGAAATGACCGGCCGATCCGATCGGCTCGCGGCGCGACGGCACATCGGCGCTTCCCTCTGTGCCGGAAATTGGGCAAAAGGGCAGGGCAACAAACCAATGCCAAGGGAGGCAGTTCCATGACTTCGATCACCCGTCGCGCCGCGCTCGGTGCGCTGGCGGCGGCGCCCCTTGCCCGCCCCGCGCTCGTCCGCGCCCAGACCTCCTCCAAGCCGGTGAAGATCGGCCTGCTCAGCGACATGGGCGGCCCCTATGTCGCCGTCGGCGGCCCCGGCTCGAAGGTCGCAACCAAGCTCGCGATCGAGGATTTCGGCGGCTCCGTACTCGGCCGCCCGATCGAGATCCTGCAGGCGGACGACCAGAACAAGCCGAACGTGTCGAGCGCGATCGCCCGGCAGTGGATCGACGACAACGGGGTGAACGTGCTGGGCGACGGCGCCGCCACCTCCTCCGGCCTCGCCATCCAGCAGGTCTCGCGCCAGAAGAAGGTGATCTACCTGGTCACCGGCCCAGCGGCGACGGACTTCACCGGCAAGTTCTGCTCCCCGGTGAGCTTCCACTTCGGCTACGACACCTACGCGCTCGGCAAGAACACCGGCGGCACCTTGACCCGGCAGGGCGGCAAGACCTGGTTCTTCATCACCGCCGACTACGAATTCGGCTACTCCTTGCGCGACAACACCGAGAAATTCATCAAGGCGGCCGGCGGCAAGGTGCTGGGCAACGTCAACGCCCCGCTCGGGACCGCGGATTTCTCCTCCTACCTGATCCGCGCCAAGGCGTCCGGCGCGCAGGTGATCGGCTTCGCCAATGCCGGCACCGACCTGCAGAACTGCCTGAAGCAGGCATCGGAATTCGGCATCGTCAAAGGCGGCCAGAAGCTGGCGACCCTGCTGATGGCGCTGACCGACGTCGTCTCCCTCGGCCAGAACATCTGCGAGGGGCTGGTGCTGACCAACTCGTTCTATTGGAATCTGGACGACAAGACCCGCGCCTGGGCGAAGCGGTTCGAGGCGCAGATCAACCAGCCGCCGGTGCAGCAGCAGGCGGCGCTCTATACCGGGGTGCTGCATTGGCTGAAGGCGGTGAAGGCATCCAACAGCCTGGACGGCATGACCGTCGCGGCGAAGATGCGCGAGCTGAAAGTGAACGACTTCTACAACACCAATGTCGGGATCGAGGCCAACGGCCGCGTGCTCAACAACATGTATCTCTGCCAGGTGAAGCCGCCCTCGGCCAGCCAGGTGAAATACGACGCCTACAAGATCCTGGCGACGACGCCGGGCAAGGACGCCTTCATGCCGGTGGCGGAAAGCGGCTGCAAGCTGGTCAAGAGCTGAGCAATCGCGCCGCCGGGCCTATCGACCCGGCGGCGCGCGTCCCCCGCGCCGCCGCGCCGGGCGGGTTGCATCACGCTGCCGGCCACGCCCGTCCGAAGGCAGGCTCATTGACCCACGGGGCCGCTGCTGGTGCCGCCGGTGCTGGTGCCGCCAGTGCTGGTGCCGCCGGTGCTGGTGCTGCCCGTGCCGCCGAGTGCGCTGGAGGCGCTGGCAAACGCGGTGCTGGCGGCACTGCTGAACGCCGTGCCCATATCGTTGTACAGCCTTGCCTCCGTCGCCTCGAAATGCACGGCCGCGGTGAAGACCGCAATCCCGATAATGCCCAGCAACAGTGCGTATTCGAGCGCCGCAATGCCTCGGCGATCATCCCGCACCGCCATTCTGGATCGCCACAACGCTCCTGCCATGACACCTCTCCCGGCAACGTCGGCGCACGCATCGACACCAGGGCCGCCCCGCAGGACAGGCAGGCAGCCGGGCAGGCGATGCCGTCTGTTAAACGCGCTCGAAATCACCACGACAGGGCTTACAAGGTCGTTTCAAGCGCCGGCGGGCCGGCGCCGCCACGGTCGGCCGAATGGCTACAGATCGGCCAGCCGCACCCAGGCGGCGACCGCGCCGCCCGCCATGATGCCGGACACGGTCGCCACGGTCCCGCCCAGCCCCAGGCTCGCCGCCGCGCCGATCCACAGGACCAGAACGCAGGCCCCGGTCACCACGCCGCCGATCAGGCTGGCCCGGCCGCGCTTGATCCGCCCGGCGGCGGCACCCTCGGCCGCGCTCCCATTGGTTGCGGCAACGTCGCGCGGGAACGGCGATCCCATCGCCGCCTACTCCGCCGCCATCCGCGCCATGCGGCCGATCGCCGGATCGTCGGCCCCGGCGCGCACCCGCTTCAGGTCCTGGCGCACGAAGCGCGTATCGGTGCCGTTGAAGACGTGGCGCAGCAGGCCGCAGGCGAGGTCCGAAGTGCCGAAGAACCAGTCGGCGACCGGATAGGTCAGGTTGAAGTTCCGTTCCATCATCAGCGCCGGGTTGTGGTGGGCGATGTGATGGCGGCGGATCGAGTTCACCAGCGGAATGTGCCGCACGATCCGGTCGTCCTTCACGTGGCAGCAATAATGGAACAATTCGTAGTTGAGATAGAGCCCGACATTGGTGATCAGCAGCAGCCAGCCCGCGTTCGGCAGACCGAGCGCCATCAGCGCCGCCGCCGGCGGCACGGAGATGGCGATGAACGCGACCAGCGCGTAGGGCGGGAAGAACACGATGCGGAAATCGCGGCTGTCGTCGAAGCTCGGCTCGATGTCGGTGAAGAACTGGTGATGCGCCAGGGTGTGGCGCTTGTAGATGCCCATGAAGCCGCGCACCGGCCGGTGCATGATGAAGCGGTGGATCCACCATTCGAACACGTTGGAGATGGCGAACGCCGCCGGGATCACCAGGAACTCGTACCAGGCCGGGTGCGCGATCTGCTGCCCGGCGACGAAGATCGCCGCGGCGCCGATGGCGAAGATCAGCGCCACATGCGCCCAGCCCGAATAGGCGCGGGCGATGCGGGCGCGGAAATCGGCGCGGAACGCCTGCTGGCGGCGGCTGATGCGAGAGCCCTGCATCCGGCGTCTCCTCCACGTGGTTTGTCTTGCGGCAATCCTTAACCGCGCAGCTTAGCCGGTCGGGGACGGTGCCGCAAACGCGCCCTGCCCGGCCGTGCCGGGTACGGGCCCGACGGGCGCCGCGGGCGGCAGCCGCAGCCGCAGCACCACCATCCAGGGATACCGCGGGTCGAGCACGGTCCCATCCGGCGCCGCCAAGCGGCCATCGGCGGTGACCGGGACGTGCTTCATCGTCACCGCGTTGTCGACATTGCCGCCGACCACGGTGATTTCGGGAGGGGTCCCCCCGGGTGGCGCGTTCGATGGCGGCGTGGCCACCACGATGTCGCAATGCGCCGGGAACAGCCCGTGCGGAAGCTGGTCGTAGGTCATGCCCGCCGCCCGATCCCGGCCCTGGCAGATCAGGTCGCCGGGTTCGGGGGCATAGGCGTCCGGCCGCTCCGCCACCACCAGCCAGCCATGCGCGCGGTGTTCGGCCATCTCCTTGGCGATGTCGATATAGGTGGCATGGGCGTCCGAATAGGGAAACCGCGATCCGGCACCCGCGATCCGCATGACGTAGGAGACGAAGGCGGCGGACCACGCGTAGCGTCCGTTGACGGCGGCGGGAAACACCTGGCCCGCCGCCGTGTGCTTGCCGGTCCAGCGCGATTGCCGGCTGCCGGCATCCATGCCGAGCCACCAGTATTCGCCGACCCGCTGCCACAGGCCGGGCATGCGTTCCGGCATCTGGTCGGGGGCCTGCGGCGGGGCGCTGCCGGGCGGCGCGTCATCGACCCGGCCGCCCCACAGGCGCCATTCCCGCAGCGCGATCGCCACCACGGACCGTCGGCTGATCGGCTGGTAGGGATCGCGGGCGAACGGCGGCACATGCGCATCCGGCGGCACCGCGCAGGCCGCGAGCCCGGCCAGGGCGAAAGACGCAAGCAGCCAGCGGAAACAGGGCATCGGCGCGGCCGGTCGGTTCGGACGAGCGGGGAGGACGGCCCGATCAGGCCGCCGATCCGCGGCGGGAGGCAAGCGCCGCGGCGGCGGCCGCATCGGCAGGCTCGCGGTCAGAACAGCGCGTATCCGCCGTCGATCACGAAGCTGTCGCCGGTATGATACGCCGACGCGTCGCTCATCAGATACACCGCGATGCCGCCGAAATCCGCGCCCGTGCCCCAGCGGCGCATCGGGATCCGCGGCAGCACGTTGCCATGGAACTTCGGGTTGGCGATCGCGTTCGCGGTCATGTCGGTCTCGATCCATCCCGGCAGGATCGCGTGGGCGCGGATGCGGTGGCGGGCGAATTCCACCGCCAGCGACCGGATCATCGAGATCATCGCGCCCTTGGTGGCCGCGTAGTGCTCCGAGCGCGGCGCCGCCTCGATCGCGGCGAGCGAGGCGGTGCCGACCAGCACGCCGCCTTCCCCCCGGTGTACCATGTGCTTCGCCGCCGCGCGGAAGGTGTAGAACGCGCCGTGCAGGTTGACCCGCAACACGCGGTTCCATTCCTCGGTCGTCATGTCGAGAAAGGACGAGAGGCCGCGCCCGCTCACCCCGGCATTGGCGAAACAGCCGTCGACCCGGCCGAGTTCGGACACGGTGCGGTCGAACGCCGCGCTCACCGCGTGCTCGTCGCCGACGTCGCAGCGCAGCACGAGCACCCGCCGGCCGGTGCGTTCCAGCTCCGCCCGCGCGGCTTCGTTCTTCGCCGCGCTGGTGCCCCATATGGCGATGTCGGCGCCAGCCTCGGCCAGCGCCAGCGCCATGCCGAGACCGATACCGGAATTGCCGCCGGTGAGAAGCGCCACCTTGCCGGTCAGGTCGAACGGATGCGCCACGATCCTAGGCCTCCAGCCGATAGAAGCGGGTCGCGGTGCCGGCGAACAGCGCCGCCTTTTCGGCGGCCGAGGCGCCGGCGGCGAGCCGCTTGAACGCGTTCCAGCCCACCGCGTAGCCGTAGGAACCCTTGTCGACCGGGAAGTTGCTCTCGAACATGCAGCGATCGGCGCCGAACGCCTCGATGCAGGTCTCGATATAGGGCTTCCAGGCGGTGGCCAGCATCTCCGACGACGGCGGTTCGGCGGCTTCATCGAAGCCGAAGCCGTTGATCCGCATCCCCAGCCCGCCGAGCTTCACATGCACGTTCGGGCAGCTCGCCAGTTCGCGGATCATCGGCCGCCACGCCGCGAACACCTCCTTCTGCTTGCCGGCGTAGACGCCGATGCCGAGCGGCCCGCCGACATGGTCGAGCACGATGCGCGCCTGCGGGAAGGCGCGGGCCAGCGCCGTGAGCTCGGGGATCTGCGGATGATAGAGCCAGGCGTCGTAGGTGAGGTCCATCGCCGCCAGCGTCGCGAAGCCGGCGCGGAAAGCCGCCGTGCCCATCAGCCCCTGCGGCGCCGGGTTGCCGGGATTGAGGGTGACCGGATCGGCGTCCCACGCCGTGATGTGGCGGATGCCGCGGAACCGCCCGCCGCCGGCGCGCAGATGCGCGGCCAGCACGGTTTCGACCTTCGCGCCCAGCGCCAGGTTGGCGTGGCCGACGATGCCGGCGCACATGCGCGCGGGGCCGTAGAGGCCCGACGCGCTCATCGCCGCGACGCCGTTGACGAACTCGGTCTCGCCCACCGGGCGCAGCTCTTCCGGCCCGTCGGCGCGGTGGAAGGCGCGGGCCTGCACGAACACGGTCGCGGTGACGTTGTGGCCGCTGGCGAGGTCGGCCAGCAGCTCGTCATGCAGGTAGCGCCAGCCGCCGCGGTCCCACAGGTGGTGGTGCGGATCGACGATCGGCAGCGCGGGCTCCAGGATCGGCTCGACCCGACGGGCGAGCCAGTCCGCGCGGACGGCAAGATAATGCGACGACCCTGTGGCGGTGCTGCTCATGTGACGATCCCCCGTGACCGCACTATGCTAGCGGCAGAGCGCCGCGGCCCCAAGGGGCGGCGGCGGGCAGCGAAAGGCCGCACGATGACCCTGATCGATCCCGTTCCGTATTCCGACGCCAAGCTGCGCCGCATCCTGTCGTCCACCCGTATCATTGCGCTGGTCGGCGCCTCGGCGAACTGGAACCGGCCAAGCTATTTCGTGATGAAATACCTGCAGGGCAAAGGCTACCGGGTGATCCCGGTGAATCCGGGCCTGGCGGGGCAGGAGCTGCTGGGCGAGCGCGTCCATGCCTCGCTGCGCGACATCCCGGACAAGATCGACATGGTGGAGGTGTTCCGCGCCTCCGAGCATGCCGGTGCGATCGTGGACGACGCCATCGCGATCGGTGCCAAGGTGGTCTGGATGCAGCTCGGCGTGCGCAACGACGCCGCCGCCGCGCGCGCCGAGGCGGCCGGGCTGGAGGTGGTGATGAACCGCTGCCCCAAGATCGAATTCGGCCGCCTGGGCGGGGAACTGTCCTGGAGCGGGGTCAACTCCGGCATCATCCGCAACCAGCCCGCCGCGCCGCCGACCGCCCAGTCCCGGCCCGGGCAGGCGCCGCCGCCGGCCAACGTCAGCTACGGATTCGAAACGCGCGCCGTGCACGCCGGCGCCGCGCCCGACCCCACCACCGGGGCGCGGATCACGCCGATCTACCAGACCGCCGCCTATGTCTTCAACGACGCCGACCACGCCGCCTCGCTGTTCAACCTGCACAATTTCGGTTACATCTACAATCGCCTCAACAACCCCACGGTCGCGGTGCTGGAGGAGCGGGTGGCGAGCCTGGAGGGCGGGCGCGCCGCGCTCGCCGCCGCGTCCGGCCACGCGGCGCAGTTCCTGGTGTTCCAGACCCTGATGGAACCGGGCGACGAATTCCTCGCCAGCCGCAATCTTTATGGCGGCTCGCTGACCCAGTTCGGCCTCTCTTTCAAGAAACTCGGCTGGACCTGCCATTTCGTCGACCCGCGCGATCCGGGGAATTTCCGCGCCGCACTGACCCCGCGCTGCAAGGCGATCTTCGTCGAAAGCCTGGCCAACCCCGGCGGCGTGATCGTCGATCTGGAGGCGATCGCGCAGGTGGCGCACGAGGCGGGGATCCCGCTGATCGTGGACAACACCCTCGCCACCCCCTATCTGTGCCGGCCGTTCGAGTGGGGCGCCGACATCGTCACCCCCTCGACGACGAAATTCCTCGACGGGCACGGCAATTCGCTGGGCGGGATCATCGTCGAATCGGGCCGGTTCGACTGGGCGCAGGGCGGGCGCTTCCCTTCGCTCACCGAGCCCGAGCCCGCCTACCACGGTCTGCGGTTCTACGAGAATTTCGGCGACTTCGCCTTCACCACCAAGGCGCGCGCCGTCGGTCTGCGCGACTTCGGCCCGACCATGGCGCCGATGAACGCCTTCCTCACCATCGCCGGCATCGAGACCCTGCACGTGCGGATGGAACGCCACTGCGCCAACGCCCAGGCGGTGGCCGAGCACCTGGCGGCGCACCGGGCGGTCGCCTGGGTCTCCTACGCCGGGCTGGAGACGAGCCCGTTCCACGCCCTGGCCCGCCGCTACCTGCCGCGCGGCGCCGGGGCGGTGTTCACCTTCGGGGTCAGGGGCGGCTACGCCGCCGGGGTGAAGCTGGTGGAGGGGGTGCGGCTGTTTTCCCACCTCGCCAATATCGGCGACACCCGCAGCCTGATCCTGCACCCCGCCTCCACCACCCACCGCCAGCTCTCCGACGAGCAGCGCGAGGCGGCCGGCGCCGGGCCGGAGGTGATCCGGCTGTCGATCGGGCTCGAGACCGCTTCCGACCTCATCGCCGATCTGGATCAGGCCCTGGCCGTTACGGTATGATGCGCCGAGCGGGGCGTCGGTTCACCGCCAACGGAAGCGCACAGCATGGCCATCGAGTCGTTCAAGGACGAGTGGCAGACGATCAAGGCCAATTTCGAGAAGGCGACCGCCAAGAAGAAGCCGAGCGAGAAATTCCTCGGCCTGTTCAACAAGAGCTCCGGCATCACCCCGGCCGCGAAGACGCTCGACGGGGCGCTGGACGATGGCGACCGCAAGGCCGCCGACAAGGCGCTGGGCGACTTCAAGAAGACCTGCGAGGCCTACCAGAAGACGCTCGCCAAGGCGGCGGCCGCCGAGACCGACAAGACCGTGATCGCCGAGACCAAGGTGATGATCGGCGAGATCGGCAACATGGTGGACCAGGCCGAAACCGCGGTGACCGACATCGCGGTGATCAAGCGGGTCGGCAGCCTGGCGCAGTGGACGGCGCAGATGAAGAACAAGTCCATCGGGCCACGCGTGACCGACTACGCCAAGCGCACCCATAACGACGACCTGCTGCTGTTCCTCGGCGCGATGGCGAAGAAGGACCACTCGGCCAAGGCGTACGACACCTACATCAAGCCGGGTTCGAAATACGAGATCAACATCGACGACAACCTGCGCAGCCAGTTCAATCCGGCCGATCTCGGCAATGCCCCCCGGGGCAAGGCGACCGACGTGGTGCTCGATCTCTACAACAACAACATCGTCAACAAGCTGGGCTAAGGCATCGTCGGCAAACAAGTGCGTCAGCACGCCGACAAAGATGCCGATCAAAACAAAACGTCCGCGCCGGCTCCCCC
>JAGWSV010000323.1 GCA_028869315.1 Rhodospirillales bacterium
CCGCGCCGGCCGCAGTTCTTCTACACCACCGCGCCACTGCCCTGCCCCTACCTCCCGGGCCGGACGGAGCGGAAGGTCGTGACCGAAATCACCGGGCCGGAGGCCGAGGCGCTGCACGACCGGCTGTCGCGCGCCGGGTTCCGCCGCAGCCACAACATCGCCTACGCGCCGGTCTGCCCGTCCTGCCAGGCCTGCGTGCCGATCCGCATTCCCGTCGCCGCGTTCCAGCCCGACCGCACGCAGCGCCGCATCCTGCGCTTCAACGCCGGGATGGAAGGCTTTGAGGTGCCCGCGCGCGCCACCTCCGAGCAGTTCCACCTGTTCCAGCGCTACCAGAACGCCCGCCACGGCGAGGGCGACATGGCGACCATGAGCTTCTACGACTATCGCGCCATGGTCGAGGACACGCCGATCGAAACCCTGATCGTGGAATACCGCGATCCGGACGGCCGGCTGGTGGGCGCCTGCCTGACCGACCGGCTCGGCGACGGGCTGTCGGCGGTCTACAGCTTCTTCGCCCCCGAACTGGAGCGCCGCTCCCTCGGCACCTATTGCGTGCTCTGGCTGGTCGAGCGGGCCCGCGCGCAGGGGCTGCCCTACGTCTACCTGGGCTACTGGGTCGGGGAGAGCCGGAAGATGGCGTACAAGTCGCGCTTCCGGCCGAGCGAGGTGCTGCTGAACGGCGCCTGGCGGATCCTGACCGATGCGGACACGCAACGCGCCGGCGCGTTGCAGGAAGAGATGGTGACGGAAGCCGGCCGATAGCGGCGGCGCCGGCCGGCGCGCGCGGGGGCGTGCCCGCGCGCGCCGGCCCGCCCGCTCAGGTGGTGACCGGGAACCGGCATTTCGGGTTGAGCGGGTGCAGCACCCCGGCGGCCGGGGTGACCGCCTGCAGGTCGAACACGTCCCACGGCATCTTGCTCTCGGACGGCTTCTTCACCCGCCACAGATAGGCCGGGAACGCGCCGCGCCCGTCGGAGCGGATGCTCCCCTTGCCGAACGCGTCGTCGTCGGTCGGGATGCCTTTCATCCGCGCCACCGTCGCCGCGCCCGATTTCAGCGCATTGGCCGCCCCCATCGCCGCCACCGTCTTCAGGTAGTGCAGGGTGATCGCGTAGGACGAGGCGTGCGCCATGTTCGGATAGGCGCTGTTCACCAGGTGCGGCAGCACCCGCTTCGTGAAGGCGCGGGTGCGGTCGTTGTAGTTCCAGTAGAACGTGGTGGTGACGTTCAGCCCCTGGCCGAGCTCCAGCCCGATCGAATGGACGTCGGTGATGAACATCAGCAGCGGCGCGATCTTCATCGTCTTGCCGAGGCCGAATTCATGCGCCTGCTTGATGCAGTTCACGGTGTCGAGCCCGGCATTGGCGAGCCCCAGCACCTGCGCGCCGGACGCCCGGGCCTGTTCCAGGAACGACGAGAAGTCGGTGGTGGACGGGAACGGGTAGCGGATATTGCCCAGCACCGAGCCGCCGGCCGCCTTCACCACCGCGGCGCCCTGTTCCTCCAGGATATGGCCGAAGACGTAGTCGGCGGTGATGAAGAACCATTTCTTGAAGCCCAGCTTGACCACCGCGCCGCCCTGCGAGCGCGCCTCCATGTAGGTGTCGAAGCTCCATTGGATCGTGTTGGGGCTGCATTGGCTGTCGGTGAGGTCGGACGTCGCCGCCGATGCGTTCAGCATGATCTTGTTCTTCTCGCGCG
>JAGWSV010000324.1 GCA_028869315.1 Rhodospirillales bacterium
CGAGGATGCGCTCGCCGGCATCACGGCCGAAGCGCAGCCAGTGTTCGACCCGATCCCGATAGAACACCAGCCCGACGCTGGTCAGAGGCTCCTGCGCGATCACCGCTCGCCTCCCAGGCCATCCCGGTGTGGTTCTCCCGACACCCGCTCCGCGTCCTTCCCGACAGCGGGAAGGACGCACGAACCGTGGAGCCATCCCTCTCTCAATGCGCCTTCCTTCTGCCGCCCGAGGCACCGAACGGCCGGCGGGAGACGCCTCGGCCGCCGGCGTGCGGAGTGACGTGTCACACTGGGGTTCTGAGGGTGCGGAGGCCTAACAAAAACAAGAAAGAGTCCAGTACTAGAATCAGTACTAAAGTAGGGCGTTCCGAATCTGTGATAACGCATTGAACAGAAATACGAAAAAATCGCCCTCTGCGTGTGAAGGGCCGCGGTTTTGCGTGTGTTCGGCCGTGGGGGTGCGTGTGATAGGCTGCGCTCACTCACAGATGCGCTCCCGTAACTGTGGATCAAAGCCCGGCTTATCCCCAGGCACCAGAGCGGCACTGTGGATCGCGATCGGTGATCGGCTGAACCGCAACCCCTCTTCCCCCCGGTGCCGGACCGGTTCGATGCGATACGCCAGCAACCGCCCTGACTGCGACAGCCTACGCAGAGCCGCGACGAAGTCGGAGTGCCGGGCTGCACTTCCGGAACGATCCCGCAGCTGGTCGAGCGAAATCCACCAGCCTGTGGATATCTGCTGGGCGTGTTTGCGGGCCAGCAGCCAGAGCCAGCGTTCGATCCCACCGGTCAGCGCGAAATACCGCAGCTCGATTGCGAGCACCCGGCGCTGGACGATGGAAGCAACCAACCAGTCGGGGACGGTGATCACGATCCCCGCGGGCGTGGCGCGCCAGGCCTCGACCCAATGGAACCGGGCGAGCAAGCCGTCGGCGGCACCGACCGTGGTCGTGATCTCGGTCGTGGCGAGCCGGTTCAGCGCGGCGGCGAGTCGCACATACTGGCTGCGCCCGGTCTCGCGCCTGACGAAGCGCAGAATGCGCCGCAGCGGCGCGATCAGCGTGGGCGCGGCGCGGAGCTTCTCGTCCTGCGCCTGGATGAGCTGGGCGGTGGCCCAGAAGAGGATGTCGGCGTCCCAGATGGTGGCGATGGCTGTGGCGCCGGGCGCCGGCGCGACCAGCACCGAATGTCGTCGCCCCTGATAGCGGATCGGCGCCGCGCGCGGCGTCTTGGCCAGGCTGAACCAGGGCCAGTTCATCAGATCCACCGGGGCGCGCGGGCGCGCATGTTCCAGGATCGCCGGCAGGGGAGGCTCGGCCATCATCGGCGGGCGAACACCGCTGGGCGCCCCGGCCCGCGCGTGGTGGCGGCACCGAGGCCGGGATCGGAGGTGGAAGTCCGGGCACCGGCTTCCGCCCAGTGCTGGAGGTCTTCGAGGCGATAGACGACCCGGCCGCCGATTTTGCGATAGGCGGGGCCGGTGCCGAAGGTCCGGTGCTTCTCCAAGGTCCGGCCCGAGAGGCCGAGGAACTTGGCCGCCTCGGGGGTGCGGAGATAGCGCGGCGGCAGGTTGGGGAGTGTTTCTGGCTGCATGGTGGTGATCCTCGGCGTCGGGCGGCCGGCAATCGGCGCGCGTCGGCACGCAGGATCGGCGCCCGGCGGCGCCATGCTCAGGGCCGATTCTGGGGGGTGGCCGGAATCGGCCAGGGCGATGACGGTCGCTTTGGTCGCCGCGGCCGGCCGCCGGCTACCCGGCCAGCGAGCCCCGCTGGGGCATCAGCAGCCGGAACACCGCCCCGTCGCGCCAGCGTCGCGCGGTGCCGAGGAGCGAGCGGATGCGACTACGGGCGCCGCTGTCTTCCCACGGGGCGGGCGGCTCGCCGATGACGGCGCGGTGGATGTCGCGCTCGCTGGCGCCCGCGCCGGCCAGGTCGAGCGCCCAGGCCATGTAGGCGATCTTCAGGCTTCGCG
>JAGWSV010000325.1 GCA_028869315.1 Rhodospirillales bacterium
GCCCCGGCGAAGGGCGCGGTCAGGCGGCGGACATAGGCGCGGCTGCCGCCGATCACGCTGCGCCATTGCGGGCGATCGCGCAGCAGCAACAGGCCGTGGTTGGCGCAGAAGCGGATGAACGCGGCGGCCGGGTAGTCGGCGATCCGCGCCGCCGGCGCGGACCAGATCGCGGCGGCCATCGGCAGCAGATGGTCGCGCATGAAGGCGTTCCCATACCCGCGCGCCGCCAGATAGGCGCCGAGCGAAATCTCCGGATCGAGCGCTGCCGCGTCCGCCTCTGCCTCACGATAGAAGCGGGCGATGTCGCGCAGCATCGACCAGAAGCGCGGGCGGATCAGGTTGCGCCGCTGGCCGAACAGTCCGGACAGATCGGTGCCGGCGTATTCCAGCCCGCCGCCACGCAGCGACACCGCGAAGGACATGTCCGAGCCATGCGTCGGCACCTCCAGGTGCGCGAACAATGCGGTGAGATTGGGATAGGCCGGCGGATTGTAGACGATGAACCCCATATCGACCGGCACCGGCCCGTCGGCGCCGGGAACCTCGACCGTGCGGCTGTGGCCGCCGAGCCGTGGCTCGGCCTCGTAGACCGTCACGTCGTGCTCCCGGTGCAGCAGCCAGGCCGCCGCCATGCCGGCAATGCCGCTCCCGACCACCGCTATCCTGAGCCGCCCCGAATCCCGCATCCGATCCGCCGTCCATGCTACCCGAACCCTCTACGATCCGCGTGACAGGTTGGATCACCGCCCGGACGAGTGATCCGGTGCGCTCGATCGTGCGTAAGGGGGGCATGTATGTTTCACGCCAGCCATGGTCGGCAGTGGCGGCGCCGGTGCGGTGCCTGCCGGAGGGCACGCCGATGACCGACACCATTGCGACCGGCGCACTCGGGGCCGCCGGTGGCCCGAGGCAGAACGGCCACGCCGCGCTGATTGTCGCCGTGGCGACGAGGCGCGACCGCGCCGCCTTCGCCGCGTTGTTCACTTACTTTGCCCCGCGGGTGAAATCCTTCCTGCAAAAGCGCGGCGCTGGCGCCGCCCAGGCCGAGGATCTGGCGCAGGAGGCGCTGCTGGCGGTCTGGCGCAAGGCCGCCCAGTTCGACCCCGCCCGCGCCACCGCCGCGGCCTGGATTTTCGCCATCGCCCGCAATCTGTGGATCGACGCGCTGCGCCGGACCCGGCTGGCACTGCCGGCCGACGATCCGACCGACGCGCCGGAACCGCCGGCGGCGGCCGACGCGTTGCTGGCGGCCGACCAGCGTGCCCACCGATTGCGCGCCGCGATCGCGACCCTCCCCGAGGAGCAGTCCGAGGCGTTGCGCCTCGCCTATTTCGAGGAACGTTCGCACAGCGAGATGGAAACCGCGCTCGCCATCCCGCTCGGCACCGTGAAATCGCGGCTGCGCCTGGCCATGACCCGCCTGCGCTCCGTGTTGGGAGAGGACCTATGATCCGCCATCATCCGGCCGAGGCGAGCCTGTTCGCCTGCGCGGCCGGCACCCTGCCAACGGCGCATGCGCGGGTGGTCGCGGTGCATGCCGCACGCTGCCCGATCTGCGCCGCGGGCCTCGCCGCGGCCGAGGCGGTGGGCGGGGCATTGCTGGACGCGCTGCCGCCCGCCTCCATGGCGCCCGACGCGCTGGAGCGGACGCTTGCCCGGCTGGACGCGCTGGCCCCGGAACCGGCACCCCCCCAATCTGAGACCTCGGCGTCCGGGTTCGATCTGGCCGCGCTGGCCTCCGGCCACTGGCGCCGCGTCGCGCCGGGCATCGCGATCATGGCCCTGCTTCCCCGCGATGCCACCGACAGCCGGCTTGACCTGATCCGCGTCGCACCGGGCCGGGCCCTCCTCACCCACGGCCATACCGGTCCCGAGACCACCTGCGTCCTGTCCGGCGCCTTCGCCGACGGCACCGGCACTTACGCGGCTGGGGACTGCGTGGAGGCGGATTTGTCGCTGGATCATACGCCGCGCGCCCTGCCCGGCGAGGATTGCGTCTGCCTAATCGCCACCACCCACCATTTGCGTCCGCATGGCTGGCTCGGCCGGTTGGTGCGCCCGCTGCTCGGGATGTAGGGAGATGCGCGAAGCCGTTGCCCCGCCGGCGCCATCGCGCGCCGGGATCGCTCTCAATCTGCTGAACCGGGTGGCGCCGCGTCGCGGCGTGCGGGCGCTGACCGACCTGGCCTATGGGCCGGGACCGCGCCACCTTGTGGATGTCTATGCGCCGGCCGCAGCCGAGGCGCCCGCCCCGGTGGTGGTGTTCTTCTACGGCGGCGGCTGGGAGGAGGGC
>JAGWSV010000326.1 GCA_028869315.1 Rhodospirillales bacterium
GGAGGTATTGCTGAACGCCACGATCTACGCGCTGGATATGGGCGCCTTGCTGGCCGGCACGCGGTATCGTGGCGATTTTGAGGAGCGGTTAAAGGCGGTGTTGTCAGAACTGGAGGCGCAACCCGGTACCATCCTGTTCATCGACGAGATCCACACGGTGATCGGCGCCGGCGCCACTTCCGGCGGCGCGATGGATGCGTCGAACCTGCTGAAGCCGGCGCTGGCGTCGGGCACCCTGCGCTGCATCGGCTCCACCACCTACAAGGAATTCCGCAATTATTTCGAGAAGGACCGCGCCTTGGTCCGCCGCTTCCAGAAGATCGACGTCAACGAACCGTCGCTTGAAGATTCGGTGAAGATCCTGCGCGGTCTGAAGGCCAACTACGAGAAGCACCACAAGGTGCGCTACACTGACGAGGCGATCCGCGCCGCGGTGGAGCTGTCGGCCAAATACATCAACGACCGCAAGCTGCCGGACAAGGCGATCGACGTGATCGATGAGGTCGGCGCCTCGCGGATGTTGCTTCCAGAGAACAAGCGCCGCAAGACCGTCACCCTCAAGGACGTCGAGGAGATCGTCGCCAAGATCGCGCGCATTCCCCCCAAGTCGGTGTCCGCCGACGACAAGGAAACGCTGCGCAACCTGGAGCGCGACCTGCGTTCCATGGTGTTCGGTCAGGACAAGGCGATCGAGGCGCTGTCGGCCGCAATCAAGCTCGCACGCGCCGGCCTGCGGGAGCCGGAGAAGCCGATCGGCAACTACCTGTTCTCCGGCCCCACCGGCGTCGGCAAGACCGAAGTGGCGCGCCAGCTTGCGGCCACCATGGGCATCGAGCTGATCCGCTTCGACATGTCCGAATACATGGAGCGGCATTCGGTGTCCCGCCTCATCGGCGCGCCGCCCGGCTATGTCGGCTTCGACCAGGGCGGCCTGCTGACCGACGCAATCGACCAGCATCCGCACGCGGTGCTGCTGCTCGACGAGATCGAGAAAGCCCATCTCGACCTGTTCAACATCCTGTTGCAGGTGATGGATCATGGGAAGCTGACCGACCATAACGGCAAGACGGTCGATTTCCGTAACGTCGTGCTGATCATGACCACCAACGCCGGCGCCTCCGACATGGCCAAGGAGGCGATCGGTTTCGGCCGCGACTCCCGCGAGGGCGAGGATGAGGACGCCATCAAGCGCCTGTTCACGCCGGAGTTCCGCAACCGGCTGGACGCGGTCATCGCCTTCGCCGCGCTCACACCCGAGATCGTCGGCCGGGTGGTCGAGAAGTTCGTGATGCAGCTGGAAGCCCAGTTGGCCGATCGCAACGTGACCATCGAGCTGTCGTCGGCGGCGAAGGAATGGCTCGCCGAACGCGGCTACGACCGGCTCTATGGCGCCCGCCCGCTGGCCCGCGTGATCCAGGAATACATCAAGAAGCCGCTGGCTGAAGAATTGCTGTTCGGCCGCCTGGTGCGCGGCGGCGCGGTGAAAGTGACGTTGGCGGACGGCAAGCTCGCGTTCGAGATCGCCGAGGCAGCGGTGCCGGCGCTCCCGAAGCCGGACGAAGACGGTGGCGACGCGGCCGGCAGGACGGAAGAAACGGTCGAGTAAGCTTCCACACCCCCGGCGCGGCCGGCACGGCGCCGGGGGAAGCATTCGAAAAGAGGACGCCACGCGCTATGGCGGTCGTGGGGTGATGACCGATTGACCGGCCGACGGTCGCTTGTCACATGCACCGCGCAACCCCCGAGCGAGGGCCGCCCACGCGGCGCGCGTTCCAATCCTCCGGGCACGGCTGAGAAGGCAACCCATTCCATGGTGGGTTGTCCAATGTCGGAGCCCCCCGGCGACAAACCATTCGTCCGGCGGCGCACCTGTTCCACCGAGATGGCAATCCCGGCAGCCGTCATGAAGACGAGACACGGCCCCCTATGTCCTCCCAAAGCCAACGACCTCCGACGCGCGCAACGGCCATCGGCGCCATCGCGATCCTGCTCTGGTCCGCTTTGGCGCTGCTGACCACCGAAACCAACGGCATCCCCGCCTTCGAGTTGCTGACACTCGGGTTCGGTGTCGCCGCCGCGGCCGGCCTCATCCTGCTCGCGCTGCGCGGCCGTGCCGCGGTGTGCCGGCTACGCCAACCCCCGCGCGCCTGGCTCCTCGGGTTCGTCGGTCTCTTCCTCTACCATGCGCTCTATTTCCTCTCGCTGAAATCGGCCCCGGCGGCCCAGGCGAACCTCATCAACTACCTCTGGCCGCTCCTCATCGTGCTGTTCGCCGCCACGCTGCCCGGCCATCGGCTGCGCGGCCGTCACCTCGCCGGCGCCGGGCTTGGGCTTGCCGGCACAATACTGCTGCTGCGTGCTCCGCTTGCCGGCACGGGAGAGGCACTGCCTGGCTACGCCGCTGCCGCCGGCGCGGCCGTGGTCTGGGCCGGCTATTCCGTGCTCAATCGCCGTCTCGCCGAGGTCCCGAGCGAAGTGATCGCCGGCGTCTGCGCCTTGGTGGCACTGGCCGCACTCGCCTGCCACCTGGCGCTGGAGCGAACCGTCGCACCCTCAGCCCCGCAATGGGCGGCCATCTTCGCGCTGGGGCTGGGGCCGGTGGGGCTCGCCTTCTACGCCTGGGACCACGCGACCAAGCACGGCAATCTCGCGACATTGGGCAGCCTGTCCTACGCCACACCGCTCCTGTCCACCGCATTGCTGATCGCAGCCGGCCGCGCCCCGCTCAGCCCGGCGCTGCTCGGCGCAGCCGGCCTGGTGATCGCGGGTGCACTGGTGGCAACGGGGCGGTTTCGGGGCCCAGCCTCCGAAACCGCATCCGACTGAAGCGCGCGCGACCTGTCGGCCCGCCCGGCACCGCCTCCGACGACGCCGACGCCGGGGATCCGGATCCAGCACCGGCCGCTCGCGCGGAGTCCATCTCCCGACCTGGAGTGGACAGAAGAATCGCCATTCGGTGCCGCACGCCCCGCTTGCCGACGGGTATCTGTCAGAAACGCTGGATTATCGATCTGATACTCATAATTTATACTCGATCCGGGATCCCGCTCGTGGTATAAATTAAGCCTTGTCTTGGATGAAATCGTATGCCGGCTTCGATGTAGGGAATGACTGACGGAGGCCCGTATGGTACGACTACTCATCCTCTGGGCTGCTGCTATCGACCTTGGCGTCTACGATTGGCGATGCAGCGCCCAAGGCCATTGGGTGATCGGGGGCCTGCTCGGACTCGGGGCTGTCGGGGCCATTTCGGCGATGGTGCTGGTGCGATCGGCGTAGCGCCAGGTGCTGCCTGCCATCAGATGTTCGTCCTGTCGGGTCGACCTGAAATCCCTTCCACACAGCCGGCGGACAGACCCCGCGCAAGATCATCGTCGGGTCAAGAGGACCCGGTCATCGGGCGCAATCCAGCGATCGGTCATACCATTCACGTCTTCAAGACGTGGCCTCAAGAGGATCGCGCTGCAAGCCGACGCGAGCACGGCGCTACGACCGGGCGGCCCGAGGGGCGGTCCGATCACGCGTCCATGAGCGTCACCTCGCTGTGTTTGACGATCCTGCTGGTCTGATGCCTGATAACGGCAGAAACGCTGCAGGGGGAAGACGGCCATGAGCACGTCTCGTTTGCGGGCCGCCACGCCGCCATCAGGCGGTGCGGTGGTGGATCAATAGCGGTGGCCCGACTCGTCTTCGATGTCGACGGCCGATCCACGAAGGCGCCCGAGACCTCCGGCTACCCTTTGCTGGTGTGCATCTCCGGCGCCACTGCGGACGTCAGCCGCCTCTCCCGCCGGGCAACAGGCCCGGTGGATGTAAGACCGATTGATTTCACCTCCTGGGCTATTGGTTTCGTCCCCGCCATACGTGCCGGCCTTGATCCATTGGAGATCGAGGCGGCCATGTCGGCGGGGCTTGCTCAAGCCGGGATTGCGTCCCGCGACACTCGGACGAGGAACGCGGCAGGGGCAAGCGGCGGCTGCGTCGCGGCGCACCGGTTCGATCGCAACGACCTGCTGCCCTTGGTCGGAAGCGCAACTTCCGTGCATCGCCACTGTCTCCCCAAGACTGTTATCGACCCTGCACTTTCTAAGGATGCCAGACGGGAGACGTTCCTCCGGATGATCGAGGCATGCCTGGAGGAACAGCCGAATATCCGAATACCGGCCGGGCACGGATGCGAACGGACCACGGAGTTCAGCCTGCCCGGTCTGCTGCCCCTGCAGCCAGTCGAAACCCTGCCGCTCTGGAGCCGCCGCCACGACCCGTTCCGGAGCGAGGCGAAGCGACAGGCCTGGGGCACCTCCGAAGGGGGCCTTGAATACGCACGGATTTCGGTGGGACGAGACGGCTGCCTGATAACCGCGGGCGTCTTCAATCGCGCCTGCCGTGGCAACCGGAACTACCTGATCGCATTTGCAGCCATTGCACGGGCCTACGATGTCACGATTGAAGTGACGACCTGGGGGGAACTCACGAGGATCAGGCGCGACGGGTCCGTGCGGCAGCGCCGCGACCAGCCTGGGACGATCATCGGCGCCGCCCTCGCGCGATACGGCGTGCGAAGCGCAGATCACCTGGCGGCGCTGTTCGCCATCGGCCAATACGAAAAGGCACTTCATTGCCTGCACGTCATCAGGCGCAGGCTGCTGCATCCGCCGATATGCGAGCGGATCGCGGAAGCCACACTGGCGGCGGCCGCAACGGGCGCGATGGCGTTGGGCGGGGCGTTCGGCGGGCGGCTCCCGACGGCAGACGAAGCCGGCACTGCGCGATGGGATGGCTGGCGCTACGACGCCCATCGGCCCGCGCCAAGGGCGTCAGCATTCGCGACGGAAGCAGCGCCGTGGACCTATCCTCCGGTCTCGCCGAGCACCGCCTTGCGCGACCCCGAGCGCATCTAAGGCATCGTCGGCAAACAAGTGCGTCAGCGCGCCGACAAAGATTCCGGTCAAAACAAAACCTTGGGACCCGTTCGACACCGCTGATCGATTCGATGGTTGTCGAACGGGCCCTAACCCTGGCTCGGACGCCGGTCAGGCGCGGCACGGCGGGCCTCGCATGCCGCCTCCGGTCGGCCAGATGATCGCGTGCGCGGTTCCCGGCACCGGCGCCCCGTGGCCGATCATGGTTGCAATACGGTGCATCGGGGCGGACGACGCCGACAGACGGAGGGGGCGCGAAAACCGAGGAGCATCGACACATGACCAAACTGCTCTCCGCCCTCGGACGCGCCGCCGTTATCCTGGCCTTCCCGGCCGTCGCGGAATTCACGGTGGGCGACCAGGTGGGAATCGAGGCGTTTGAAAACGACGAGTCGCCCGGGGCGGCTTCATGATCGAGTAGCATCCGGGGCGCGCTGGCCGGGTTCGTGGCCGGGATCGTCGTAGCCGTCGCGGCGTTCGTCCGATCACGGCGCCATATAACATGGGTGAAGTTTTGCGGCGCCGGTCGAAGCGGAATTATGAAAGCCCGCCGGCACGCCGATTGCCATCCTGATGACTCTGCATCGATCTTCATTTCAATCTGCTTTATATTGCAAACGATAGACCGACTGCCAGACCGGTGGACCGTGCGGCACTCGTCAAAGGCGTTACATCTGTATTGACCTCCCGGGGCGAACGAGCGCCTCCCCACGCTGCGGACATGCCGTGCTATGCCTTCCGGAATAGGTTACCCGCGGCGATCCTGGCAATTCCAGCGGAGAACGGCGCAATGCTCCACCCGGCGCGCGAACCGCCGCCTGAATCGTCGCAGAGCGCAAGGCACGGAGCCGGATGATTCCCTTCGACCTCTTCGCCGGCCTACTCCTGGTCGCGGCGGTTGCCGGCTTCGTCAACCAGCGTTGGTTGCGTCTGCCACAGCCGATCGGTCTGCCGGTCATTGCGCTGGCACTCTCCGCCGCGGTGATGGTGACCGGCCGCCTCCTCGGCGCCGCGGGTCCGCGAACCTGGCTCGCAGGAACGCTCGCCGCAGCAACCTGCCGCGGGTGCTGTTCAATGGCGCCCTGGGCTTCATGCTGTTTGCTGGCGCGCGGCACCTGAACCTGCGGGACCTGCGCAACCACGCTTTGCCGGTTCTGGCCCTCGCCACGGTCGGCGTCGTGCTGGCGACCGGGTTCTACGGCGTGGCAGTCCTGTTCGTATTCCGACTGGTCGGCGCGACGGTGCCGCTGATCTGGTGCCTGGTGCTGGGGGCAAGCATGGCGCCGACAGACCCGATCGCGGTAGGCGGTTTACTTCGCTCGGCAGGGCTGCCTCCCGACTTGCTCGCCGTGATCACCGGCGAGAGCCTGTTCAACGACGGCGCCGCAGTGGTGTTGTTCACGGTGTTGCTGGGGATCGCGACCGGCACGCACGCCGGCGGGGCGATCACGCCAGTCGGGCTGTCGGTTCTGTTCCTGCGCGCGATCCTGGGTGGCGCGCTGCTCGGGTTCGCGGGCGGTTCTCTGGGTTCCCTCGCAATAACCCTGATCGACGACTACGATTTGGAGATCACGATCTCGCTCGTGGTGGTGAGCACGATCTATGTGGCGGCGCTCCGGATCGGCGCCTCGGCGCCGATCGCGGTGGTCGTCGCGGGCATAGTGATCGGCAATCACCAGCGCGGCCGCAGCATGAGCGTGGCCACACGGGCCAACGTGACGCTCTTCTGGTCGCTGGTCGACCAGCTACTGAACACGTTGCTGTTCCTGCTGATGGGGCTCGAACTGCTGACCATCGACACGCGGCATTTCTGGCCCGGGCTGATCGCCCTTGCGAGCTTGCTCGCGCTGCTCGCCCGCTTCGTGAGCGTTGCGCTGGCAGCGTTGCTGGTGCGGTCCCGCCGCTTGCTGCCGCTGCGCGCGCTCACCGTGCTGACCTGGTGTGGCCTGCGCGGCGGCGTGTCCGTTGCGCTCGCACTCAGCCTGCCGAGCGTTGCGGCGCGGGCGCCGCTGCTGGAAGCGTGCTACGGAGTTGCGGTGTTCACCATCGTCGTGCAGGGCTTAACAGTGCCGTCGCTGATCCGTCGGCTCTACGGTGTTCGGCCCGGTGCCGGTGCCGGTGCCGGTGCCGAGTGACCCGACGCAGCACGCCGCTGCCAACGGCGGCAGGGAAACCGCGGGAAGTTGATCAAGACGGCACGGCCGGCACTCCTCATCCGACCAGCCGCACCGCGCGCTGATAGTCGTAGGCAGGCAAGCCTTCGATCAGTTCGGCCCCCACCTCGACACAGGCGGCAAAGGCCCGCCACGCCGTTTCGCTGAACGCGATCGGCTGATCCGGACGGGCGTTGGCAAGCAGCGCCTCCACCTCCGCGACGATGTCTGGATCGATCAGCTCGTCGCCGGCTCGGCGGTCCTCCGGCGCCGGCGCACCCTGCGCAAAGCAGCGGCACAGTAGTTTCAGATCGGCAGACGTCACGGTCAGGGAAGGCATCAGATCGCTCACCGTTCCTGCTGGCCGCGAATGATGCCATTTGGCAGACCAGTCGGCGAAGCCGGCCGTACGGTCTACATGGCCCGACAGGTCCGGCTCGTCGGCTACGATCGGACAAGCGAAAGGCGTAGGTCAAACGAACAGGATTGAGGGAAGGACATGATCACAACCCCGAGACTTCCGGCGAACTCGGATGCCGATTACGAAGCGATATCGGAACGGTCTGGTCCGCCAGGCGGCTTTGTCGAGCACCGATGGGATCTATCCTACGGACCTCCGACGCGCCGTCGCGCAGAGCGGTCGCACGATCCGACAGGCCTTCATCGCCCGCATCGCTGTGACGCCCACAACATAGCTCTCTTCGACCTGGCGGTCGTGCCATTGCGCGTGGCAAAGGAGATGTTGATAAGTCGCGCGTCGGGCGCCTCCGGGGCCCGACATGGGCAAACCCGCGGCCCCGATGGGAAACCTGCGCCGGCGACCTGACACCGCATCGTGAACGCCCCGGCCGGAACGCTACCCGAGGTGCCACCCGGCCGCCATCACGTGTCGTTCGTTATACAACAGTTCACGGAAGGCCCGCGCCGAAGCGCCCGGCGGACCCTCCGCGGTTCGACCGCCAGCGGCGGTGGCGACCACCGGTTCCCAGCAAATCTCCGGCCCGGCGACGACGGCAACACCAACCTGTGGTCGCCGCGCCTCCGCGATGATTTCCGGCAATAATGCAGTGCCCCGTCCGCCTGCCGCCGATTGCATGAGTGTTCCGAGGTCACTGACCTTGAAGGCGGTACGGCGTTCGCTCCCGGATTCGTGAAAGACCGGATCGATCAGGCGGCGGGTTTCCCCCGTCCGGTTCTAGGCGATCAGCTGAACGATGACCTGGCGGCTGACCAGTGGCTTGCCGCGCCAATTCTGGGCGATGAAGGCGAACAGGCGGTGCTCCATGCGGTTCCACTTGCTGGTGCCGGGCGGCTGATGGCAGACGGTGCTGGCACTGCCAAGCCCGTCTGACAGGACTTGTAGTCCGCGCTTCCACAGGCGCATGCGCACGCCATTGCCGCACCCCCGATGCCTTTATGCCGGTAAAGGTTGCCAGGGCTCGGCCGACAGGACTAGCCCCGCGCCCACCGAATCGCCGCCCGAGCCAGCGCGTCGATCGTGTCAACCAGCGGCGCGCCGAGCCCATCGGTGGGGCCGGCGGCGATGCCGAGCGGGATTTCCGTACATCCCAGCACCACCGCGCTTGCGCCGCGGGCGGCAAGATCGCGCACCACCTCGGCGAGCGGGGCGTAGGCCTCGGCGACCCGGTTGGCTTTCACCGCTGCGATCGCCGGGCTGACCAGACGCTCCATCTGCTCAGCCGAGGGCACCAGGCAGTCCCACCCCTCCGCGCCCAGGCGGTCCTGGTAGAGCCGCATCGCCAGAGTCGCGGCAGTGCCCATCACCCCGATGCGCCCGGCGCCAGACGCAGGCGTCAGTCCGGCGGCGCGCAGGTCGGCGGCCGCGGCATCGACAATGTGCAGGATCGGGCAACCTGCTGCTGCCGCCATCTCCTCGTACCAGCCATGCGCCGTGTTGCAGGGGATGGCGATGGCGCCGCAACCGGCCCGGCGCAGCCCGGCGATCCCGCGCAGCAGGGCCGGCAGCGGGTCGGGCCCGCCGCCCTGCCGGCCGCGCGTGCGGTCCGGCACCCTTGGGTCGGACCACAGCACGGCGGGAATGTGGTCCTGGTCGCGCCCGGCCGGGGTGAGCAGCGTGAGCCGCAACATGAACTGCGCGCTCGCCAGCGGACCCATGACGCCGAGCACCCCCAAAATCTTCCCGTCCGCTGCTTCCATCGCTGCCCCTCGCCGTTGCTCTCTGACCCCTCGCCGGTCAGTCCGGCCGCACGGCCCTACGGTGCCGGCGGATACCAGCCGGGACGGCGCTTTTCGCGGAACGCGGCGGTGCCGTCGCGAGCCTCGGCCGTCGCGCGTTGCAGCCAGCTTTCATGCGCGAGCAGCGTCATCTGCCGCTCGTCCAGCAGCAGGCCGTTGGCGCCGAGGAAGGACCGCTTGGTCACCTCGATCGCCCCCGGCGCGCCGAGCAGGACCGCATCCAGCACCTGCGCCAGCTTCGCCTCCATCTCCGCGGCCGGAACCACCTCGTGCACCAGGCCGATGCGCTGGGCTTCGGCGGCGTCGAAGCGCTCCCCGGTCAGGGCGTAGCGGCGGGTGTGCCGCAGCCCCATGGCGTGGACCATGTGGGTGGAGATCGGGGTGGGGGCGACGCCGACCCGCACCTCGGTGAGGCCGAATAGCGCCTCCGGCGTGGCCAGCGCCACGTCGACGCAGCAGACCATGCCGGCGCCGCCGCCGAAACAGGCCCCCTGCACGACCGCGATGGTGGGGTGCGGAAACTCGTTCAGCAGTTGCATCGCCCGCGTGGTGGCCATGGAGGCCTGGTAGTTGCGCTCCGGCGGGTAGGCGGTAGCCTGGCCGAGCCAGCCGATATCCGCCCCGGCCTGGAAATGCTTGCCGGCCCCGCGGATCACCAGCGCCCGCACCGCCTGGTCTTGCGCCAGGCGGCGCAGCCCGGCGATCAGTTCGTCCAGCAGGTCCTCGTTGTAGGCGTTGCCGACCTCCGGACGATTGAGCATGGCAGTGGCGATGCCGTTCGCGGCGATATCAAGGAGAACCAGGCTCATGGGGCACCTTTGCGAAGCAGAGCAGGGCGGACGGGTGCCGGGGCCGGCTCATTCCGGCAGGCTCCCGGTGTTGCCGCCGCAGACCAGGACGCCGACCCGCGCGCCCTCGGGCGGCACGAAGGCGCCGCACAGCAGCGCGGCCAGGGCGGTGGCGCCGCCGGGCTCGGCCAGCACGCGAATCCGGTCCCACAGCAGGCGCCGCGCCACCTCGATCGCCGCGTCGGGCACCAGCACCAGCGCGGCGGCATGGGCGGCAACGATGGGAAAGACGTTCGCCCCCGCCTGCCGCGCCCCCAAGCTGTCGGCGGCGATTCCGCCGGTCTGCACCGGCACCGGCCGGCCGGCCGCACGGGCGGCGTGCAGGGTCGGGCAGGCCTCGGGCTCGACCCCGATCACCTGCGCGCCCCCAGAGTACCAAGCGGCGACGCCGGCGAGCAGGCCGCCGCCGCCCGCGGCGACCAGCACATGCGTCAGGTCCGGCGCGTCCTGTTCGAACGCCCGTCCGGCGGTGCCCTGGCCGGCGATCACGTCGGGATCGTCGTAGGCATGCACGTCCAGCGCGCCGGTCTCCGCCTGGCGCGCACGACAGGCCGCGAGCGCGGCCGCGTAGTCGGCGCCGACCGCAACCAGGTGGGCACCGTAGCTCTCGATCCGCGCACGCTTGGCCGCCGGCGTGGCTTCGGGCACGTAGATTTCCGCGGCGATCCCGAGCGCCCGGGCGGCAAAGGCCACCGCCGCGCCGTGATTGCCGCCGGAGGCCGCGATGACGCCGGCACGGGCGGGCGCGGGGTCGCCGCCGGCCTGGGCGGCGAGGATGCGGTTGAAAGCGCCGCGCGGTTTGAAACTCCCGGTATGTTGCAGAAGTTCCAGTTTCATCGTCAGGTGCGCTCCGGCCGGTCCCGGAAGCCCGATGTCTTCCCCGCGGACACGGAGGATGGGGGTATGACGGACGACAGGAGCAAGCCGCCGGACGGCGGCAGCGATGGCGGAGCGGCTGGTCATCACGCGGCAGAGGCTGGCATGCGGCGCGCGCGACGGCAAGCCGGCCCGGACGGTCGGACCGGGCAGCCGCGCACGGAACCGGAGCCGATACGGCGGCCGGCCGGCTGCGGGCGCCGACCCCGGCCGCGCGCGAGGCATGGCTGCGGTCCGCATGCTTGCGTTTGCCCCTGTGGTAGGAACCCAGGCGGTGGACCACATTATGGGCTGATGGAGAGTCCTGTTATCCAGCCGGCGACGATCCATGGAAGCTGTGTCTGCCGCGACGGCGCGGCGGTGCTGCTGCTCGGCCCGCCGGGCGCGGGCAAATCCGACCTCGCCCTGCGCCTTCTCGCGCGCGGATTCGTACTGGTGGCGGACGACCGGGTGGTGATCGAGGCCGGTCAGGCTGCTCCCCCGACGGCGTTGGCAGGCCTTCTGGAGGTACGTGGCATCGGCATCTTCCGCCTGGGATATGTCGCGGCGGCGCGACTCGCTCTAGTGGTCGACCTGACACCGGTCGACCTGGTACCGGTCGACGTGACATCGCTCGTCCGGACGCCGGAAGCCGGCGAACGCCTGCCGTGGCCGCGCACCCTGGCCGGCTCCACGATCCCCATGGTCAGGATCGACGCCCGGGCCGCCTCCGCCCCGGAGCGGGTTGCCCTGGCGCTGGACTGCGCGCTCGGGCGGGTGGAGCAGGTGGTGGGAGCATTCGCGGCATGAGCGGTTCGGAGGACAGCACGCGCACGGCCGCCGCCGGGCCGGCGGAAGACGCCGTTGCTCGGGAAGCGCCGGCGGCGCGCCGGTTCGTGCTGGTCACCGGGCTGTCCGGCGCCGGCAAGGCGTCCGTCCTGCATGCGCTGGAAGACCTCGGCTACACGGCCATCGACAATCCGCCGCTGCCGATGCTGGAGGAGACGGTGCGCCGCACCGCGCGCCGCCTGGCGGTCGGGATCGACGCCCGCAGCCAGGATTTCTCCGCCGCCAACCTGCTCGCCGCACTTGACCGCCTGCGGGCGGAGGCCGGGCTGCAGCCGGAAATGGTTTATGTCTGGGCGGAGGCGGCGGCGCTGCTCCGCCGCTATACCGCGACACGGCGGCGCCACCCGCTGGCCCCGGAAGGCCGCGTCGCGGACGGCATCGCCGAAGAGCAGGCACTGACGGCGCCGCTGCGGGCGGCGGCGGATATGGTGATCGACACCTCCGACCTGCCGCTGCCGGCGATGCGCCGGCTGGTGGAGCGCCATTTCGCCGCCGGCCAACCGGCCGCCCGGCTGGTGGTGACCCTGGTCTCCTTCGCCTATCCGCAAGGCCTGCCGCACGACGCCGATCTGGTGTTCGACGCGCGCTTCCTGCGCAATCCGCACTACGATCCGGCCCTGCGTCCCGGCACCGGACTCGACCCCGAAATTGGCGATTATGTCGCCGCCGACCCCGCCTGCGCACCGTTTCTTGCCCAAGTGGGGAATCTGCTCGACATGCTCTTGCCTCGCTTCGTTCAAGAGGGCAAAAAATATGTCACGATCGCCGTGGGATGCACGGGAGGGCGACACCGTTCGGTCTATATTACCGAACGGCTGGCGGTGTTCCTCGCGGGCAAGGCCGGCCCCGATGGCGTGGAGAGAGACTGGCGGCTGCACGTCGCGCATCGCGAACTGGCCCGGGAAGGCCATGCAAGCGCGTATCTGACAGACCGGCACGTGCCGTCAGTTGACGCCCGATAATCGGACGGGATCTGGGGGAACGGTGCGGGGCAACACACCCCGCCGACACAGTCGCGCGGGGCCTGAAAGGGTACGGACCACATGATCTTTCGATCATTCGCTTCACCACGGACCTGCCGTCGCTCTCTATGATCGGCATGATCCTGGTGACCCATGGCAAGCTCGCGGACGAATTGCGCGCGGCGATGGAACATGTCGTCGGCGCGCAGCGGAACGTCGATACCGTCTGCATCGGCCCCGACGACGACATGGAGAATCGCCGCTCGGAAATCGAGCGCTGCATCGCCCGCTGCGACACGGGCGACGGGGTCGTGCTGCTGACCGATATGTTCGGCGGCACGCCGTCGAACCTCGCGATCTCCATGATGGAGCGCAAGGGCGTCGAAGTGATCGCCGGGGTCAACCTGCCGATGCTGGTGAAGCTGGCCAAGGTGCGTTCCAACCAGCCGCTGGCCGACGCGGTGTGCTGCGCCGAGGATGCCGGCCGCAAATACATCGCCGCCGCGTCGCACGTGCTGCACGGGACGAAGGCCGCCTGCGCGCATGCCGAGCCGGCGGCCGGCCGCGCCGCGTGCGGCACCGGGTCCCGCGCATGAACCGACAGGACGCATGAACCCCCAGGAGGAAGAACTCCCACCGGCCGATACGCCCGATACGCCCGACGCGATGGTCCTCACCCGGCGGGTGATCGTGCCCAACCGGCGCGGCCTGCACGCGCGCGCCGCTGCCAAGCTCGTCACCGTCGCCGAGCGCTTCGGCGCCGCCGTCGACGTCATCCATAACGGCCAGAGCGTGTCCGCCCGCTCCATCATGGGACTGATGATGCTGGGCGCCGGTCCCGGCAGCGCGCTCGATCTCCGCGCCGAAGGCTGGGACGCGCGGGAGGCGCTGGACGCTCTCGCCGGGTTGATCGAGTCCGGCTTCAATGAGCAGGACTGACCCGCCGCCGCCCCAGCACCGGCGGCTGCCCGTCCGGCTTCGACGCACCTTTGCAACGCCGGAGACGGTGTTTTCCGGTATCGCCGTCTCGCCCGGCGTGGCGATCGGCCCGTTGTTCGGTACCGCCGAGCCGGCGCCCGAGATCGCCCGACAGAAAATCCAGGCCGCCGATGCGCCGGCCGAAGGCGCACGCCTGGACGCGGCGGTGGCCCAGTCGCGCAAGCAGTTGCTCAAGCTCAAGGCGCGGCTGGAAGCGCTCCCGGAAGACAGCCAATCCGAGATCGCGCCGCTGATCGAGGCCTATCTGCGCATGCTCGGCTCCTCCCGCCTGATCCGCGGAGCGAAGCGGCGCATCGCCGAGGGGCTGCTGTCGGCCGAATCCGCCGTGCTCTGCGAAGCCGAGGCGATCGGCGCGGTCATCCTGGCCCAGGCGGACGCCGCGGCGTCCGGCGAGGATCGCGCCGGCGTGCAGCGCCGGGCCGACGAGGTGACCGAGATCGCCCGCCGCCTGGTGCGCAACCTGACCCGCGCGCCGTTCCAGAGCTTCACCGGCCTGCCCGAGGGGGCGATCCTGGTCTGCCCGTCGCTGCGCCCCGCCGACGCCGCGCTGCTCGACCCGTCCCGCCTCGCCGGCGTCGCCACCGAGGAAGGCGGCGCCGACGGGCACACCGCGGTGATGCTGCGCGCGCTGGGGGTGCCGGCGGTGCTGGGCGTGCCCGGTCTGCCGGCGGCGGTTCGGCCGGGGCACACAGCGGTCGTGGACGGCACCGCCGGCACGGTGACGTTGAACCCCACCGCCGCGACCCTGGCCGCGGCGCGGCGCGGCGTGGCCGCCTTCGTGCGTGAGCGCCAGCGCTTCGCCCGGCTGCGCCGCCTGCCGGCCGAGACGGTGGACGGCACCGCGGTAGAGCTGGCCGCTAACCTGGAGCTGCCGATCGAGCTGCCGCTGATCCAGCAATGCGGCGCCTTCGGCATCGGCCTGTTCCGTACCGAATTCTTGTTCATGAACCGCGAAACGGTGCCCGACGAGGACACCCAGGCCGAGACCTATCGCGCCGTGCTGGAAGCGATGGGCGGCGCCCCGGTGACGTTCCGTGTGCTCGACTGGGGCGGCGAGAAGGAGATCGAGGCGCTGACCGCCGCCGGCATCGTGCCCGAGATCACCGACACCAACCCGGCCCTCGGCCTGCGCGGAATCCGGCTGCTGCTGCGGCAGATGGACCTGTTCGAGACGCAGTTGGCGGCCATCCTGCGTGCCTCGGTCGCCGGGCCGACGCGGGTGATGCTGCCAATGGTGACCACGGTGGCGGAGGTGCTGGCCGCCCGAGAAGCCTTCGACCGCGTGGCACGTCGGCTGCGCCGGCGCGGCGAGCGGCTGGGAGAAAAGCTGCCGCCGCTCGGCATCATGATCGAGACGCCCGGCGCCGCGCTGTCGGCTGACGCGCTGGCGCTGGAAGCGGATTTCTTCGCGATTGGCACCAACGACCTCACCGCCTACACCCTGGCGGTCGACCGTGGCGAGAGCGATGTCGCGGGGCTCTACGACCCGCTGCACCCGGCGGTGCTGAGGCTGGTGCAGTTCTCGGTGGAGGCCGCGCTGCGGATGCACCGGCCGGTCTCGGTCTGCGGGGAGATGGCCGGCAACCCGCGGCTCACGGCGCTGCTGCTGGGGCTCGGGCTGCGCAGTTTCTCGATGAACGCGGCCGCCGTGCCGCGGGTGAAGCAGCGGATGCGCGGGCTGCGGATCGAGGAATGCGTGCGGTTCGCCCGCCGGGTGATGGAGCAGGCCGACCCGCAGGCGATCGCCGCGCTGGTGGACGAGGCCGGCCGGTAGCGGTGCACCCGGCGATGCCGCGTGCGGGCCCGGCGCGACGGGGCGAACCAGCCCAAACGGCCGCAGCCGAACCGTACGGTTCGGCTGTCCGGCTGGTCCCGAACCGTACGGTTGGAAGAAAGCTTCGCTTAACCTTTCCCCCCCGCCTCCCGCTCAGGAATACACGAACGCCGGATCGTCGAGGTTGGTCGCCGGGAACGCGTCCTTCTCGTTCCAGTAATCCTGGGTGTGCGCCCATTCCGGCTTGTCGCCGCGCTTGGGCAGCAGGTCCATCCCGCGCTTCATGTAGCCCGGATTGAAGTTCTGCTCGTCGATCCACGGCAGAAGCTTCATGTCCTTGTCCTGGGGGCGGAGCGCGACCTCCACCTTCCGCACGCCCTTTTCCTGCATGTGATGAAGCAGGCGGCAGACGAAATCGGCCACCAGGTCGGCCCGCAGGGTCCAGCTGGCGCGGAAATAGCCGAACACCCAGGCGAGGTTGGGCACGCCGGTGAACATCATGCCCCGGTAGGTCACGGTATCGGCGAAGTTCAGCGGCTTGCCGTCGATGGCGAAGCGGATGTCGCCCATCACGCAGAGGTTGAACCCGGTCGCGGTGACGATGATGTCCGCTTCCAGTTCATTCCCTGATCGCAACAGAATCCCCTTCTCGGTGAACCGCTCGATCTCGTCGGTGACGACGGAGGCCTTGCCAGACCTTATACCTTGGAACAAGTCGCCGTCCGGCACGAATGCCAGGCGCTGCTGCCAGGGGCGGTATTTCGGGGTGAAATGCGTCTCGACGTCGTACTCCTCACCCAGCAGCGCGCGCACCGCGTCGATCAGTTCCTTGCGGACCGTTTCCGGTTCCTCGAACGTGCGCTGGGTGAACACCGCCTGGTCGTACAGGATCCTGCGGCGCACGATCTCGTGGATCCAGGTTTCGTCCACCTGCAGTTGGCGCAGCTGCTCGGCCAGTTCGATGGCGTTGCGGCCGGAACGGAAATAGGTGGGCGAGCGCTGCAGCATGGTCACGTGCGCGGCGTCGGGCGCCATCGCCGGCACCACCGTCGCCGCGGTGGCGCCGGAGCCGATCACCAGGACGGTCTTGCCGGTATAGTCCAGATCCTCGGGCCAGGTCTGCGGGTGCACGATCCGGCCCTTGTAGGTCTCCATCCCATCCCAGTGCGGGGTGTAGCCTTCCTCGTGGCGGTAGTAGCCCTGGCACATCCACAGGAAGTTGGCGGTAAAACGAAGCTCTTCGCCGGTGTCGGTACGGGTGGCGTCGATCGTCCACAGCGCATCGCGGCTTGACCAGCGGGCGGAGCGGATGCGATGGCGGTAGCGGATGTGACGGGCGAGGCCGTTCTCCTCGATCACTTCGCCCATGTAACGCAGGATCTCGCCGGCGGTGGCGATCGGCACGCCGGTCCAGGGTTTGAACCGGTATCCGAACGTATGCAGGTCGCTGTCGGATCGGATACCGGGGTATCTGTGGGTCCGCCAAGTGCCGCCGAACCCGTCCTGCACTTCCAGCACCGCGAAACTGGTCCCCGGGCACTGGGTGGCGAGGTGATAGGCGCTACCGACGCCGGAGATGCCGGCGCCGACGATCAGGACATCGAAATGCTCCGTCTGCACGGCGGGGCGGATCAGGGTGACGGCGTCGTCCATGGGAACCTTCGCGGGGTTGGGGCGGCGACGGGTTGCTGCCGGCCGCCTACTCACTGGTAGCACAGCGGCAGGATTAGCCTCGAGTTGCGCCCGGATCAAGGGCGGCGCGCGCCGCGGCGGCACCCGGCGAGTAGGACCAGCAAAGCCAGCGGCAGCACCAGGATGAGGACGCCGGAGGGTTCCGGCACCGGCACCACGGAAGGAACCGTGGTCGCGCCGACCAGCGCCGATGTCACGCCCCCGCCGCCTGGGCCAGGCCCGGAACCCAGGCCGCCCGATCCGCCCCCGCCCGATCCGCCCCCGATCGCCCCGCCACCGCCCGAGAGCCCGCCGAGCCAATCGCCCGCGGCGAAGGCCGCCGCGCCGGCACCGAGCGTGGCCGCCGCCCCACCCGCAGCGAGGCCGGCCCGGCGCA
>JAGWSV010000327.1 GCA_028869315.1 Rhodospirillales bacterium
CGATCGTGGCCAGCGCATCGCGCCGGACGAACAGCAGCCCCGGCGTCCCACACCGCGCGCCAGCCGGGCAGGGCGGCGGCCGGCATCGCGCTGCCCGACAGGTAGCCCTGGGCCTGGTCGGCGCCGAGGGCGACGGCGTGGTCCCAGCCGGCCTGGTCTTCCACCCCTTCGGCGGTCACCGCGAGGCCGTGCCGCTTTGCCCCGGCAACGACGTGGTCGGCGAAGCGCCGGGCTTCCGCGTCCCGCGCCGAGGCATGGACCAGGCCGGCATCGAGCTTGAGGCCGGTGAACGGCAGGTCCAGCAGCGACATCACGTAGGTCATGGCCGGCCCCGCGTCGTCGATCAGCACGCCGTAGCCGGCGGCGCGCACCCGTTCGAGCGTGCGGCCGAGGCGCGCCGGGTTTTCCACCGGCTGGCTTTCGGTGAGCTCGATCGCCAGGCGCGACGCCGCGAGCCCCGCGGCATCCCGCCCCGCGTCCAGCCGGTCGAGCGTGCCCGGCAGCAGCAGCAGGTCGAGCGGGATGTTGATCCCGACGGTCAGATCCAGGATCGCCGGATCGGCTTCGGCAAGGTCGGCGAAAATCGAGGCGGCGACGAGGTCGGTCAGCACCCGGGACAGCCCGGCGAGTTCGATCTGCGGCACGAACCGGTCGGCGCCGACGAGGCCGTGGACCGGATGCCAGAGGCGCGCCAGTGCCTCCACCGCCACGGCGGCGCGATCCGCCAGTCGGACGATCGGTTGGTAGCGCGCCGCGATGCGTGCATCGCGGAGCGCCGAATGGATCTCCGGTGGCTGCATGAATGCGCCCTAATGCCCCCCCCGAGCGAGTCCCAATGTACGAATCGCGACCCGCGGGCGAGACGAACCTACCTTGCGGACGCACCGGGCGCCAGACGCGAATGCCTCATTTGTCGGTGATCGGGTCCTTTTTTGTCGCGTCGCCTGGCGGACCCGCGCGCCCGGCCGGCCGGGATGCGATCTTTGGTTGTCTCGCGCGGCGCCGGGAGGCAGGCTGCTTGCCGCGGCCGGCCGCCGCGCGCCCGGTCCGCACCCAGCAACGAGAACCAACAATCAGAGGAAATACGTTCATGACGATCGGCAGACGGACAGCCCTGACCGGTGGGCTGGCGGCAGTGACGGCGGCGACCTTCGGCCCCCGCGCCCTCGCGGCGACGCCGGGGGTGACCGCGCACCTGATCAAGATCGGCAATACCGACCCCTATAGCGGACCGGCCTCCGCCTACGGCGTGCTCGGCCATCTCGAATCGGCGTTCCTCAACAAGATGGTCAACGACAAGGGCGGCGTCGCCGGCCACAAGATCGACTTCATTTCCTATGACGACGGCTACAGCCCGCCGAAGACGGTCGAGCAGGTGCGCCGCCTGGTCGAGCAGGACCATGTCGACTTCCTGTTCGCCACCCTCGGCACGCCCACCAACTCGGCGATCGAACGCTATTGCAACAACAACAAGATCCCGCAGCTGTTCGTCGCCACCGGCGCCAGCAAATGGGGCAACTACAAGCAGTATCCCTGGACGATCGGCTGGCAGCCGAGCTATCGCGCCGAGGCGCAGATCTATACCAAATACATGCTGAAGGAGAAACCGAACGCCAAGCTCGGGATTCTCTACCAGAACGACGATTTCGGCAAGGACTACCCGAACGGCGTGCGCGACGTGCTCGGCAAGAACTGGAGCAAGGTCGTCGTCAAGTCGCTGACCTACGAGGTCACCGATCCCACCGTCGATTCCCAGATCACCGAGCTGCAGGCCTCCGGCGCGGACGTGCTGCTGGTGGCGGCGACGCCGAAATTCGCCGCCCAGGCGATCCGCAAGGTGCATGCCATCAACTGGCACCCGATGTTCTTCATGACCAACGTGTCGATCTCGGTCGGATCGGTGATCAAGCCGGCCGGCGAGCAGAACGCGATCGGCATGATCAGCGGCCTCTACCTGAAGGACACCACCGATCCGAGCTGGAACAACGACGCAGGCATGAACGAGTTTCGCGCCTTCATGCACAAATACATGCCGGACGCGGACATCACCGACGGCGGCTACATCGCGGCCTACGGGCTGAGCTACACGATGTGGAAGACGCTCGAACAGTGCAAGGGCGACTTCTCGCGCGCCAACGTGATGAAGCAGGCGACCAGCATCCATGACCTGGAGGTGCCGGTCCTGCTGCCGGGCATCCGGGTGAACACCAGCCCGACCAACTACCACCCGACCAAGGCGATGCAGCTCGCCAAATGGGACGGCAAGACCTTCAAGCGCTTCGGCGAGGTGATCCACGGCATCTGACGGGACCGGCCACGGCCGGGCGGGTGCGGCGCGCGCCGCACCCGCCGCCCGATCGGCCGGCACGCCCCGCCACGCCAGCAACCGGGGAGGGCCGCATGGACATCGGCCACGTCGTCGTCCTGATGCTGGAGAACCGATCCTTCGACAGCATGCTGGGCCGGCTGCGCCCCGCGGGCGCGGGGTTCGATGGCGTGCCGAACGGCTGGGCCAACCCGTTCCACGATCCGCCCCGGCCGCAACAGACGGTGCCGGCCTGGAACGATCCGGCGATGACGGCGGCGACCGCGGTCATCCCCGATCCCGATCCGGGCGAAAGCTTCGCCGACATCACGATGCAGATCCGCGGCCTGTTCCTCGATGCGCCGATGGGCGGGTTCGTCGACAACTACATGCGCCAGAAGCCGGGCGCGACGCCCCGCGACAGGCGGGCGCCGATGCATTGCTTCACTCCCGCACAGGTGCCGGTGCTGAGCCGGCTCGCCACCGAATTCGGCGTCAGCGACCGCTGGTTCGCCGCCGCGCCCTGCCAGACCTGGCCCAACCGGTTCTTCGTCCATTGCGGCACCGCCGGGGGCTACGTGAACAACGCCCCGGCGCAGCTGCCGTTCGCGATGCCGACGGTGTTTTCCCGCCTGGCCGCGGCGGGGCAGGACTGGCGGCTCTATTTCCACGACGTGCCGCAGGCGGCGGCCCTGTCGGACATCTGGTTCGACGTGCCGGCGCATTTCAGCCGGTTCGCGCGCTTCGCCACCGATGCCGCCGCCGGCAGGCTGCCCGCCTACAGCTTCATCGAGCCGCGCTACTTCACCGATCCGATCGCCGGCCTGCTGCCCAACGACCAGCACCCGCCGCACAACGTGGCCGATGGCGAGCAGCTGATCGCCGCGGTCTACAACGCGCTGCGCGCCGGGCCGGGCTGGCGGCGCACCCTGCTCATCGTCACCTATGACGAGCACGGCGGCTGCTGCGATCACGTGACGCCGCCGGCCGCGACGCCCCCCGGCGGCCCCTATCCGGACGGGTTCCGCTTCGACCGGTTCGGCGTGCGGGTGCCGGCGGTGATCGTCTCGCCCTGGGTCCGCCCGGGCAGCGTGCTGCGCCCGCCCGGCGAGGTCCCGTTCGACCACACCACGATCATCGCCACCTTGCGCGCGCTGTGGAACTTCGCCCCGCTGACGGCGCGCGACGCCGCCGCGCCGGATCTGCTGGCGCTGCTGGCCGATCGGCCCGACAATGACGGGCCGGCGCGGATCGACCCGCCGCCGCTTCCCCCGCCGGCGCCGGCCGCGCTGGCCGCGGCGCGGGC
>JAGWSV010000328.1 GCA_028869315.1 Rhodospirillales bacterium
CAGCGCCTGGCGATCGCGCGCGCGCTGCTCAAGGACGCGCCGATCCTGCTGCTGGACGAGGCGACCAGCGCGCTCGATTCGGAAAGCGAACACGCGATCCAGGCGGCGCTGGAACGGCTGATGCAGGGCCGCACCGTGATCGCCATCGCCCACCGGCTCTCCACCCTCGCGCATTTCGACCGCATCATCGTGATGGATGGCGGGCAGATCGTGGACGAGGGCGCGCCGGACGCGCTGGCGCACCGCCCGGGCCCGTATCGCGAGCTGCTGCGCAAGCAGGGCATGGAGCCGGTGCCGGCGGCGGCCTGATCCCCCTTACCCGGGGGCGCCGGACATGTCCCGCCTGGTCGTCGTCTCCAACCGGGTGGCGCCGATCACCGAGGGCGAGCCTGCCGCCGGCGGGCTCGCCGTCGGCGTGCTCGATGCGCTGCGCGCCGAAGGCGGCGTGTGGTTCGGCTGGAGCGGGGAGATTGCCGACGGCGCCGAGCCGCTGCCCAATCCCGGCCGCGACGTCGGCCGCATCACCTTGCGCACCATCGACCTCTCGCGGCGCGACTACGACGAGTTCTACCGCGGCTTCGCCAACGGCACGCTGTGGCCGGTGCTGCACTACCAGATGGGCCTCGCGCGCTTCGACTGGACCGAGTTCGCCGGCTACAACCGGGTCAACGCGCTGTTCGCCTGCTCGCTCAAATCCGTTCTGCGGCCGGACGATCTCGTCTGGGCGCACGACTACCACCTGCTCGGCCTCGCCGAGGCGCTGCGCAAGGACGGGGTGGAGAACCGCATGGGGCTGTTCCTCCACACCCCGTTTCCCGAGCCCGGCGTGCTGATGAGCGTGCCGGCGCATGCCGCGCTCGTGCAGGCCATGGCCGCCTACGACCTGATCGGCTTCCAGACCGAGCCGGACCGGACCGCCTTCGCCGACTACGTGCTGCGCCAGGCCGGCGGCGCGGCGCCGGGGGACGGTCGGCTGGCCGCCTATGGCCGCAGCTTCCGCACCGGCGTCTATCCGATCGGCGTGCATGTCGACGCGATCCGCGCCGAAGCCGAGGCGCAGGCCAACCGCCGCGAGGCGCTGCGGCTCAGGGTGAACCTGCAGGGCCGCAGCCTGATCCTGAGCGTCGACCGGCTGGATTACGCGAAAGGGCTGCGCCAGCGCTTCGTCGCGTTCGAGCGGTTCCTCGCCGACACCCCCGCCGTCCACGGCAAGGTGATCTTCATGCAGATCGCGCCGCCGTCCCGCTCCGACATCCAGACCTATCGCGAAATCCGCCACGAGCTGGAAGCCGAGGCCGGGCGCATCAACGGCCGCTTCGCCGACGTGGACTGGGTGCCGCTGCGCTACCTCAACCGCAGCTTCCCGCGCGCCGCGCTGATGCCGCTCTATGCCGAGGCGCGGGTCGGCCTCGTCACCCCGCTGCGCGACGGCATGAACCTGGTGGCGAAGGAATACGTCGCCGCCCAGGACCCGGAGGATCCCGGCGTGCTGGTGCTGTCGCAGTTCGCCGGCGCCGCGCGGGAGCTGGACGCGGCGCTGGTCGTCAACCCCTATGACGAGGCGGGCGTCGCCGCCGCGCTCGACCAGGCGCTGGCGATGTCGATCGAGGAGCGCCGCGGCCGCCATGCGGCCATGCTGGACGTGCTGCGCACCAACAGCCTGGACGCCTGGCGCGACCGTTTCGTGGCCGACCTCCGCGCCGGCTGAGCGGCCGCCTCCAGCCGCCATCGCGGGCCGCATCCCGGGCCGCATCCCGATTGGCGCAGCCCGGCCATGAGCACGGCGCGCACCCGTCCCTCCCCGCCCTGCCTATGATGGCCGAAAATACATAAGGAGGATGACGTCATGGCCCTGTCCATCCAGCCGCTGCACCCGCAGTTCGTGGGCGAGGTGTCGGGCGTCGACCTGACCCGCCCGCTCGGCCGCGACGAGGTGGCGGCGATCGAGGCCGGGATGGACCGCTACGCCGTGCTGGTGTTCCACGACCAGCGCCTCGCCGACGAGCAGCAGATGGCGTTCACCCGCAATTTCGGGGAGATCGAGAACGCGCGGGGCGGCAACGTCACCCGGGCGGGCCAGCACCGCCTGCCGCAGGGCATGAACGACGTTTCGAACCTGGGCCGGGACAACCAGCCGCTCGCCCGCGACGACCGCCGGCGGCTGTTCAACCTCGGCAACCAGCTCTGGCACTCCGACAGTTCGTTCCGCGCCATTCCGGCGAAGTATTCGTTGCTGTCCTGCCGGCTGCCGGCCACCGTCGGCGGCAACACCGAGTTCGCCGACATGCGCGCCGCCTACGACGCGCTCGACGCCCGCACCAAGGAACAGGTCGCCGACCTGATCTGCGAGCATTCCTTGATGTATTCGCGCGGCTCGCTCGGCTTCACCGACCTGACCGACGAGGAGAAGGCGCTGTTCCGCCCGGTGCGCCAGAGCCTCGTGCGGGTGCATCCGGTCAGCGGCCGCGCCTCGCTCTATCTTTCTTCCCATATCGGCACGATCGTCGGCTGGCCGCGCCCGGAGGCGATGGCCTTCATCCGCGACCTCGTCGAGCACGCGACGCAGCCCGGGTTCGTCCACGTCCATCGCTGGCGGCAATGGGACCTGGTGATGTGGGACAACCGCCAGACCATGCACCGGGTGCGCCGCTTCGACGAGAGCCAGCCGCGCGACATGCGCCGCACCACGGTGGCCGGCGACGCCCCGACGGCGGAGCAGATCGCCGCCTGACCGGTGGCAGCCGCCCGCCGATCCGCCCCTCGTCGGCCAAGGGGCGGTCCTGCGCCGACCGCATGGGTCGCCTCTGGCTTCCTGATGGGAACCTGGCCTACTTATGATAACGCTGCTTATGATAAGTGAGTCCAAGGAAGCCGCTGCATTGGCCGATAAGCCACGCGACCTGCTGTTCCTGCTGCACGACGTCGCCCGCCTGCTGCGGGTCGATGCCGACAAGCGCGCGCGCTGCCAGGGCATGACCCGCGCGCAATGGGCGATCCTGATCTGGCTCGAACGCCAGCCGGGCCTGTCGCAGAAGGAACTGGCCGAACTGCTGGAAGTGGAGCCCATCACCATCGCGCGCCTGATCGACCGGCTGGAAGCGCGCGGCATGGTGGAACGCCGCCACGACCCGCGCGACCGCCGCATCTGGCGCCTGCACCTGCTCTCCGCCGCCGCCGCGGTGTTGCGCGAGATCGACCTCCAGCGCGCGGACATCACCCGGATGCTGTCCGCCGGCCTCGACCCGGCCACCCTGAACCTCATGACGGATGCCCTCGTGACCATGAAAGCCAACCTGATGGCGGCGCGGCGCGCCGACGCCGAACAGATGCCGGCGCGCGAGAGCGTGGAGCAGGATTGATGTCGCAGTCGGCCGCTGCACCGCACCCGCGCGAGGTCGGCGCCGACAGCGCGACCCGGCCGGCCCGCCTGCGCATGAGCCGCCATGCCGTCGGGCCGCTGCTGATGATCGGGGGCATCCTGGTCGTGGCCGGCGGCGCGCTGGCCTTCTGGCTGCAAGGCGGGCGCTACGTATCCGTCGACGACGCCTATGTCCGGGCGGCGAAGGAAGCACTCTCGACCGACGTCTCCGGCATCGTCGAAGACGTGCCGGTGAAGGACGGCGAGCACGTCGCCAAGGGACAGGTCCTGGTCCGGCTGGTGGCCAGCCATTTCAAGGTGGCGATCGCCGAAGCCAAGGCCCATCTCGCGCAGACCGCGCTGACCCTGAACGCGATGCGGCGCGACTATGCGCGCATGCTCCGCGACGCCGACGCCAAGGCGGCGCAGGTGCGGTCCGACCAGGCGAACTTCGACCGCTACGCCAAGCTGGTCAAAAGCGGCGGCGTCACCCGCGCCGAATACGACGACGCGAAGTTCAAGCTCGCCGCCGACCAGCAGGCCGAGGCGGCGCTGCGGCTGCAGGCCGAGGTGCAACTGGCGAAGCTCGGCGGCTCGCTGACCGCGCCGATGCCAAGCCTGCCCGACTACCAGGCGGCCGCCGCGCGCGTTGAGCAGGCGGAACTGGACTACGGCGACAGCGTCATCCGCGCGCCCTTCGCCGGCGTCGTCACCAATGTCGACGCCACCCAGCCGGGCATGTACCTGCGCGCCGCCACCGCGGCGTTCGGTCTCGTCTCCACCGAGCATGTGTGGGTGGAAGCCGATCCGAAAGAAACCGAGCTCACCTGGGTCAAGCCGGGCGATCCGGTGACCGTCACCGTCGACACCTATCCCGGCCGCACCTGGAAAGGCGTGGTGGAAAGCATCGCGCCCAACAGCGGCTCGGAGTTCTCCATCCTGCCGGCGCAGAACACCTCCGGCAACTGGGTCAAGGTGGTGCAGCGGATCCCGGTGCGAATCCGGGTCGACCGCAAGCCCGGCGACCCCGACCTGCGCGCCGGCATGAGCGTGGAGGCCGACATCGACACCGGCCACGTGCGCCACCTCTCCGACCTGTTCTGATCGGCTCGCATCGGCCGCCGCGGGCCGGCGCGGCCGCGCGCGCGTTTCCCGGCGGAGCCGATCTGCTCTACCTAGCGCCGCCATGCCATCCCGTTCCTCCGCGCCGGTCGTGCTGCAGGTCCTGCCTTCCCTGGTTACCGGCGGGGTAGAGCGCGGGACGGTCGAGATCACCGAGGCGGTGGCGGCGGCCGGCTGGACCGCACTCGTCGCCTCCGCCGGCGGGCGGCTCGTCGGCGCGGTGGAACATGCCGGCGGGCGCCACATGACGTTGCCGCTCGACACCAAGAACCCCGTTGCCATCCTGCGCAACGCCGGCAGGCTGGCGCGGCTGATCCGCACCGAAGGGGTGACGATCGTGCACGCCCGCTCCCGCGCGCCGGCCTGGTCGGCCTGGCTTGCCGCGCGTCGCACGGGGGCCCGGTTCGTGACCACCTATCACGGCACCTACAACGAAGACCTGCCGTTCAAGCGCCGCTACAACGCGGTGATGGCGAAGGGCGAGGTGGTGATCGCCGCCAGCCACTTCGTCGCCGGGCTGGTGGCCGCGCGGCACGGTGTCCCGCCCGCGCGCATCCGGGTGATCCCGCGCGGCGTCGATCCCGCCGGTTTCGATCCCGCCGCCGTCGACGGCGCCCGGCTGGCGCGGCTGGCGCTGGCCTGGAACCTGCCGGACCACGCGCCGGTGGTGATGCTGCCCGGCCGGCTGACCGGCTGGAAGGGCCAGTCGGTGCTGATCGACGCGCTGGCCCGGCTGGAACGACGGGACGTGGTGGCGGTTCTGGTCGGCTCCGACCAGGGGCGCGCCGCCTATACCGCCGGGCTGCGCCGCCAGGCCGAGGCGCTGGGGGTGGCCGAGCGCGTGCGGCTGGTTGGCGACTGCCCGGATATGCCGGCGGCATTGCGGCTGGCGGATGTGGTGGTGCACGCCTCGACGCAGCCGGAGGCGTTCGGCCGGGTGGTGATCGAGGCGCAGGCGATGGGCCGGCTGGTGATCGCCGCCGATCTCGGCGGCCCGGTGGAGACGGTGGAGAGCGGGGTCACCGGCTGGCGGGTGCCGCCAGGCGATCCGGGCGCGCTCGCCGCGGCGATCGGTGCGGCGCTGGCGATGCCCGCCGACGCGCGGCAGGCCATGGGCGCGCGTGCGCGCGCGGCCGTCCTGGCGCGTTGCACGACGGCAGCGATGCAGGCGGCGACGATGGAGGTTTACCGGGAGGTTCTGACCCGGGCGCGGTGACCGGGGCGCGGTGATCCGGGCTCCGCGCTCCATCGGGGCCGGGCGAAGCGCGATCGCCATGCAGGGGGGATCGGAGAAGGCGCCTACCCCCGATCGAGGATCTCCGCCAACCCGACCCGGCGGTGGCCGTTCCGGCCCTCGGTCGTCTCCGCCGCGGCCAGTGCGTCCAGCACCGCTTCCTGAGTGGCTTCCGCGGTGGCCTGGAACAGCCGGTCGATCCGCCCCTCGGCCAGTACCCGCCGGTCCTGGAATTCGCCGTCCGGCTCCTGCGCCACCGGGTTCGCCGTGGTGAAGGCGAGCGCGATGTCCCCAGACCCGTTGCCCCAGAACGAGCCGCACCAGGCGAGCCCCGCCCCGGCTCGCCGCCCCACCCGGGTGAGCTGCCGGCATTCCAGGGGAATGTCGGTCGCGATCACCACGATGCAGGATCCCTGCTCCTCCTCGACGCCGGCCTCCGGGTCGACGCGCCGTCCATCGGGCAGGCGCAGGTCGCCGGAGCGGCCGAAATTGGCGAGGACCAGCACGCCGAGATGATAGGTCGCGCCGTCCAGCCGCAACCGGCGGGAGGCGGTGCCGACGCCGCCCTTGAAGCCGAAACAGCTCATGCCGGTGCCGGCGCCGACCGCGCCCACCGGGAAGTCCTCGGTCGCGGCCTCGATCGCCGCCAGCGCATCGGCCTCGGTCACGGCCAGCGCCTGGATGTCGTTCAGATAGCCGTCGTTGCACTCCAGCACGACGGGATTGACCGTGGCGGTGCGCCGGCCGATTTCCGGGTCCGCGGCGATGGCGCGCCGGATCAGCGCGCCGGCGCAGGGGGCGACCGCGAAGGTGTTGGTGAGCAGGATCGGGGTTTCCAGGGTGCCCAGCTCACCCAGCTGGACCAGCCCGACGCTCTTGCCGAAGCCGTTGGTCACCGCCGGCGCGGCAATCGGTTTCATCTGGAACATATTCCCGTCATGCGGCAGGATCGCGGTGACGCCGGTGCACACCGGCCCGTCGGCGATCGTGCAGTGGCCGACCAGCACCCCCGGGACGTCGGTGATCGCGTTGCGGTCGCCCGGCGGCAGGGCGCCGCAAGCCAGCCCCAGATCTCGTGCGCGCATGGTTCCCGCCACTCCCTCCCGCTCTCCCCCAGGAATCGCAGAGCCAGGGGCGCCGCCGCAAGCACGAATTCCGCCTGCCCGGCCCGGCGTGAAAGCCGGCGCCGGCCCGATGACCGCGCCGACGAACTGCGCTAGGACGGCGCGGGACAACGAGGAGGAACCGCCCCATGCGCGAGATCGGGCATTTCATCGCCGGCCGCCCGGCCGCCGGCACCAGTGGACGCTTCGGCGACGTGTTCGACCCGGCGCTCGGCGAGGTCACGGCGCGGGTCGCGCTGGCCTCCGCGGCCGAGGTGGACCACGCGGTCGGGGTCGCCGCCGCCGCCTGGCCGGCCTGGGCCGCCACCCCGCCGCTGCGCCGCGCACGGGTGATGTTCAAGCTGAAGGACCTGCTGGAGCGGCACCGCGCGCGCCTCTCCGCCGCGATCACCGCCGAGCACGGCAAGGTGCTGTCGGACGCCGACGGCGAGGTGCAGCGCGGCCTGGAAGTGGTGGAGTTCGCCTGCGGCATCCCGCATCTGCTCAAGGGCGAATACACCGAGCAGGTCGGCACCGGTATCGACGCCTGGTCGGTGCGCCAGCCGCTGGGCGTGGTCGCCGGCATCACCCCGTTCAACTTCCCGCTGATGGTGCCGCTGTGGATGATCCCGGTGGCGCTCGCCGCCGGCAACTGCTTCATCCTGAAGCCCTCGGAGAAGGACCCGTCGGTCAGCCTGATCCTGGCCGAGCTGCTGGCGGAGGCCGGGCTGCCGGAGGGCGTGTTCCAGGTGGTGCAGGGCGCGCGCGAGGCGGTCGAGGCGATCATCGCGCATCCGGACATCGCCGCCATCAGCTTCGTCGGCTCGACCGCGATCGCCGAGACGATCTGGCGCAACGGCACCGCCGCCGGCAAGCGGGTGCAGGCGCTGGGCGGGGCGAAGAACCACCTGGTGGTGATGCCGGACGCCAACGTGGACGATGCGGTCGATGCCCTCATGGGCTCGGCCTACGGTGCCGCCGGCGAACGCTGCATGGCGGTCTCGGTGGCGGTCGCGGTCGGTTCGGCGGGGGACCGGCTGATGGAGCGGCTGGAACCGCGCGTGCGCGCGCTGAAGATCGGCCCGGGCACCGACCCGGACGCCGAGATGGGCCCGCTGGTCACCGCCGAGCATCGCGCCAAGGTGGCGGGATACGTCGATCACGGCGTCGGCGAGGGCGCGGAGCTGGTGGTGGACGGGCGCGGGCTGAAGCTGCAGGGCTATGAGAAGGGCTTCTTCCTCGGCGGCTGCCTGTTCGACCGGGTCCGCACCGATATGCGGATCTACCAGGAGGAGATCTTCGGCCCGGTGCTCAGCGTCGTGCGCACGCCCGATCTTGCCGCGGCGACCCGGATGATCAACCGGCACGCCTACGGCAACGGGGTGGCGATCTTCACCTCCGACGGCGGCGCCGCGCGGGATTTCGCCGCCGGCGTGCAGATCGGCATGGTCGGGGTGAACGTGCCGATCCCGGTGCCGATGGCGTTCCACAGTTTCGGCGGCTGGAAATCGTCCCTGTTCGGCGACCACCACATCTATGGGCCGGAAGGGGTGCGCTTCTACACCCGCTACAAGGCGGTCACCCAGCGCTGGCCCGCGGGCGAGCGCCGGGGCGCCGAGTTCGTCATGCCGACGCCCGGGCGTTAGCCCGGCGGGCGCCGGCCGGCCGCGCCCGCGGCGGCTTCGTGAGTTCCGGGTCGTTCAGGTAATCCGGCACGGCATACGCAGTCAGTTTTTGTATGCTGTGCAGGATGACCTGGGAGCCATGGGTTTCCACCCCGTAGTCGCGCAGGGTGGCGAAGGCGCGGGACAGGTTCTCCTGCCGGCAGCCCAGCCTGGCGGCCAGCAGGCCCTTCTCGAACGGCAGGCGGAATTCCGCCCGCCGCGCGCCGGGATCTTCGACCTGCCCGAGCAGGAAGGCGCCGAGCCGCTGCGCCGCGGTCCGCAGCTTGAGGTCGCGCACGTGGCGCACCAGGCCCCGCACGTCGCGCGCGACGGACATCAGCAGCGGCCCGGCCAGCGCCGGCTCCCGCTCCACCAGCTTGCGGACCAGGGCGGCGTCGATCGCGACGAGCCTGGCGCGGGTGACGGCGTGCGCCGATTGCAGGTAGGGCAGCGCGCCCACGACCGAGGCGAGCACCAGGTCGCCCATCGGCCGCACCACGTCGACGACCGCGGTGCTGCCATCCGGCACCGCGCTCGACAGCGCCATCAGCCCGTCGAGCACGAAATAAAGCACCACCGGCAACGTGCCCTGTCGGAACAACTGGGTGCCGCGGTCGATGCTGATGACCTCGCTCACCGCGTCGACTTCTTCCAGCACCGCCTCGCGCAGCCGCGCGAGCACGGGAATCGTCCGCAGTGTTTTCAGCCCCGGCCGCATGCTAAATCTCTCCCTTTCCGGCATAATCGGGCCATTTTGGCCCCCGTTCGAGGCGGCGGCAAAGTGCCGATTGCCGTTTGAGCAATTTGTAATGTGGCAGACAGGAGTGGAGACAAGAACACCATGAGAGCCATGGTTTGCGAAGCCTTCGGCGGCCCCGGCGTGCTGGCGCTGCGCGACGTGCCGGACCCGCCGCCGCCCGGACCGGGGGAGGTTCAGCTCCGCCTGCGTGCCCGCGGGGTTCAATATGTCGATGTCCTGATGCTGGCGGGAACCTATCAGTTCCGCCCCGAACCGCCGTTCGTTCCCGGCAGCGAGGCCGCCGGCGAGGTGCTCGCGGTCGGCCCGGGCGTGACCCGCTTCCGTCCCGGCGACCTGGTCATGAGCCGGCAGCGCCTGGGGGCCTTCGCCGAGCGCGCCACCGTCGCCGAAGCGGCCTGCGACCCGGTTCCGGCCGGCCTGACCCTGGAACAGGCCGGGGTGTTCCGTGCCGCCCATGCCACCGCCTATCACGCCCTGCTGCAACGCGGTCGGCTCGCCCCGGGCGAGACGGTGCTGGTGCACGGCGCGGCGGGCGGCATCGGCATCGCCGCCATCCAGGTGGCGAAGCTGTTCGGGGCGACCGTGATCGCCGCCGCCGGCACGGATGCCAAACGAGCCGCCTGCCTGGAGGAGGGCGCCGACCACGCGATCGGCTATCACGACGGCTTCCTCGATCGGGTGAAGTCGCTCACCGGCGGCCGTGGGGTCGATATCGTTTACGACCCGATCGGCGGCGCGGTGACCGACGAATCGCTCCGCTGCCTGGCCTGGGGCGGGCGGCTGCTCATCCTCGGCTTCCTGGGCGGCGGACCGGCGATGATCCGCAGCAACTACCTGCTGATCAAAGGCATCGACGCGGTGGGCGTGCGCATCGGCGGATTGCAGGACGCCAACCCGGAACTGGCGGCGGCCAACGCGCGCGCGCTGGCCGGGCTGGCCGCCGAAGGCAAGCTGCGCCCGCGGATTTCCCATCGCTTCCCGCTCGAACAGGCCAGGGACGCGTTGCAGGCGGTGATCGACCGCACGGTGATCGGCAAGGCCGTCCTGGTGGGCTGATGCCGCGCGCGGCGGGGGCGCCTATTCCAGGGGGCGGGCGACATGCGCCCGGTAGGCTGGCCGCTCCAGCAGCCGGTCGTACCAGGCCCGCAGCCCGGGAACCTCCGGGCGGTCGAATTCCATCGTGAACCAGCGGTGCACGTGCACGCCCCAGGGAATGTCCGCGAGGGTCAGTTCGGCGCCTGCAACGAAATCGTGCTTCGTCAGTTCGGCGCCGATCAGGGCATAGGCCTTCGCCGTGTCCGCGATCCCCTGGGCGATCGCCGCCGGATCGCGCTTGTCCGGCGGCGTGCGGACCAGCCCCCAGAACACCACGCCCATCGGCCGGTTCAGCACCGTCTGCTGCGCATCCATCCAGCGATCGATCGCGGCCCGGGCGCGCGGGTCCTGCGGCCACAGCGCGCTCTGCGGCGCATGCGCGTGGCAGAGGTACCGGCAGATCGCGTTGCTCTCCCACAGCGCGAACGCGCCTTCCTGGAGGGTGGGAACGAGGCCGGTCGGGTTCATGGCGCGATAGGCCGCGGTGTCGGTCTGGCCGAAGGCGCCGCCTGCGTCGCGGCGCTCATACGGCAGGCCGAGTTCGTCGAGCGTCCAGAGCGCCTTCATCACGTTGCTGGAGGTCTTGCGGCCCCACAGGATACGCTGCATCGCCAAATCCTTCCGCTGTACCGGTTGGCCCCGAGCCTAGGGCGGTTGCGCCGTCCGGGGAAGCGAGGCACATGGCCTTCATGCGCGCCCCGTCCCATCGCCCTGCCGCCTGGCTGACCATCCTCGCCGCCGCCGCGGCGCTCGGCGTGGCGCTGGGATCGCAGGCCTGGGCGGGCCTGGTGCCCTGTGCGCTGTGCCTGCTGGAGCGCTGGCCCTACCGAATCGCGATCGCGCTCGGCGTGCTGGCGCTGCTGTTGCCGCGGCAGGCCGGGCGGGTGGTGCTCGGGCTCGCGCTGATCGCCGTCCTGGCGGGCGCGGGACTCGCTTTCGTCCATGTCGGCGTCGAATGGGGCTGGTGGCCGAGCCCGCTGCCGGAATGCGCGGCGCCGCATTTCATTCCCGGCACCATCGCCGAACGGCTGGCCTCGATGCCCGCGCGCCCGTCCAAGCCTTGCGACGCGCCCACCTATCTCATTCCGTTCGTGCCGGTCTCGATGGCGGCGATGAACCTGATCTATGCGCTCGGGTTCGCCGCCGTGCTCGGCGACTGGCTCCGACACAGCGCAAGGAGACGGCGATGAGGCTGCCCGGCGATCCCTCCGCCCAGGACAGGACGGCCCGCATGGTCCGGGTGGACCATGCGGGGGAATACGGCGCGGTGCGAATCTACCAAGGCCAGCGCGCGGTGCTCGGGCGCGGCCCGGCCGCCCCGGTGCTTGCCCATATGCAGGCGCAGGAGGAGGCGCATCTGGCGCGGTTCGACGCGCTGATCGCCGAGCGGGGGGTGCGCCCGACCGCCTTGCTGCCGTTGTGGCATCTGGCCGGCTTCGCGCTCGGCGCCGCCACCGCCGCCTTGGGGGAGCGTGCCGCGATGGCCTGCACGGTGGCCGTGGAGGAAACGATCTGCGCCCATTACGCCGGCCAGGAGGACGCGCTCGGGCCGGAGGAAGCCGACCTGCGCGCGACGATCGCCGGCTTCCGGGCCGAGGAGGCCGAGCATCGCGATATCGGCCTCGATCACGGCGCGCGGCAGGCGCCGGGGTACCGGGTGCTGACGGCGGCGATCAAGGCCGGCTGCCGGGTTGCGATCGCATTGAGCGAACGGGTGTGAGAGAGGCGCCGGCGATCGCCGACCGCGGCGAAGCGCCGGCGGAGCGCGCTGCCTGGCGTTAGCACGATGCTAACCATTGCCGGTCCACAGTCCCGGGGTCGGCGGTCAAGCGACCGTCCAGTTCGCGGCAGAACGCCGCCCCCACTCAGGACAGGACCCGTCTCGCCATGAATTCTCTCAGCGCCGTTTCCGCCGGCATCGCCCTTCAGGCCCCGTTGCAGACCCGTGCCCAGGGAAGCACTGCCCCGGGGAGCAAGCCGGACGGCGACGGGGATCATGGGGTGGAGCCCACCAGGGCTGCCCAGCCCCAGGGCGCGCAATCGGCCGCGCAATCGGCCGGCAATGCCGGCGCCTCGGGGATCGTGAACCTCACCGCGTGAACGGCAGCCGGCGCCGCGGCTCTCGCGCCCGCGGCGCCGGCTACCGGTTGGACCCGCGCGCCCCCGTTCGGGTCGGGGGCTGGCCGTCATTGCCGGCACCAAACGGCGACGCGGCTGCAAAAACGCGATCTCGGCGGCGCATGTCGCTGCAACGGATTTGCCCGGCCGCGTCGCGCAAGGCGAACCGGGCCGGTTGAACGGCCGCTCGGCGACGACGCCCATGGCGACGGCGCGCTTGACCCATTTATATCATACCATTCCGCCGGCAGGGCGCGGCGGATATCGAAGCCGCTTTCGGCGCCTTGCGGCCCAGGGCGATCGTAGTCGTGGGCGCGGATGGGAATGAAAGAGCGGTCGGCCCTGTCGAAACCAATCCGGCCGAATCTGATCTCGCCGCACTAGGACGCCGTCGGTCGCCGGTTCGAACGCCGGCGGCTTCGGTCAGGCCGCTTGGAGAATGAAAACGCGGCCCATTTCGTGGAACCCTGGCGCGCCCGAGAAGATTCGAACTCCTAACCCCCAGATCCGTAGTCTGGTGCTCTATCCAATTGAGCTACGGGCGCCACCGGGACCGCCCATGTAGTCGAACCCACGGGGTTGGGCAAGCCCCATGGAGCGAGTCCCGCGGGCGAGCCTCCGTGCGGAAGCCCTCCTCGCCAACGGGGGTCAGGCCGCCAGCCGATCCAGCTCCGCCAGCAGCGCCGCGCCCATCGCCGCGGTGCCGATCGGCGTGGTTCCCGGCGCCGCCAGGTCGGCCGTGCGCAGGCCGGAGGCGAGCACCCGGGTCACCGCGGTTTCGATCAACTTCGCGTCCTCCTCCATGTCGAAGGAATAGCGCAGCAGCATGGCGAAGCTCAGCATCTGCGCCAGCGGGTTGGCGATGCCCTTGCCCGCGATATCGGGCGCGCTGCCGTGGATCGGCTCATACAGCGCGTGGCGCTTGCCGGAGGGCTGCACCGCCCCCAACGTCGCCGAGGGCAGCATGCCCAGGCTCCCGGTCAGCATGGACGCCAGGTCGGACAGCAGGTCGCCGAAGAGGTTCGACGTCACGATCACGTCGAACTGGCCCGGGTTACGCACCAGCTGCATGGCACAGTTGTCCGCGTACATGTGGGAGAGCTGGACGTCGGGATAGTCGCGCGCCGCCAATGCGGTGACGGTCTGGCGCCAGAACAGGCCGGACTGCATCACGTTGGCCTTCTCGACGCTGGTCACCCGGTTGCGCCGCTTGCGCGCCAGTTCGAAGCCGACGCGGGCCACCCGCTCGATCTCGGCCGTGGTGTAGGATTCGGTGTCGAAGCCGCGCTGCGATCCATCCGGCAGGGTCTCCACGCCGCGGGGCGTGCCGAAATAAACGCCGCCGGTGCTCTCGCGCACGATCATCAGGTCGAGCCCGCGCACCACGTCGGGCTTCAGGGTGGAGGCATCCACCAGCGGGTCGAGCACCGTCGCCGGTCGCAGGTTGGCGAACAGGTCAAGCTCCTTGCGCAGCCGCAGGATCGCGATCTCCGGGCGCAGGTCGAAGCCGAGCTTGTCCCATTTCGGCCCGCCGACCGAACCGAACAGGATCGCATCCGCATCCTTGGCCGCCTGCATCGTGGCGTCGGTGATCGGGGTGCCGCGCGCGTCGATCGCCGCGCCGCCCACCAGGTCCTCGGAGACGTCGAAGGAGACCATGCGGCGGCGGTCCATCCAGTCGATGACCCGACGGGTCTCCCGCATCACTTCGGGACCGATCCCGTCGCCGGGCAGGATCAGAAGCTTCTTGTTGGCGGCCATGGCAGGTTCCTTGGTCGTTCATCTGCCGGCTGCCGCCGGCGGGGGTCGTTCATCTGCCGGCTGTCGCCGGCGGGGGTCGTTCATCTGCCGGCTGCCGCCGGCGGGGGTCGCTCATCTGCCGGCTGCCGCCGGCGGGGTCGTTCGTCTGTCGACGTCCGCCGGCGGGGTCGAACGGCGTCCGGGCGTCAGCCGGCGCTGGCGGCGGTGGTGGCGGTGGTGGCGGGCATCCAGGGCTGCTCTGCCCGCCGCTTCGCCTCGTAGCCGTCGATCGACGCCGCGTGCTGCAGGGTCTGGCCGATATCGTCGAGCCCGTTCAGCAACAGGTGCTTGCGGAACGGATCGATCTCGAAGTGGATCTCCTCCCCGTTCGGACGCACCACCACCTGGCGTTCAAGGTCGATCGTCACCCGCGCGTTGCCGCCGAGCTTCGCATCCTCGATCAGGGTGTCACACACCGCGCGCGGCAGGCGGATCGGCAGGATGCCGTTCTTGAAGCTGTTGTTGTAGAAGATATCCGCGAAGTCGGGCGCGATGATGCACCTGATGCCGAAATCGAGCAGCGCCCAGGGCGCATGCTCGCGCGACGACCCGCAGCCGAAATTCTCATGCGCGATCAGGACCTGCGCCTTGCGGTAGGGCTCCTGGTTCAGCACGAACTCCGGCCGTTCCCGGCCTGCCGCGTCAAACCGCAACGTGTCGAACAGATGCACGCCGAGGCCGGAGCGCTTGATGGTCTTGAGGAAGCGCGCCGGAATGATCTTGTCGGTGTCCACATTGGCAAGCGGCAGCGGCGCCGCCACCGCGGTCAGCGTGGTGAACTTGTCCATGATGGTCGCCTCCCCCTCAGACCAGTTGCCGGACGTCGGCGAGCCGGCCGCTGACCGCGGCGGCCGCGGCCATCGCCGGCGAGACGAGATGCGTGCGCCCGCCCGGGCCCTGCCGGCCTTCGAAATTGCGGTTGGACGTGCTGGCGCAACGCTGGCCCGGCGTCAGCTTGTCCGGGTTCATGCCGAGGCACATGGAGCAGCACGGGTCGCGCCACTCGAACCCGGCTTCCAGCAGCACGCGGTCCAGCCCTTCCTGCTCCGCCTGGCGCTTCACCAGGCCGGAGCCGGGCACCACGAGGGCCTGCACGCCGTCCGCCACCTTGCGGCCCTTCGCCACCGCGGCGGCGGCGCGGATGTCCTCGATGCGGCCATTCGTGCAGCTGCCGATGAAGACGACGTCGATCGCCACGTCCTGCATCCGCTGCCCGGGAACCAGCGCCATGTAGTCCAGCATCCGCTGCATCTGCGCCCGCGCGGCTTCGTCCTCCACCTCGGCCGGGTTCGGCACCACGCCGGTCACCGGCACGACGGCGCCCGGCGTGGTGCCCCAGGTCACCATCGGCGCGATCTCCCGCGCATCCAGCACCACGGTCTTGTCGTAGGCCGCGCCGGCATCGGACGGCAGGGTCCGCCAATAGGCGACCGCCTGCTCATAGGCCGCGCCTTGCGGCGCGAACTCGCGCCCCTTCACGTAGGCGAACGTCGTTTCGTCCGGCGCGATCAGCCCGGCGCGCGCGCCCGCCTCGATCGACATGTTGGAGACGGTCATGCGCCCCGCCATGTCGAGCGCCCGCACCGCCTCGCCGGCATATTCGATCACGTGGCCGTTGCCGCCGGCGGTGGTGATCCTGCCGATGATCGCCAGCACCATGTCCTTCGCCGACGCGCCGAAGCCGAGCGTGTTGTCCACCCGGATCAGCATGTTCTTCGCCGGCTTCTGCAGCAGGGTCTGGGTCGCCATCACGTGCTCCACCTCCGAGGTGCCGATCCCGAAGGCCAGCGCGCCGAGCGCGCCGTGGGTGGAGGTGTGGCTGTCGCCGCAGACGATGGTGGTGCCCGGCAGCGAGAGGCCGAGCTCCGGGCCGATGATGTGGACGATGCCCTGGCGCACGTCCAGGATCGGGATGTAGGGGACGCCGAATTCCTTCACGTTGCGCTCCAGGGTCTGGACCTGAATGCGGCTGTCCTCCTCCTTGATGCCCTCGGGCGTGCGGGGGCCGACGGTCGGAATGTTGTGGTCGGCGACCGCGATCGTCGCGTCCGGCCGGCGCAGCCTGCGCCCGGCCATCCGCAGCCCCTCGAACGCCTGCGGGCTGGTCACCTCATGCACGAGGTGCCGGTCGATATAGAGAACGCATGTGCCGTCCGGCAGCCGCTCGACCACATGGCTGTCCCAGATCTTATCGAACAAAGTCCGCGGTTTGCTACCGGACATCGGCGCTGCCTCCTGAGGCGAATGTTTTCGGGGCGATCATCGAAGGCCTGGACCGGGCGATGGCACCGCGGCCGGACGGAGGGGCAGCCTCCGCCTGGCTCCGGCGGCGATCACGCGGTCCGGGCGCGACGCCTCCACCCGATCCGAAATCCCCAGCGCAGGCCGGGGACGGCCGTCTGCCGGCGGCGCGTCCGGGACGGCACGCCCACGCGTCTGCCGCCCGGATCCTGCGCCGCCGCCACGATCATTCCGCCGAGGCGGCCGCGGCCGGGGCTGCGGCCGGTGCCTCGGTGAGGCTGCGCGCCTTCTCGGCGATGCGGGCCGACTTCCCGGAGCGGCCGCGCAGGTAATAGAGCTTGGCGCGGCGGACATCGCCGCGGCGAACCACCGCGATCTCGGCGATGGTGGGGGAGTAGAGCGGGAACACGCGCTCCACCCCTTCGCCGTAGCTGATCTTGCGCACGGTGAAGTTGCTGTTGAGGCCCTTGTTCGAACGGGCGATCACGACGCCCTCGAACGCCTGGGTACGGCGGCGCTCGCCTTCGACGACTTTCACCGACACGCGCACGGTATCGCCGGGCGCGAAGTCGGGCACCGCGCGCTCCGTGCTCAATCGGGCGATCTCAGCGGCCTCGTAGGCCTGGATGATGTTCATGGCTCGGTTGGTCCTTTCGTCCGGATCGGATTACGGCGCCGCCTTGGGGCTGGCAACCGGGGTGGGGTGGCGCGCCCACAAGTCGGGGCGGCGGGTTCGGGTGACGGCTTCGGCCTGGGCACGGCGCCAGGCGGCGATGGCGGCGTGATGACCCGACAACAGGATGTCGGGCACGCGGCGCCCATCCCACTCGGCGGGGCGGGTGTAGTGCGGATATTCCAGCAGGCCGGCGCTGAAGCTTTCCTCCTCGGCGCTGGCGGCGGCGCCCATCACGCCGGGCAGCAGGCGGACGGCGGCATCGAGCACCACCATCGCGGCCAGTTCGCCGCCGGACAGGACGTAATCGCCGATCGACACTTCCTCCAGCCCGCGGGCGTCGATCACCCGCTGGTCGATTCCTTCGTACCGCCCGCAAAGCAGGATCGCGCCCGGCCCGGCGGCGAGCCGCACCGCATGCTCCTGCGCGAACGGACGCCCGCGCGGCGTGAGCGCCAGAATCGGCCGGCCGTCGGCCACCGCGGCGATGGCGGCGTCCGCCACGTCCGGGCGCAGCACCATGCCCGCCCCGCCGCCGAACGGCGTATCGTCGACGGTGCGGTGCCTGTCGGTGGCGAAACCGCGCATGTCGGTCGCGGTCAGCGACCAGATGCCCCCCGCCAGCGCCCGCCCGGCCAGCGAAGCGCCGAGCGGGCCGGGAAACATGTCCGGGAACAAGGTCAGGACGGTGGCACGCCAGGTCATGCGCCGCGACCCCCGGAGACGCGCGCGCCCTTCCCGTGGCGGAATGCGGGAGGGGGCGACGCCGCGTCCGCCGCCGCCAGCGAACCCGCTTCCTGCCGGGCGTCGACGGCGTCCGGAACGACAACCACCACCCGTCCGGCGCGAAGGTCCACCTCCGGCACCGCGGCGCGGGTGAACGGCACCACCAACGGCCCCGGCGACGCCCCAATGGGTGCCCCAATGGGCGGCCCTGTGGGCGGCCCCGCATCGGACCGGGCGATTTCCAGGCTCGCGCCGGCACCGTAGTCGTGCACCGCCACCACCTGGCCGAGGGCCGCGCCATCGGCCTGAACGGCCTGGAGCCCGATCAGATCGGCAAGGTAGTATTCATCGTCCGCGGGCGCCGGCAACCGCTCCCGCGGCACGAACAGCCGCAGGTTGGTGAGGCGTTCGGCCGCGTTGCGATCGGCGACCGGCCTTGGCACGCCTGCGGTCACCTCCGCCACCTCCGCCACCCCGTCCGCCTGCCAGCGCAGCGCGAAGCGCCGCCCATCCTCCGTCTCCAGCACGCCGTAGGACGCCAGCGCGGCAGGCGGATCGGTGTAGCTGACGACGCGCACAAGCCCCCGCACGCCGTGCGGGCGGCCGATCACGCCAAGCAGGATGCGGGCGGCGGGCACGTCAGGCTCAGCCCGCGGCGGCCTTGGCCGCGCGTTCCTGCGCCTTCTTCTTCGGCGCCGATTTCTGCGGCTGCTCGCGCCAGGCCGGCATCGGCGCCAGCCCGGCCTTGCCGAGGAAGCGGGCGACCCGGTCGGTGGCCAGCGCGCCCTGGCTCAGCCAATGCTGGATGCGGGCGTCGAACAGGCGGACGCGGTCGGCGTGCTCGGCCGGCAGCATCGGGTTGTAGCTGCCCAGCCGCTCGATGAAGCGCCCGTCGCGCGGGGAGCGGCTGTCGGCCACCACGATGTGGTAGTAGGGACGCTTCTTCGCCCCGGCGCGCGCCAGGCGGATTTTCAGACCCATCGGTTTCGTCTCTCCTTGAGAATGTCTTCGATCAGAACGGGCGGCCCGGCGGCCGGTTGCCCGGCCCCATGCCTTTCGGCAGCAGCGCGGACAGGCCATGGCGCATCAGCCCCTTCTGCCCGAGCTTGTTCATGCGTTTCATCATCGCGCTCATGTCGTCGAACTGCTTGAGCAGCCGGTTCACGTCCTGCACCGTGGTGCCGGAGCCGGCGGCGATGCGCTTCTTGCGCGACGCCTTGATGATGTCGGGGGCACGGCGCTCCTTCGGCGTCATGGAGGAGATGATCGCCTCCTGCCGCTTGAGGATTTTCGTGTCCAGCTTGGCATCGTCGAGCTGCGACTTCAGCTTGCCCACCCCTGGCAGCATGCCGAGGATGCCCGACAGCGAGCCCATCTTGCCGATCTGGCGCAACTGCGCGGCAAGGTCTTCCAGGTCGAACTTGCCGCGCGCCATCTTGGCGGCAAGCTTCTCGGCCTCGTCCTGGTCGATCGTTTCGCTGGCTTTTTCCACCAGCCCGACGATGTCGCCCATCCCCAGGATGCGGCCGGCGACCCGTTCCGGATGAAACTCCTCCAGCGCGTCGAGCTTCTCGCCGAGGCCCATCAGCTTGATCGGCGCGCCGGTGATGGCGCGCATCGACAGCGCGGCGCCGCCGCGGGCGTCGCCGTCCATCCGGGTCATGACGATGCCGGTGACGCCGACCGCTTCGTGGAAGGCGCGGGCGGTGTTCACCGCGTCCTGGCCGGTCATCGCATCGACCACGAGCAGCGTCTCCGCCGGATCGGTGGCGGCGCGGATCGCCTTCACCTCCTCCATCAAGGCTTCGTCGATGGACAGGCGGCCGGCGGTGTCGAGGATGACGAGGTCGTACCCCTCCCGCCGCCCGGTCTCCATCGCGCGCTCGGCGATCTGCACCGGGGTCTGGCCGGCGACGATGGGCAGGGACGTCACCCCGGCCCGCTCGCCAAGCTGGGCCAACTGCAGCTGCGCCGCCGGGCGCTGGGTGTCGAGGCTGGCGAGCAGCACCCGCTTGCGTGCGCGTTCCTTCAGCCGCAGCGCGATCTTGCCGGCGGTGGTGGTCTTGCCGGAGCCCTGCAGCCCGACCATCAGCATCGGGATCGGCGCCGCGGCGGCAAGGTTGAGCGGCACCGCCCCCTCCCCGCCCAGCTCCTCGATCATCACGTCGTTGACGATCTTCACGATCTGCTGGCCGGGGGTCACGCTGTCCAGCACTTCGGTGCTCAACGCGCGTTCGCGCACCTTGGCGATGAACTCGCGCACCACCGGCAGCGCGACGTCGGCGTCCAGCATGGCGAGGCGAACCTCGCGCAGCGCCTCACCCACGTCGGTTTCCGACAGCGCGCCGCGGCGGCGCAGCCGATCGAAGACGCCGGTCAGCTTATCGGACAACGCCTCGAACACGGGCGGCACACTCCAAAACAGAACGCGCCGCTGCGCGAACCCTCGCGGAGCGGCGGAGCCCCCGCCACGGCGGCAGGGACCGGGCGGACGACATGTCCCCGGATCGCGGCATATGCGAACGGGCGGGGGCCAGTGTCAAGCGCGCGGCATGCCGCGGTTTGAACAGCGCGGCGGCGGCCCGCGCCCGGGCCGCACGCGTCCGGCGGCGCGGCTTCGCAACCACCCGCGGCGCGGGCGACGTCGCCGCCCCGCCGGGGATGGCCGGGTCAGCCGCTCGGCAACCCGTCCTTCAGCCGGGCAGGATCGAGCGGGATCATGTGCCGCACGGCGCCGTTCGCGCCGAGCGGCGGGCCGGCCACGCCGTTCACGACCAGTTCCGTACCGCCGGCGTTTCCGGTGGTGAGGAGAAGTCCGGGACGCGGCGGCGTCCAGTTCTCCCCCGCGTGCAGCAGGCGCGACGCGACGACCACGCCGGAGGAATCGAGCACCGAGATCCAGGCATCGGCCGTCGCGTGCACCACCACCGCGGCCGTCACCGCCTGCGTCCCGGCGGCGGCAGGCCCGCGCCGGGCAGCTCCACCCTGGGTAGCGCCGCCTTGGGCAGTGCCGCCCTGGGTAGCCCCACCCTGGACAACCCCGCCCTGGGCAACCCTGGCAGGTTTGGCTCCGGCGGGCGCCGCTCCACCCGGCTCGGCTCCGGCCGGGGGCGCGGCCGGAGCGGGCGGCGCGGCTCCAGATCGGCTGGCTTCCCCGGCGAGCGGGCTCGCGGTGGTTGCGGCGCGCGGCGGCAGAAGGGCAGCCGCGGCCGGAGCCGGGGCCGGCTGGGGGGCGCCGGCTGCGACCGCCCGGGTTGCCGGGGGTGCGGCCGGAGCGGGGGCGATCCTCGCGCGGCTCGTCCGGGAGGGGATCGATCCGGAGGGCGCCGTTCGGAGTACCGTCGTTGGGGTGGGCAGCACCCAGTCGGCGCCGGGCCGCCCGGCACCGCCCCGCGGCGCCGGTCCCTGCGCGGTTTCGCCGGTGGGGGCGGAAGCGGTGGCGGAGGCCGCCGCGCGCGCACCAGGCGTC
>JAGWSV010000329.1 GCA_028869315.1 Rhodospirillales bacterium
ATGGCCGCGCCTTGCTCGATCGCTCGGAGGGCGACCCGCGCCAGTTCCGCCTCATCGTCGCCGCCGAGGACGGCGCCGAGCTATCGGACCTCCGCGCCTTCACCCGCGATCTGATGCGGCAGGTCGAGCGCGATCTTGGAACCACGCTGGACTGGGTGGCGGTCGATCACTTCAACACCGCGCACCCGCACACGCACATCGTCATCCGCGGCGGCGATGAGGCCGGCGAGAACCTGGTGATCGCCGGGGCCTATCTCGCCCACGGCATCCGGGAACGCGCCTCGGAGCTGGTCACCATCGAGCTCGGCCCGGAGAGCACGATGGAGCGACAGGCCAAGCTCGTGCGCGAGACAGACCAGGAACGGCTGACCTGGATCGACCGCGCGCTGTTGCGCGAGACTGGTGACGCGGCGGACGGGGTGATCGATCTCCGCCCTACCGGCGGGGAGCAGCGGTCCGACTGCGACCGGCAGCTACGGATCGGTCGGCTGCAAGTCCTGGAACGGCTGGGATTGGCCCAGGAGATCGCCACCGCCCGTTGGCGCCTGGTTCCCGGGATGGAGGAGACGCTGCGCGACCTCGGCGAACGGGGAGACATCATCAAGACCATGCACCGCGCGCTGATCCGTCAGGGCGCTGAGCGGGGCGCCGAGCAGTTCGCCCTTCACGGCGTCGGCGAGCCGATTGCCGCACCGATCACCGGGCGGCTGCTGGGGCGGGGGCTTGGCGGCGACGAACTGCGGGATCAGATCCACTTGGTCGTCGATGGCATCGATGGGCGGGTCCACTACGTCGAGGTCGCCGCCGCCAGCGCGGATGCCGCCAACACGCCGATCGGGGCCATCGTCGCGCTTGGCGCAGAACGCGGAGCGCCGCGCGCCGCGGACCGGACCATCGCCGACCTGGCGCACCGGAACGCCGGCATCTATCGTCCCGCCGACCACCTCGCCACCGCGCGCGCCGATCCCGGCGTCGCCGACCCGGACGCCTATGTCGAGGCGCATGTACGCCGCCTGGAGGCGCTGCGCCGGGCTGGCGTCGTCCAGCGGCTCGACGCTGACCGCTGGCGCATCCCCGCGGATTTCGAGCAGCGCGCCGCCCGCCATGACGCGGGCCGATCTCAGACGACCAGCCTGAGCGTGCTCTCTGCGCTCGAACTGGAAGCCCAGATCCGCAGTGACGGGGCGACCTGGCTCGACCGCCAACTGCTCGCCCGCGACCGGGTGCCGCTCGCGCAATGCGGCTTCGGGTTGGAGGTCGAAGAGGCCCTGGAGCAACGTCGCCAGCACCACCTCGTCCACGGCGATGCACGCCGGCAAACGGATGGGCGGGTGCGCTACCGCCGGGACCTGCTCGCGACGCTGAAACGCCGCGAACTCGCGCGAGCCGGGGCCGAGCTGGCGACTGCGCGCGGCGTGCCGTTCCGGATGGCGGCGCCCGGCGAGAAGATCCGCGGCACCTACCGCGAGGCAATCCAGCTCGCCTCCGGCCGCTATGCGCTGATCGAGAACGCCCAGGAGTTCACTCTCGTCTCCTGGCGGCCGGTGATCGAGCGCAGCCTTGGCCGCGAGGTCGTCGGGCTCGTCACCGAAGGCGGGATTTCCTGGCAGATAGGCCGGGATCACGGGCTGGGGCTTTGATCACGCAACGATGTGCTCCGGGCATCGAGCGGCCGGAACCGTTCGATGCAGGACTGCAGGGCTTGCAAGCGCCCCAAGATATCGACCGCTGACATCGTCGGCCAATCTGTATCAGGAGTCGTCCGACTGCCGCATCCTGGCCACCCTGGCGGACCACGATCACGGCCATTGCCTCGATGCCGCGCATGCAGGCGATCCAGGGACCGATTGACCCCCGGCGCCTGGCCCATCCGATTGGCCGGCGGTCAAGGTGCCGATCTTGTCGAATGCGACCGTCACCCCCTTGCGGATCGTCTCCAGGGCCTCGCTCCCCCTTAGGTGACGCCCAAGAAGGAACGAATCGGGCGGCGCGGCCATCGCACTGGCCGCCACACATAGGGACCACGAACAACTGAACTGGCAATCGTTGGGCGTCGCCTTGCCTCCGCGGCGCACACCAGAACGACGAAACCGATCACCGTGCACCCGTAATGAGTGCAGACCACATCAAAGATTACCCCCGATCAGCCGTTCGATGATGGCGAGCTCAACCTGCTCGTCAAGTTGCGCCTGGAGCAGCCGGATCTCGGTCTCGTGCACGTGGCGTTCAGCGGCGATGGCGGCGACGAGCTCGCCTGTGCCCGAGCTGTAATCAGCCAACGCACTCTGGAACCCAGCTCGGGCCTGCGGCACCGCCTCCCGCCGCAGGAGCCGCTCTGTCGCACGGGCAG
>JAGWSV010000330.1 GCA_028869315.1 Rhodospirillales bacterium
AGAAGATCAGCTTGAACGGCAGCGACACGACGCTCGGCGGCAGCATCATCATGCCGAGGCTCATCAGCACGCTGGCCACCACCATGTCGATCACCAGGAACGGCAGGAACAGCAGGAAGCCGATCTCGAAGCCGCGGCGCAACTCCCCCACCATGAAGGCCGGGATCAGGGCCCGCCACGGCGTATGGGCCGGATCGAGCGGCGCTTTCATGTGCCCGATGTCGAGGAACAGGCGCAGGTCGGCCGGGCGCAGATTGTCCAGCATGAAATGACGGAACGGCTCGGCGGCCAGCCTTATGCCGTCCAGGCTGCCGATCCTCCCCTGGCTCATCGGCAGCAGGCCGGCGGACCAGGACTGCGCGAGCACCGGCTGCATGACGAAAAATGTCAGGAACAGCGCCAACCCGATCAACACCATGTTGGGCGGGGTCCCCTGGGTGGACAGGGCGCTGCGCAGCAGCGACAGGGCGATGACGATGCGGGTGAACGCGGTGACCATGACCAGGAGGCTGGGAGCCAGGGACAGCACGGTCATCAGCGCGGTGAGCTGCACCAGCCGGCTGGTCGCCCCGGCGCCGGGCAACCCGCCGCCGGGCGCGCCAAGGTCGAGGCTGAACGACTGCGCATGCGCGGCGACCGGCAGGAGCACGGCCAGAACGAGGCCGATCGCGAGGCGCCGCCGCGCCGGGCGCGATGCGGGAACGATGCGGATCGCCCCGCTCATGTGTGGGGCCCCGGCTCAGGGGGCGGTGGCAGCCAGCCCAGCAGGACGTCCTGCGGGCCGCCGGTCAGCAGCAGGACATGGCGGTCGGCGCAGCGCAGCAGGTGCACCCGCCGTCGCGGGTCCAGCGCGAGGCTCGTCTCCAGGACCAGGCGGTTGGCCAGGGCGGGATCATGCCGCCGCCCGCCGCCACGGCCGCCGAAGCGGGCGGCGATCCCGCTGCGCCGCGCCAGGGCGGCGGCGAGCAGGATCAGGCCGAGAACGGCGGCGAGGGCAAGCGCGGCCGAGAGCAAGGGTAGGAGCGGGGCGGGCATGACGCGGCCTTTTGCCGGCGCGGCGGATAAGCGGTGCATATCGTCCGCCCCTGATTGCGACCGTCCCGCGGTCGGTCCGGCGGCTGGTATGTCCTGGTTTTCGCCCGCGGCCGCCCGGCGGCCTTGCGCGCGAGCCCGGTCGGCCAGCGGGGCCGCCGGGATCAGCCCTCCGGCGGCGGGTGGGCCAGGACGGCGGCGAGCGCATCCACCTCCGACCGGAGGCGGATCAGTTCCACCCGCGCGGTGCGTCCTTCCGCGGGTTCCAGGTCGAGCGCACGGGCACAGAGCAGGCCGATCTGGCTATCGAGCCCGTTGAGATCGAGGCGCCGCCCGGTGCCGGCCAGCGCCCGGGCAAGGCCGACCGTGGCGGCAAGCTCATCGACCAAGGCCAGCACGCGCTGGAGTGGCGCGTCCGGGATCGGGAACCCCGAAGGTTCGGCAAATCCGCCCGGGGGCGGCCGGAACGGCGCAAAGACCGGGACCTGCATGCGCCCGATTAAGCGCCGGCAAGGTTGACCAGTTCTTACCGGCCGCTCGGCGGCGACATCATCGCAGGGTGGCCATGGCGGGAAGGGTCAGGGAACGGCTGAACCGGCGGGCGGTTCAGCCTTCCGGCGGCCCCATCGACTTGATCAGCTCGAAAACCCGCTTGCGGACCGCCGGATCGGAGATCCGGTAGTAGGCACGCACGAGTTCCAGCGTTTCCCGTCGGCTCATGGTGTCGTCGCCGAACGGATCCTGCGCCTCCGACAGCCCGTGCAGCCGCCGCGCGGAGGCACCGAGCGGTCCGGCCACGCTGTCCGGCATGTCGTCGAAGAAGAAGCTGATCGGCACGTCGAGCGCGTGGGCGAGATCGAACAGCCGCGAGGCGCCGACCCGGTTCACCCCACGCTCGTATTTCTGCACCTGCTGGAACGTCAGCCCGAGCGATTCTCCCAGCCGTTCCTGCGACATCCCGAGCAGGGTGCGGCGCAGCCGGATGCGCGATCCGACATGCACGTCGATCGGGCTGGGGCGCCCGTCCTTGTCGGTGAGCGCCGACAGGGGCGGTAATTCGGCCGGACCTCCCGGGGTTTCGTCCAGCATCGTCCAATCCTTCCGCATCGGTCCGGCATGATGCGCCCCGCAGCGTAAGATCACCTGAGGCGTTAGCAAAACCTAAATCCACAACCTCGAATTGTCAACGCTGCCCTAAATTGGGACATAATCTTATCATCTGAAGCCAGGTCCCGATAATCGGGACATCCGGCGCCGCCGCGGCGCCCCACCGAGCCAACCCGCGGCCAGCGCACCCAGCGCCAGGCCCAGCGGAATCGACAGCCCGAAACGGGCGAACAAGGTCGCCGGCAGGGCGCCGCCGACCGGCGCCACCACGACCCCGGTGCGGCTCAGGCCGAGCCGCGCCAGGGTGTGTCCGCGCGCATCGAACACCGCCGAGATCCCGGTATTGGCGGCGCGCAGCAGCGGCAGCCCGGTTTCGACCGCGCGCATGCGCGCCGCCGCCAGGTGCTGGCGCGGTCCGGTCGATTCGCCGAACCATGCGTCGTTGGTGATGTTCACCATGAAGGCGGGCCGATCGCGCGCGTCGATCACTTCGCCGGGGAAGATCGCCTCGTAGCAGATCAGCGGCCCAACCGGCGGCAGGCCGGGAACATGCAGGGTACGCGGTCCGGGGCCGGGGACGAACCCGCCGCCCGGCACGACCTGGATCGGCAGCGGAAACCAGCCGGGCTGGTATTCGCCGAACGGCACCAGGTGCCACTTGTCGTACACCCCGACGGTCCGCCCGCTGCCGGTGAGCGCGAACATGCTGTTGCGCGGCCGGCGGCGCGCGCCGAACCGTACCGCGCCGACCAATGCCACCGTGCGGCCCGGCGTGCCGCCGGCGGCCGCTGCGATCGTCCGTCGCACCCCGGGTTCCGAGGCCAGCAGGTACGGGCTCGCGGTTTCCGGCCAGACCACCAGTGTGCGTCCGGCGGCGCCGCCGGCGGCGGCCTCGGCGACGCCGGAGCGGGTCAGTGCGAGGTAGCGCTCGAAAATCTTCAGGGCCAGGGCCTGGTTCCATTTCTGCCCCTCGGCGACGTCGCCCTGCACCAGCACCGCGGTGAGCCCCGGGCCTGGCGGCAGCGGCGGCGCCAGGCGGAGCAGGCCGAAGCCGGCCCAGGCGGCCAGCAGCGCGGCGCCGGCCGCCCGCCAGCGCCAGCCGAGCAAGGGCGCCGCCGCCAGCAGCAGGGTGGCCAGGGTCAGCCCGTGGATGCTGACCAGCGCCGCCGGCTGGATGAACACGTCGCCGAGCCGGCCCGGAAATTCCCAGTCGCTGCCCCACAGGTTCCAGGGAAACCCGGTGAAGGCGAATTGCCGTGCCAGGTCGCCCAGCACCCAGGCGCCGGCGAGCGCAAAGACCCGCGGCCATCCCGGCGCGGCCAGTTTGGCCGCGGCGGCGGCGAAGGCGATGAAAACCGCCAGCACCGCCGCGAGCGCCGGCACCGCGAGCGGCACCAGCCACCAGAATTTCGCCGCTTCGACCAGGATCGCCTCGGTGATCCAGTAGAGCCCGACCAGGTTGCAGCCGAAGCCGAACCAGAAGCCGCGCCGCGCCGCCACCGCCACGGAGCGTGCGCCGGCGATCAGCAGCAGCAGCCCCGGCACCGCGACCAGCAGAGCCGGCAGCGCGAAGACCGGCGGCAGCGCCGCCGCCGAGACGAGCCCGAGCAGCAGGGCCGCCCAATCGGCCCGCCAGCCGCGCAGGCCAGCCAGCCGGGCCGCCAGCCCCTGCAAGCCCGCCGGAATCGACCCCCACGGCGGCGTCGCCGCGGTCGTTCCCCGATCGGCCCGCGCGGCGCCATGCGGGACCTCCCCCGGGGCCGCCGCTGGGACCCCCCCTGGGCCCTCCCCTGGGATGAGCCCCGGCACCGGCGCCCGTGCGGGCGCTTCGCTTGCGGCCCCGCCGGTCGCCGGCGCGGCGATCGGGTCGGCGGCCGCGGATGCCGGATCGTTGCTGCGGCGGCTCATCGGCCGGCTCCGCGGCGACGCGCGGCGGGGCGCCCCGGCTGCCATCCCGGAGCCCGGGCGGGGCGCAGAACGCGGCCCATGTCAGGCCGGCGCATCGCGCAACTGGCGTTCGTAGTGACGGTAATATTTCTCGGTGATGAGATCGGTCTTCACGACGATCGCGACATCGGTGGTGTTGAACTGCCGGTCGATCACCGCGCCGTCGCCGACGAACCCGCCGAGCCGCAGGTAACCCTTGATCAGCGGCGGCAGAAGGCCCAGCGCCTGGCGCGGATCGACCGTGCCGGGTGGTGCGCGCTGCATCTCGACATAGCGTTCGGCCAAGGCGCGCGGACGCAATTCCGGCGGCGCGAGGTGGTGTTCACGGAGGTAGGTCAGTTCGCGCGAGAGCGTATCGGGATCGGTTCCCGGCAGGCTGGCGCAGCCGAACATCAGGTCGATCCGGTGCATGAACACGTAGGCGGAGATCCCGCGCCAGAGCAGCTGCATGGCCGTGGTGTTGCGGTAGCCGGCGTCGACGCAGGACCGCCCGAGCTCCATGACGCGGCCGGGAAAGCGCAGGATCGGGTCGAGCCCATATTCGTCGGCCGAATAGAAGCGCCCGACGCGGGCAGCGGCCTCGCGCCGGATCAGCCGATAGGTGCCCACCACCCCTTCCGGCCCGGAGCCGATCGCGTGGTCGATCACCAGCAGGTGGTCGGCGACCGCGTCGAAATCATCGCGGTCGCGGCCGCTGGCCCGGGCGGCGTCGTCGGGGGTGGCGCCCATCTCGGTGTAGAAGACCCGGAAGCGCAGCGCCTGCACCGCCTCGATCTCGGCCGCGGTGGCCGCGAGCCGGACGCCGAGGCTGCCCGCGCGCAGTTCCTCGAAGGCGGTTTCCGGGGTCTGGGTCGCCTCGGTCTGGGTCGCCCGGGTATGGGCCGCCCCGGTCTGCGCTGCCCGGGTCTGGGTCGCCTGGGTCAGGACCGGGCTCGCCGCTCCGGTCGGGCGCGCCGGGGTCGTGCCGGGCTGCGGATCGCCGGTCATCTTGGGGTCTGGCATCAGAGCAGGGTCGCCCA
>JAGWSV010000331.1 GCA_028869315.1 Rhodospirillales bacterium
GCCGCGGGCGCGGGATCGTGGGCCAGCAGCCGCCGGGTCCGCGCGGGCAGCGACGGCGGCGCGCCGGCCCCGGCTTCCGGCGGCACGCCGCGGTCCGGCGGCGCCAGCATCTCGTCGGGCAGGTCCTTCGCCACGAAGACCCCCGATCCGGCGCGGGCATGCAGGTAGCCCTCGGCCGCCAGATCGTCGAGCGCCGTCAGCACCGTGCCCCGGGCGCAGGCGAGGTCCCGCGCCAGCACGCGCGACGACGGCAGTTTCGTTCCCCCCGCCAGCCGGCGTTCCAGGATGGCGCGGCGCAGATGCGCGCCGATCTGCTTGTGCAGCGGCGCGGGCAGGCGCGGGTCCAGCGCGATCCCCAGCAGCGGCGCCCGGCGCGGTCGCGGCGGCATAACTGGTCCAGTCCTCTTTGCCTCAAGCGGCTCTTTAGCATGGACCTGAAAGCGGCGATGCTGCGGTCGCCACGGAATTTTCGCAGGACATCACGGACGATGACGAACCCCGCCGACACCGGCGCCGATACCGCCCCCGACGGCGCCGATTTCCCGAAGACCGCGGTCAACCGGGTGAAGCGCACGCCCGAGCGCGGGCGCTACGACCGGAAAACGATCTACGCGATCCTCGACGCCGCGCTGGTCTGCCATATCGCCTATGTCGTCGAGGGCCAGCCGTACTGCACGCCGACGAGCTTCTGGCGGGAGGGCGACCATCTCTATTGGCACGGCTCGTCGGCGAGCCGGATGCTGCGCGCGCAGGCCGAGGGCATACCGGTCTGCCTGACCGTGACGCATGTCGACGCGCTGGTGATGGCGCGCTCCGGCTTCCATCACTCGGTCAACTACCGCGCCGCGATGGCGTTCGGCCACGCCCATCGGATCGACGACACGGACGAGAAGCTGCGGCTGATGGATGCCTTCCTCGACCGCGTCTATCCGGGTCGCTCGCGCCTCGTGCGTCCGCCCAACGCCCAGGAGCTGAAGGCGACGGCGATGATGGGCATGGCGATCGAGACCGCCTCCGGCAAGATCCGCGACAAGCACGTGAGCGACGACGAGGCGGACTACGCCGCGGTCCCGGCCTGGTCGGCGCTCTATCCGGTGAGCCAGGTGCTCGGCGCGCCCTCCGACTGCCCGCGCCAGTTGCCCGGGCTCGCCCGCCCGGAGGGGATGGCGGATTTCGTCCCCGGTGCCAGGCTCGACGAGGTGATGACCCGAACCCATAGCCGGACCTTCGGGTAGCCCGGCGCCTGGCCTGGCCCGCTGCGCGCGGGCTTGCCGGCTTCCGGCCGCGCTCCTACGCTCGTTCCAGGTCACTGCGGCCGGCACAGGACTGCAGCGGGAGGAAGCCATGCTCCAGGAGCCGACGCGCGTTCCGCGCAACGAAACGGCCGGCCGCCGGCGCGCGGAGGCGGCGTGATGTACCCGCCCCCGCAGGTGCTGGAAACCGAGGTCTTCGCCACCGTTCCCGACTCGCTGCGCCTGGACCGGCCGTCCTGGATGCAGCGCCACCATCTGCGCGCGGTCGATTCGTTCCTGGAAGGGCCGGGGTTCGACCGCGCCGGCAACCTCTATATGACTGAACTGGCGCATGGGCGGATCCTGCGGCTGTCGCCGGCGGGCGCCTGGGACGTGGTGGCCGAATATGACGGCCGGCCGAACGGGCTGCGCATCCGCAACGACGGCGCCATCTTCGTCACCGACCGGCTGCGCGGCATCGTGCGCCTGCATCCCGAAAACGGGGAAATCGAAACGATCCTGCCGGAGCTGCCCACGGCGAAGCTGCACGGCCCCAACGACCTCGTGATCGCGCGCAACGGCGACATCTACTTCACCGACCAGGGCGAGACCGGCCTCAGCAACCCGACCGGCCGCCTGGTGCGGCTGACCGCTGCCGGCGAGGCGCAGGTGCTGCTCGATACCGTGCCGAGCCCGAACGGCCTGGCACTGACGGCGGACGAGAGCGCGCTGCTGCTCGCGGTCACCCGCGCGAACGCGATCTGGCACGTGCCGCTGCTGGGGCCGGAGCGGATGCCGGGCCGGGTCGGCACCTATATCCAGATGTCCGGTGGGCCGGGCGGCGGGCCGGACGGCATCCTGCACGACGCGGACGACAACCTGGTGGTGGCGCACGCGCGCATGGGGGCGGTCTGGGTGTTCTCCCTGCTCGGCGAACCGCTCTATCGGTTGCGGTCCTGCACCGGCCGGATGACCACCAACATCGCCTTCGGCGGGGCCGACCGGCACCGCCTGTTCATTACGGAATCGGCAACCGGCACCATCCTGACGGCGCGGCTGCCGACCCCGGGGCGGGACCCCGGCTGGACCGGTTGACCCGGCCTTTCAGTTCAACCGCCCCAGCAGCCCGCGGGCGATCACCTGGGCCTGGATTTCGGCCGCGCCCTCGAAGATCGACAGGATGCGCGCGTCGCACAGCACGCGGCTGATCGGGGTTTCCACGGCGTAGCCGTTGCCGCCATGGATCTGCAGCGCGCTGTCGGCGTTGGCGAACGCCACCCGGGCGGCCAGCAGCTTCGCCATGCCCGCCTCGATATCGCAGCGCTGCCCGGCATCCTTCTGCCGCGCGGCGAAATAGGTGAGCTGGCGGACCAGCATCGTCTCGGTCGCCATCCAGGCGAGCTTCGCGTGCACCCGCGGGAAATGCTGGATCGACTTGCCGAATTGCTGCCGGTCGCGCGCGTAGGCGAGGCCCAGTTCCAGCGCGTTCTGCGCCACGCCCAGCGCCCGCGCGGCGGTCTGGATGCGCGCGCTCTCGAACGTTTCCATCAGGTGCTTGAAGCCGGCGCCTTCGACGCCGCCGAGCAGGCTCGACGCCGGCACTTCGAAGCCGTCGAAGGCGATCTCGTATTCCTTCATGCCGCGATAGCCGAGCACGCGGATTTCGGTTCCGCTCATGCCCGGCGCGGGGAACGGGTCCGTTTCGGTGCCGCGCGGCTTCTCGGCGAGCAGCATGGACAGGCCCCGGTAGCCGGCCTCGCGCGGATCGGTGCGCACCAGCAAGGTCATCAGGTCGGTGCGCGATCCGTGCGTGATCCAGGTCTTGGCGCCGAACACGCGGTAGGTGTCGCCATGCCGCTCGGCGCGGGTGCGCAGGCTGCCGAGGTCGGAGCCGACATTGGGCTCGGTGAACACCGCCGTCGGCAGCACCGCGCCGGAGGCGATGCGCGGCAGCCAGCGCCGGCGCTGCTCGGGCGTGCCGCCGATGCGGATCAGTTCGGCCGCGATCTCCGATCGGGTTCCGAGCGAGCCGACGCCGAGATAGGCGCCGCTCAGCGCTTCCGAGACCACGCACATCGCGGTCTTGCCGAGGCCGAGGCCGTCGTACTCCTCCGGCACCGTCAGGCCGAACACGCCCATCGCCGCCAGCTTCCCGATCAGCGGCAGCGGGATCAGCGCGTCCGCACGGTGCCAGTCCTGTGCGTAGGGCGCGATCTCGGCGGCGCCGAAGCGCAGGAACTGCTCGCGCATCGCTTCCAGCATGTCGTCATCCATCGCGAGCGCGCCGAACCGCCCTTCCGCCGCCGCCACGGCGACCAGCTTGCGGGCGGCTTCCTGTGCGGCGCGGCCGGCCAGCGCGTGCAGCGCCGGTTCGGCCCGGAAGCGGGCGATGTCGTCCCGCGGCGTGCCCATCTCCTCCGGCCGCGCGGTTTCGGTCTGGCTCATGGCAATGCCGCCGCCGAGCTGCCCCAGGTACTCGGCGAAGCCGAGCCGCAGCATGGCCTGCTCGACGGCGCCGAACTGCGCCGCGTCCTCCAGGCGTTCGGCCCAGCGCAGCGCCTGGCGCAGCGCCTCGACATAGGTGGCCTGCCAGGAGAGCCCGTGCGCCGCGAACTGGTGCGCTTCCAGCAACCCCGGGCTGGCCTTGCCGTCCGGCGCCACGAGCGTGGCCACCGCCCGCCGGGTGGCCTGGTGCAGCCGCTCCGCCGCCGCGAGTCCGGCGCGGCACAGATCGAGCAGGGCCGCTGGGGCGGTCTCGGACATGTCGTGTCTCCTTGTGCGTCAGGCCCGCGCGGCGGTGGGGCCGGCGACGGTGCCGGCGTCGTGCAGCCGCCCGATGGCCGCCGATGACAGGCCGAGCACCTCGGCCAGCACCCGATCCGTGTCGTCCCCAAGACGAGGCGCCGGCGCCGGCGGCGGGCGGTCGGCGACGCTGAACCCCAGCGGCGAGCCGGGGGCGAGGATGCGGCCGGCGCCGGGCTGGTCGATCTCGCCGAACATCGGGTTGGCCGTGGAGCAGCGCGGATCTTCCCGCAGCAGCTGCGCGAAATCCTGGTACGGCCCCCACAGCACGCCGCTGCCCCGGAAGGCGGCGGCGATCTCGGCCAGGGTGCGGGCGGCGCACCACGGTTCCAGCACCGCGGCGATGGCGTGGCGGGCGTGGAAACGGCCGCCTTCGTCGTTCAGGTCGACATCCATCATCGGCCCGATCATGGCGAGCTTGTCGGCGAGCCCGGTCGCCGTGCCGATGGCGCGCCACTGGCGGTTGGAAATCGCAACGATCATCACGCGCCGGCCGCAGGCGGTCGCGAAGTCGCGCCCGAAGGCGCCATAGAGGTCGTTGCCCAGCGGCGGGCGCACCGCGCCGTTCACCTGCACGTCGGCGAGGTAGCCCAGGTTGCCGACCGCGGCGAGCATCACGTCCGACAGGGCCAGGCCGACCTCCTGGCCGCGCCCGTCGCGCCGGCGCGCCCGCTCGGCGGCGAGCAGGCCGGTGGCGAGATAGAGGCCGGCGGCGATGTCCCAGGCCGGCAGCACGTGGTTCACCGGTTCGCCGCCGCGCCCGGTGGCCAGCGGAAAGCCGCTCGCGCAGTTCACGGTGTAGTCCACCGCGGCGGCGCCGTCGTGGCTGCCGGTCAGGCGCAGGGAGATGAGGTCGCGCCGGCGGGCGGCGAGGCTGGCGTGGTCCATCCAGCCGCTGGCCGGAAGGTTGGTCAGCAGGATGCCGGCGCTGGGGCCGGACGGCCCGTCGGGCACGGTGATCAGCGCCTGCGCGATCTCCTGTCCTTCCGGCGTGCGGAGATCGAGCGCCACCGAGCGCTTCCCCTTGTTCAGGCTGGCCCAGTAGAGGCTGGTGCCGTCGGGGGCGAGCGGCCAGCGGCGATAGTCGATGTTGCCGCCGATCGGATCGATGCGGATCACCTCGGCGCCGAGTTGCGCCAGGGTCATCCCGCCCAGCGGGGCGGCGACGAAGGCCGAGACTTCCACCACCCGCAGGTCGGCGAGAATTGCGCTCATCGCGGGATCTCCGTTCCGGATTCGGCACCATTGCCGGCATGCCCCCGGAAGGCGCGGGTCCGCGCCTGCGGCGCGCGGTGCCGCCTGCTGGTCATGCCGCGCAGGTCCCGCTGCCGGCGGCGTGCGACGCGCGCATCATGGATCCTTGTTTTCCCATCCGGAGGTTCGGCCTCTCGTTGCCGCAGCCGTTCGCCCGCCGTCAAGGGCGGGCGCGGACGCGGGCTCAGGTCAACAGCCTGAGCAGCACGGCGGCGCGCAGCCGGCGGCGCAGCACGGCATCGAGGCCGAGGCTGCGCCCCGGCGGGTCGACGGCGAACAGGGCCATCACGATCAGCAGCAACCCGTAGGTCCAAGGCCACGTCCCCGGGGCGGAGTAGAGGCCGAGCCAAAGATTGGCAGCCCTCGCGCAGCCGAGCAGCGCGAATCCGCGCGTGAACAGGCCGAGCATGAGCGAGGCGCCGATGCCGGCCTCGATCGCATAGACGATCGGACCGAAGGCCCCGATGCCGGGCAGCATGACATGTGCAACGAAATCCGCCTGCAGGCCGATCGCGGCATGTGCGACGTCCTGTTGCAGCCAGTAGATCAGCCAGCCCTCGTGGGGGGGAATCTTCCACAGGGATTGTTGCCACCACATCGTCCCGACCGCCAGCCGCAGCAGCCAGATGACCGGCTCACGCATCCCGTGCCGGGTTGGCACGTGGCGCCAGGCGCGCAGCGTGATGGCGACGCTGCCCAGGAGCAACAACCAGAATATCGGCGTGGGCCAGCTCGGCCGGGTCAGGAAGGCGATCGCGTCGTCAACCGGGTTCGGTCGCATGCTCGGCCTTTCGCTCGCGGCCACGATCCGGCCCCCACCGCGCCGACGGGCGGGACGGCGGGGTGGTGGCGCCGATGGCGGCGCCGGTTCCGCGATCCGGGCCGGCGATCAGGGTCGTGTCGTGGATGCAGCATAGCACGCCGGCACCGGAACAGCGTCGCATACCGGCGGTCAAAGCACAGAGGCCGCCGGTATCGGTTCGATCCGCGAACCGGCGCCGCTCCCCCGCGCGATCGCCGGAGGCAACGGATCGGGTTTCGGTGGAACGGGGGAAGCGGGCCGGCACGATGACCGGCGCGGAACAGGAACCGACACGCTGCCCGCGCCGGCGCTCGGCCACCGCCCCCCGGCGGGCTATCGCTCGTCGTCGGCCACGTCCACCAACACCACCTCCGCCGCTTCGTCCGCGGTGATCGCCAGGCGCGTCTCCCCGGCGATCGCCACGCCGTCGCGGGGGCCGGCCGCCACCCCGTTCACCCGCACCCGCCCGCTGGCCGCGACGAGATAGGCGGCGCGGCCCGGCGGCAGCGCCACCTCCGCCGTCTCGCCCGCGGCCAGGGTGCCGGCGAGCACGGCGGCGTCCGCGTGCAGCGGCAGCGCCTCGGCGCC
>JAGWSV010000332.1 GCA_028869315.1 Rhodospirillales bacterium
GGTCGCGATGGATCGGCTGGACGGGACGATGCGCTCGGAAGCCGATGTGACCGAAGCGCTCGGCATCCCCTGCATCGGCCTGCTGCCGCGGCTGCGCCGGGTCCGTCGCCTGCGGCCGCACCAGAGCCTGCTCCACGACGATTACGGGCCCTACGTCGAGGCGGTCCGCTCGATCGCGGCGACCTCGCTGCTGGCCGCCGGCAATCGGCCGCAATTCGTGCTCGTCACCTCGAGCGTGCCGGGCGAGGGCAAGACCACGCTGGCGGTCAGCTTCGCGACCTACGCAGCCAGGCTGGGGAAGCGCACCATCCTGCTGGACCTCGACTTTCGGCATCCGGCCACCGCGCGGGAATTCGGACCGGTGGCGGACACGGCGACCCTGGCGCGCCTGCTGGACAAGCGGCCGGTCCGCGAGACCGTGCAACGCCTTCCCATGCTGCATCTCGATTACGTGCCGATGGGCGGCATCGCGGATCCGTTGCAGCTGTTCGCGAACAACCAGATCGCCGAGCTGCTGGAGACCTTGCGGGAAAGCTACGACTGCATTGTTGCGGATACCGCCCCGCTGCTTGCGGTCACGGAGACGCGGCTGCTTGCGGCGATGGCGGACCAGGTGCTGTTCGCCGTGAAATGGGCAAGCACGGACCGACGGGTTGCGCGCAACGCCCTGGCGCTGCTGCGGTGCGCGGGGGTGCGCACCGATCACGAATTATGTTCTATCGGAACGATCATCACTCAGATGGACCTCAGGAAGCACGCGCGCTCGCGCGACGGCAGCGTCGCGGAAGCGATGGTGCGCTACGGCAAATACTACGGCCAGGCAGGCAAGGCGGAGGGATGACCATGCCGGATGGCGAGCAGACGGTGGCGCTTCGCTCTTCTGTGCAATCGACCGGCTGCGTGTCGTCGCAACCGGCGATGCCGCTGCTGATCGAAGTGCTGCGGTCGTTGCACGAAGCGGAGGTCCGGTGCTGCTACTGGAAGAGCCACCTTCGCCTCGCAGCCGTGCTGGCGGGGGAGGCCGACCTCGATCTGTTGATTGCCCGCGACGACCAGCATGCCGCTCGCCAGGCGTTCCGTGCGAGCGGGCTCAAGGCATTTCCCGGCGCCACCTCGCGGGAGCATCCGGCGGTCGAAAGCTTCCTCGGCTATGACCCGTCGAGCGGGCGCATCGTCCATGTCCATGCGCATTTTCGCCTGGTGCTGGGGTCCCGGCTGCTGAAGTCCTACCGGCTGGCGATCGAGGACCTGCTGCTGGGCCATGCGGTGGCCCACCCCACCATGCCGATACGGCTGCTCGATCCGGCCTCGGAGGCCGTGCTTCTGGTCGTTCGCGCCTGCCTGGAGCTGCGGCGCGGCGATCCGGTGACCCTGCGGCACTGGCGCCGGACGACGGCCAAATTCGCCGCCGACCGGGCCGCGCTGGCTGCGGTGCTCGCACCCGACGCGGTGCGGGAGCGCGCGGTCGCGCTTCTCGGCGCCGGGTTGGCCGACGCGGTGGTCGAGGCGATGTTCGCGCCGCGGCCGTTCACGGCTCGGCGTCGGCTGCGCGCGCAGGTCCGGCGCACGCTTGCGCCGCATCGCAGGTTCAACGCCCCCGAGGCGCTGCTGCGCAGCGTGGGGCGCACGCTCGCATGGATCGGCGGGGGCCTGAACAGGCGCTATGCGTGGTCGCCGCGGCCATGGGGACGGCGGGCTCCCGGCGGCGGCGTGGTGATCGCCGCGCTTGGTGTGGACGGCAGCGGCAAGACCACGATCACACGCGAAATCCGCACCTGGCTCGGCGCGGAGGTCGACGTCTTTCCGATCTATTTCGGTACCGGGGATGGCCGTCCCTCGCTCCTGCTTCTGCCGTTCAAGCTTCTGGTTCCTCTCGTTTCCAGGCTCTTTCCGCGGCGGCCCAGAGGGTCTTCCCACGGCCGGGTCACCGACCGCGCGCCAGGAGCGGTCTATGGCGGCTTGCTGATGGTCTGGGCGGGCATCCTGGCGATGGAGAAGCGCCGCAAGCTGGTCGCTGCGCACCGCGCCGCCAGCCGGGGCATGGTGGTCGTCGCCGACCGCTTTCCGCAGGATCAGCTTGCCGAGTTCAACGACGGCCCGTTGCTGCCGCGCCTGCGCTGGGCACCGCGCTGGCTGCGTCGTTACGAAGCCAACGCATACGCGCTTGCCAACCGCCTGCCGCCCGATCTCGTGCTCAAGCTGGAAGCGCCGGCGGCGACGTTGGCGCAACGCGAACCGGGTATGGAGCCGGGGCTGATCCGCGACCGCGCCGCCAAACTGCGCCGGCTCGAATTTCCCCGCACCAGGGTGGTGAGCGTGGACGCCGACCTGCCGCTGAACGCTGTCATCCGTGCCGTGAAGGCGGAAGTCTGGCGCTTGCTCTAGGCGTAACAGGAAAGGGCCAGCGCATGATCGTCGAGCTCTTTGGTCCTCCCGGCGTGGGAAAGACGACCTTCGCCCATGCCCTCGGCGCCCAGCTGCAAGCCGGTGGCCTGCCGGTCGATTTCCTGTTGAGCCACCGGCCGGCCGAAGCGTCGGACGATCGCCCGCGGGACGCGCGCCACCCGGCCGGGGCGACCGGCGACGTGCTGCGGCGCCTGAGCCGGCCGGCGATCGAATTTCTCGGCGCCGCCTGCCGGCAGGTCGGCGTCTCATCCGCCGCGGCGCCGGCGGGCAGGTTGCTGGCATTGTTGCCCCCGCGCGACGTCATGTGGGCGATCCGGCTGCGGCAGTATCTGGTTCGGCTGGAGCGCGCCTGGCAGCGCGCGGCAGCGGCGGATCGGATCGTGCTGTGCGACCAGGGCTTCCTGCAGGCGATCGCCTCCTTGATCGTGCTCGGGCCGGACCGCAGCGCCGCTGTGGCGGCGGGTGCCCAGGCCGGAATCGAGACGACGGCCGATGGGCGCGCCCCGGCGGGAGCGGATGTCCTGACGCCTGCCCTGGCACTCGTCCCCGCCGCCGACATGCTCGTCCGTCTCGACGCGCCGACGCATGTTCTGGCCACGCGGCTCGCCCGGCGTCGGTGCGGGCAAGGCCGGCTGGAACGTCTGCTCGAACTCGACGTGGCGGAGAACCTGGCGTTCGTCGCCGTGATTGGTCGGCTGGACGCGGCGTTGGCGTCGCTGGGGCGTCCGCCGCGCCTGGTCGGCTGCGGCGATCGCGCGGCGCTGGAGGATGGCGCGGATCGGATCGCCCGGGAGATCGGCGAGGCTTGGCCCGTATGTCGGACCACCGCGGCATGACGGGCGCGTCCGCCCAGGTTTCCGAGGCGCCCGAGATCGCGGCAACCTCCGCGAAGCCGGGCCGGGTGGCCTGGACCAGCATGGCGGCCTTCGCGGTCTATGTCGGCGGTGCGGGGATGACCTACGGCGCCCAGCTTCTGATCGCGCGGCTGATCGGGCCCGACGGGTACGGCACCTACGCCTACGTCTTCTCCTGGATGACCATTCTCGCCTATGCCGCGGCGCTCGGCTTCGACGTGTCCACCTTGCGGTTTGTTCCGACCTATCGCTCGCAGGACGCCTGGGCGCTGATGCGGGGCGTCATTCAATACGCCGAGCGGCGGGTGGCGCTGGCCGGCATCGCCATCGTGCTGCTTGGGGCCGCGCTGATAGGGGCGGGTCCCAGGCCCGGGGCGTCCGTGCTGCGGCTGACGTTCCTGGCGGGCCTGGGACTGGTTCCGGTCTGGGCGCTCCTCTGGGTGCGTTGCGCGCTGGTGCGCGCCTGCGGCGGGATCGTCGCCGGGCTGGTGCCGGACCGCCTGGTGCGCGACGGCCTGCTGGTGCTGCTGCTCGCCATCGCCGCTGCCGTGGTGCGATCGCGCATCGACGCCCCGACCGCCATGCTGGCGACGCTGCTGGGTTCGCTGATCGGGCTGGTCCTGGCCAGCCGCGCTGCGCGCAAGGTCCGCCCGCGCGCGCTGCGGGGCGTCGCGCCGCACTATGCCGCGTCGGTGTGGCGCCGTACCGCGATCCCCCTGGTCGCCGTCGCGATCGGCGAGGTGGCGATGAACCGAACCGGGGTGGTCCTGCTCGGCTGGTCAGGCGACACGCGCGCCGCCGGGATTTATGCGCTGGCCTTCAACTTCGCCCTTGTGGTGGCGCTGCCGCGCACCGCCATCAACGCCTGGCTGGCACCAACGATCTCCGCTCTGCATGCCAGGGGCGACAAGGCGGCGCTGCGCCGGGTTGTCGGCCGCGCCGCCGGATGGACGCTGATGGGGTCCATCGGTCTCGCGCTGCCGCTCAGCCTGCTGGCGCCGTCGCTGTTGTCCTGGTTCGGTCACGGATTCGGTGCCGGGCTGGCAACCTTGCAGATTCTGCTGGCCGGGCAGGTGATGGCCGCCGGGGTGGGCTCGCAGATGTTCCTGCTGACCATGACCGGCCACGAGGATGCGGCGGCGCTGATGCTCGGGTTCGCGGCGGGGGTGAACGCGCTGCTGAGCGCCGCGCTGATCGCCCGGCTGGGGCCGGTCGGAGCCGCGCTGGCTGCCACGGGCTCGCTGCTCGGATGGAACGCCATGATGGCGCTGTTCATCTGGCGGCGTATCGGATTGCCGCCCGGCCTGCTGGCCGCGCCGCGCTGGTGGGCGCCGGCCGGTCATACGCAGGACGCGCGGCCGTGACCCGCCGGGCGCGGTGACCGCCCGCAACCGGGCGGCCCCCGCTCAGCAGGCGTGGGCGTCGTCCGGCAGTGCCGCTTCCCGCAGATCACCGCCCGCGCTTCGCGCCTGGGTCCGCAGCAGCTGCCGGGCGACCAGCGCGACTTCGGTTCGGTTGTGTGCGTTGAGCTTCTTGATGATGTTATGCACGTGAACCTTGGCGGTGCTGAGCGAGATGCCAAGCCGATAGGCGATGATCTTGTTCGGCGTCCCGCGGCCGAGCAGTTCGAGCACCGCCGCCTCCCGCGGCGTCAGTCGATCGATGCTCGCCGCGGAAGACGCCGGGAAAGGCACCGCGGCGTCGTGTTCGGCTTCCGGCGAGGGCGGATCGCCTTTGTCGTCATGCGGGAGGGCGCGCGGGAAATAGGAACCGCCGGCGACGATCAGGCGGGTTGCCGCAGCCGCAATGCCGACGCTGGTGGAGGCCGGGATGAACCCCTGGATGCCGAAGTGGCGGGCCAGCGCCTCGACGCGTTCATGATGCGCGTCGTCCGCGATCGCGGCGACCGGCAGCAGCGGACGCAGGCTGCGCAGCCAGCCGATCTGCTCCTCCAACCAGCCTGCATCGGCCAGCGGAGAGCCGATGCCGATGATAACCGCGGCTGCCTGGTCGACGATGTCCGCGCTGCGCAGGTCCTCGACCACGGCGGTCCCGAACTCCTCGCAGAAGCGACCGAGCCAGAGCGAGAGGCAGCCCTGGAAGAAGGCCCGCCGCTCCACACCGATCAGGAGCTGCGGGGGTTGAGCCGGCGGCTCGGCCCGGCTGGGTTGCGGCAACGCAATCGTCCGGGTGTCGGCGGGTGACAGATCCGGCCGCTGGTGCTTGCGCGGTTCGAGATCGAGCACCAGACGCCGTCCGGATGCATCGTCCCGGCCGAGGATCCGTGCGCCGGCGCCGGGCCTTGGCGCATCCGATGTTCGCGCACGATCGGGATCGACCGCGGCGCCTGTCCCAAGGCGACCCATCCCGGCGGTTACGATACCAGGCCGAGGCAGGCCGTACAGCTCATGCGCACCACTTGCGGGCATCTCCGGGTGTGTCCTTCCTGGTGTGAACATGTGTTGCTTGGCTTACATCTGTAACCGGGGGGTTCACCGATCTGACACAATTCTTAAACCTTATGGTGCAGGTCTGAAATCAGAAACTGCAGACCTGTAAAAATTGACGGGTCTACGAATGTATTGAGATCAGAGAGAATGTCGTGATCGCGCTGGCGCGGGGCGTTTCGATATCGCGCCAACGGCCGGAAATATACGTGTCGGACCGGATCGTTCCCGGGCTTCGTTCAGCACTGCGGGGCGCTTCCTGCCGCCGGGGGGAGGCGGGCGGGGTCGACCGCCGGCACCGCCGCGCGGGCGGTTGCGCCCTCCCGGTTGTGGCGGGCGAAAACCATGCGCAGGCCTGGCGAATTCGCGAGCGCGCAGTCCCGCCTCTGCGATCCCCAGCTGTAGGCGTAGTCGAACGCCGGATGTGCCGCGAGGGCGCCCCAGCGGGCGAGTATGCGCCGCTCCTGGCGACGGCTCGGCAGCACGTACCTGCCGCCGCTGCCGTCCATCCATCGGCCGCCGCCGAATGTCTGATAGACCGGAACAATATGGTCGGCGGGGATGCCCGCGGACTTCGCGGCGGCAACATACCGGTCGATCATGGGATAGAAGCACCGATGCCGCTCCGAGCGGCATGGGTAGGGGTCCACCCCGACGAGATCCACGCGCAGCTCGTTCAGACCTTCGTTGCCGCCGTAGGAAGGCCGCTCCGGCGAGGCGAGGTTCATCAGGACGATGAACGTGCGAACGTGCGGCATGTGCGCGTGGATCCAGTCCGTCTCCGCGTTGAGGTGCCCGATCGTGCAGGCGCGCCGGAGCCCGTCCGGCGTCAGCCGAAGGCGCAGGTCCGGATCATCCATCAGGTAGAAGCCGAAGATCCGCGGCCGGCCCACATAGGGGCCGACGGCCTGCAGGAAGTGCGCATCGACCCCGCCGCACCGGCCGACCCAGACCAGCGCCTTGACGCCGGCGGGAAGCAGCGCGAGCTGCGCCGGGCTGCTCACGTCCGCCAGGTTGAACCCGGCCGCGCCCGGCCGGAACGTCCCGTCTGGCGCGAAGTTCGCGTTCGGAGCGTAGTGCAGCGCGGTGCGGGGCGCGGTCGGCTGCCGCCGTGCCGCGGCGGCGATCGGGGCGGCCAGGATCAGGCACGCCGCCAGCAGCACGCCGCACCGCCGGCCCGTTCGGCCCGCCGCCGGCCACAGCCGCGTGCTGCGCCGCGTTTGGCAACCCCGGGGTTCCATCGCAGTGCCGCCCGGCCCGCGCGCCGCTCACCCGAAGGCGATGGCGGTTCCGGTCGCGCCGTCGCTGGCGGCGTGGAAGCTGCCGACGCCCAGGCCGGATGGCTTGAACTGCAGGCTCGCAACCTGCGCCGCGCCATTCGCAATCTGCAGCAGCCCCGTCGTGCCGTCGTAGTTGAGCGACACGCCGCTGAACCCGAACTGCTTCAGGTCGATGCGGTCGTATGAATCGAAGCCCGCGAGCAGGGGGCCAAGATAGGACGAGGTGCCGACATTGGTTCCGAACGCGGCGGTATCGTCGATGCTCAGCGTGCTGCCGTCCAGGAACTGCATCTGCGCCCCGCTTCCGGCGATCGCCGCGACGTCGAGTGAGCCGCCGCCCTCCAGCAGGAACACCCCGGTGCTTCCCGGATCGATCGCCGACGTGACGCCGAGCGCCCCGTTCACCGCGAGGGTGCCGTCATTGGTCAGCGAGGACACGCGGTTGGGACCATTGAGCGACCAGTCGGATCCGCCGTCGACGACCAGGCTCTGGAAGTTGAAGAACGTCCCGTTGTTGATGCCCGAGATGCCGCCGGCTCCGCTTGCCAGTTCCAGAGTGTTCGTTCCGGAACCCCCGCCGGCACCCCCCTGGAACACGGCCCCGGGATCGACGATCAGCCGGTCGTTGCCGCTCCCCGAGAACTTCACCGCGTAGCTGCCGCCGGTGATCGTGCCGGCATTTGCGATGGTCCCGTCTCCGCCCATCAGGAACACGCCGAAAGCGCTGCCCGAAACCGTGGCGTTCGCCAGATTGGCGATCGTTCCGCCCGCCTCGATGTCCAGCCCCGCGGCGCCGGTGGCCGAAATACTGCCGGCGTTGACGACCGTTGCCGGTCCGCCGGCGGAGAAGACCCCCGATGTGCCGCCGCTGATCGACGCGCCGGCGGCATTGGTGAGCGTGCCTCCCTGCTCCAGCGCGACGCCGTGGTATCCCTGGATGATGCCGCTGTTGGCTATCGAACCCGGCCTTCCGGTGACGAACACGCCGAAGGCGGAGCCCGAGATGACGGCGCCCGGCGCGTTGCTGACGCTGCCGCCCAGGCCGAGATCGACGGCAGCGCCACCGGCGCTGGTCGCTGCGATGCTGCCGGCGTTCACCACGGCGCCCGCGGCGGCGTTCTCGATATAGATGCCGTTGCTGCCGCCCGCGATCAGCGCGTTCGCCGCGTTGGTGATGCTGCCGCCGCGCGCGAGCCCGATGCCGTCGTATTTCGTCCCGGCGATCCGTCCCTGGTTGTCGACCGTCCCCGCTGCCCCGGTGATGAACACGCCGAAATCTCCGCCGGTGATCGCGGCGGTCGGCAGGTTGGTGATGCGCCCGCCATCGGCAAGATCGATCCCGGCGCCGTTCGCCGCGGTCCCGCCGATGCTGCCGGCATTGGTGACGTCCGCGGGCGCGCGGTATTTCGCGTAGACGCCGTTCGATCCGCCGATCAGCGTGCCGCCGGCGTTGTTGACGATGGTGCCGCCAAGCCCGAGCACGACGCCGTCATAGGTCGCGCCGGAGATCCGCCCCGCGTTGGTCAAGGTGCTGAACCCGCCTTCGAGGAACACCCCGAATTTGGTCCCGGTGATCGCGCCGCCGGCGCTGTTCGTGACGCTGCCTCCGCTCTCGGCGTAAACCCCCGAGCCGTTCGGGCCGTTCGAACCGATACTGCCTGCATTGGCGAGCGTGCCGGCGCCCAGTTGAAAGAACACGCCCGAATCGGGACCGGAGATCAGGCCGCCGGCGGCGTTCGAAATGCTGCCGCCGTCCACGATCAGGACGCCGATATGGTTGGGGCCGGTGATGGTGCCGCTGTTGGCGAGCGTCCCGGACGTGCCGGTGATGAACACGCCCGCGCCCAGCGTGCCGGTCCCGGAGATCGATCCGCCGACGGCATTGGTGACCGACCCGCCGGCAAAGAGCGCGACGCCGTCGTCGACGGACGCGCCGATGCTGCCGGCGTTGATGACGGAGCCGAGCCCGCCTTGGACAATGACGCCGTCTTCCCCGCCGCCGATCAGGCCGAAATTCGTGACCGTGCCGCCGCGGGCGAACGCCACCGCGTAGGCGCCTCCCGAGATCGCGCCGCTGTTGGAGACGGTCCCGCTGCCGCCGGTGACGTACACGCCTGCGCCGGTCCCGAAGCCGGAGCCGATCGTGCCGCTGCCCGAAATCATGCCGCCGGTACGATTGTCGACGTTGCCTCCGGCGGAGAGCTGGATCCCCTCGGTGCCGGAAATCGACCCGCCATTGACGATGCGTCCCGAGGCGCCGGAGATCAGCACGCCGGCGCTTGCCCCGGCGATCGCGGCGGCGGGGCCGGATGTCAGGCCGTTCTCGATCGTCCCGCCGTTCAACAGACGGATGCCGACGCCGCCAGTGGAGGCGACGGTGCCGTCGTTGACGATCGTCCAGGCCATGAGGTTGGAGCCGTCCACGCCATCGGCGCCGGCCCCCGATGAGGCGACGGTGCCGGTCGCCGCGATCGTCAGCGCGTTCTGGGCGGCTTGGTCCAGCAAGACGGGTCCCGGAACGAAAGCCGTGATGGTCGTGGCCATTTTCCTGCGCCTCCGGAGCGCCCATCTCAGGTTCTGCCGATGCGCGCGAGGCGATCGGGAAGGCGGTCCCTGGCGGGAGGCCCGGTTTCCGCAGCCGTCGCGCGAAGCCCCGATCCCGGGTGGGACGGTGCGCAACCATACCGGGATGCGGGGACCGTTTCAGCGCAACCTTCGGGCTAAGCCCTTCGGCCAGAGCGGCATCGCCAGGCGTCAAGCGGCGCGCCAGGCCGGCGGCTGCGACCCCGGCCGCGCCGGAGCGACGTCAGGACCGCGGCAGCGGAAAGCGGAGGGTCAGGTGGTTGCGGTCGCCGATCCGCTCGTAGCGGATATCGCGGCAATAATGGCGGATCAGCGTGAGCCCGTGACCGCCGGGCGCGGCATCCGGTCCGCGCCGCGCAAGCGACGTCGCGACGGTCGGGTCGAACGGCCGGCCGGCATCTTCAACCTCCACCGCGGCGGCATCGGGCGACGCGCTCAGGCGCACCGCGATCTCACCTGGCTGCTCGGGGCCGAACCCATGCAGGGCAACATTTGCCACCGCCTCCTCGACCGCGACATGCATCCCGTACAGCAGGTCGCGCGGCAGGTTGTGCGCCCGGGCGGCGGTTTCCAGCCACGGGTAAAGGCGGGCAAGCTCGGCGGGCGCCGTTCTCAGACGCAGCTCCGACGCGCGGGCGGCCGCCGGCATGCCGATGTCAGGCGGCGGGCGAGCGGACCGCCGCGATCGCTGCCGGCTCGTCACGGTGGATCGGGATCAACTCGTCGACGCCGCTGACGGTAATGACCTCCTCCACCGCTGGCTGCGGCGCCAGCAGCACGGCCCGGCCGCCCTTGCCGATCACCGATTTGGCGCAGACGACGAGGCTGCGCAGCCCCATCGAGGCGATGAATTCGACCGCGGAGAGGTCGATGACCACGGCCCGGGAAGCGCCGGCGACGACGCTCATCGGCATATCGATCTCGCGCGCGCCGGCAATGTCGATCCGGCCGGAGAGCACGACCTTGGTCACATTGTCGGCAAGCCGCTGGATTTCGATCGGCATGGAGGCACCCCTGCATCGCGCCGCCGGAAACCTGCCCGGCACGGCGCAACCGTAAAAGCGCCGCCACGGCCCGGCAAGCGCGCAGTACGCCGGAATGAGCGGTTGTGCCGAGGATTTCCGTGACGCTATGGTGACAGCCTTCGCCAGCAGAACGACCTGCAGGACCGGCAATGACGGACGAGGACGACACCGACCCGGCCGAGCGGACGATCACCTTGCGCTTGCCGGCGACCCGCGCCCCGGCGGTGGAGCTCGGCCATTTCCTCGCCTTCACCGAGGCGGAGACGCTGCGCCGGGTTCCGATCGGCCCGGGCGGGCTCACCGTCGGGCGGCAGGCCCCCAGCACGCTCGTCATCGCCGTCCCCGACATCTCGCGCCGCCATTGCCGGATCGACCTCGACGGGGATTGGGTGGTGCTCACCGATCTCGGCTCGACCAACGGCTGTTTCGTGGACGGCGAGCGGGTGGAGCGGCCGACCCGGCTCAGCAACGGCAGCCGGATCCTGCTCGGATCCTTCCCGCTGCGCTACGAACGGCGCGACCGGCGGGATGTGGCTGAGGAGGCGGACCTCGCCGAGGAGCTTCGGCGGGCGATGGACTATGTCCGCGCGATCCTGCCGGCGCCGCTGACCGCCGGGCCGGTGCGGACCGAGTGGTGGTTCGTTCCCTCCTCGCAGCTTGGCGGCGACGCGTTCGGCTATCAGTTTCTCGACGACCGCAGCTTCGCGGGCTTCGTGCTCGACGTCTCGGGCCACGGGATCGGCTCGGCGATGCACGCCGTCAACGTCGCCAACACGCTGCGCCGGCGTGCGCTGCCCGGTGTCGACTTCCACGATCCGGCGCAGGTCGCCGCCGGGCTGAACGCGGTGTTCCCGATGGAGGAACACAACGGGTTGATGCTGACCGTGTGGTATTTCGTCTACGATATCCCGACCCGGTGCCTGCGCTTCTGTGCCGCCGGCCACCATCCGTCCTTCCTTCGTGCGCCCGGCGCCGGATCGGCGGAGGCGCTGTGGTGCCGCGGGCCGGCGATCGGAATGCTGCCCCGGGGCACCTGGGCGGTCGGCACGGCGACCGTCGCGCCCGGCAGCCGGCTGCATGTGTTCAGCGATGGCGCGTTCGAGATCGTGCCGGCGAACGGTGGGAACTGGGGGATCGAAGATCTGCGGCGGATCCTGCAGGCGGCCGAGCAGCCCGGGCTGTCCGCGGCGCAGCTTGTCTACCAGGCGGTCCGTGCCGCCGCCCGCCCGGGACCGCTGGACGACGATTTCTCGGTGCTGACCATCACGTTCGTATAACCGGGCGACGCCGCGGGGCGCGAGCCTGCGGGCCGGCCGCTGGACCATCCGCGGGCTGCGGACGTCGCCCGAAGCTCCTATGGTTCCGGCATGCGGCGGACATTGATCATCGCCAGGCCGGTCCTGCTGGCGCCCGGTCCTGCCTGGTCCTGGCTCCAGCGGCTGGTCCTTGGTCCTCCCGGGCCCGGGCACCTGCCGGGGGATCGCCGCCTGCGCCGGCTGGGATCGAGCGTCCCTGCGTCGTCCGGCTCCTGCCGGCTCGTGCCGGTCGTGCCGTCGGCGGCGCTCGGCCTGCTCGTCCGGCTGGTCCGTCGTTGAGCGGGCGATGAACGCCGCGGTGCTCGCCGGGGCCGTGCTGGCGCTCCATCTCGGGGTGATCGGGTTCAACCTGTTCGGCCTGCTGGCAATTCCCCTCGGCGCCTGGTGCGGCTGGCGGTTCGTGCGGGTGGCGTGGTGGCGGATCCTGCACGTGCTGGCGCTGGCCGCGGTGGCGGGGCAGGCGCTGGCCGGGCGGGCGTGCTTCCTGACCCGGTGGCAGGACGCGCTGGAGGGCCGGGCCGGCGCACCGGCGCCGCTGATCATGCGCTTTGTGGACCGGGTGATCTTCTGGCCGCTGCCGCTTTGGGTCTTCGCGCTGCTCTACCTGTTGGTCTGGCTCTACGTCCTGGCGCTGCTGTGGCTGGTCCCGCCGGCATGGCCGCGCCGGCGGGTCATCCCCAAAGCCTGATGCGACCCTCAGCCTGATGCGCCCGGCCCGGTGCGCTACCCTTCGTGGGCCAGCTTCAGGCCGGCCTCCGGCCACGCCATGGCCACCAGTTCGCCGCGGCCGGACAAGGTGACGAACGCGGTCCGCCGCTCCGGTCCGCCGAAGCAGATATTCGTGGTCATCGGATCGCCGGTCGTCACCTGCCGCACGATCCGCCCGTCCGGCGCGATGGAGGTGATCGCCCCGGTCACCAGGGTCGCGACGCAGACATTGCCGTCCGCGTCCACCGCCAGGCTGTCGAAGCGCTGGAACCCGCCCAGCCCGGCCACCAGCCGCCCGCCATGCGGCGACGGGAAGGGCTGCTTGCGCGCCACCCCAGGGCCGACAAGGTCGAAGGCCCAGAGCCGCCCGGTCTCGGTTTCCGCGACATAGATGGTGGCGCCGTCGGGCGACAGCCCGACGCCGTTCGGCGTCAGGATCGGATAGGCCACCTGCATGATCCGCGATCCGTCGGCCAGCGCGTAGTAGAGCCCGCCATGGTCGCGGTCGCGCGCCCGGCTCTTGCCCAGGTCGCTGAAATAAAACCCGCCATGCCGGTCGAACACGATGTCGTTCGGGCCGCGCAGCGGATGCCCGTCGCAGGCGTCGTACAGCACCCGTACCGATCCGTTCGCCGGATCGACCCGCTCGATCCGCCCGCCGGTGTAGTCGGACGCCTGCGCCACCGGTCGGAGGTAGCCGCTCTCCCGCCGCCACGCGAAGCCGCCATTGTTGCAGACGTAGAACGCCCCGTCCGGCCCCAGCGCCAGCCCGTTCGGCCCGCCGCCGGTGCGCGCCATCACCGCCGTGCGCCCGTCGGGGAACACCCGGGTCACGGTCTGGCGTTCGATCTCCACCAGCACCACCGAGCCGTCCGCCATCGCCACCGGGCCTTCCGGAAACGACAGCCCGCGCGCGATCACCCGCATCCCGTTGATTCCCATGTCCTGGCTCACCCTCCGGTCTGAACGCCAAAATCCGCCACGCAGCGCTGCACCAGCGCCTCGATGGTGGAAAACACGAACGCCCCCGCCGCTTCCAGCCGGCGCGTCTTTTCGGCCAAGGTTCCGCTGGAGCCGTGCACCAGCGCCCCGGCGTGACCCATCGCCACGCCTTCCTTCGCTTCCCGCCCGGCGATCAGCGCGAACAGCGGCTTGGCCGCGCCGAGTGCCGCGTAGGCGGCGGCGCAGTCCTCCTCCTCGGTGCCGCCGATCTCGCCCACCAGCACGATCGCCCGGGTTCGCGCATCGGCGAGGAACGTCGGCAGCAGGTCGGCGAAGCGCACGCCTTTCACCGGATCGCCGCCCACGCCGACCCACAGGCTCTGCCCCAGCCCGGCGCGCGCCAGCCGCCAGCCGACTTCGTAGGAGAGGGTGCCGGATTTCGACATCACGCCGAGCGGCCCCGGCCGCAGCGCCACATCCGGCAGGAAGCCGAGCTTGAGCTCGCCCGGAATCGCGAGGCCCGGCGTGGAGGCGCCCACCCAGACCGCGCCCGCCGCGCGCGCCGCCTGGCCGATGCAGAGCGCGTCATGCACCGGCACCCCTTCCGCCACCGTGACGAGCAGCCGGATGCCGGCCGCGAAGGCGTCGCGGGCCGCCGCCAGGGTTTCCGCCGGCGGGGTGAGCGCGACCGATGCCACGGCGCCGGTCGCGGCTACCGCCGCGGCGCAGTCGGCGAACACCGGTATGCCGGCAATCTGTGCCGTGTCGCCGCGCGCTGCTACGCCGGCGACTTCCCCCCGCGCCGCTACGCCGGCGACATCTCCCCGCGCCGCTACGCCGGCGACGATATTCGTCCCGTAGGCGCGCATCAGCGCCGCATGCGCACGCCCCATTCGCCCGGCGATGCCCTGCACCAGCACCGGCGTGGCGCGGGAAAGCTGCGCGATCATGCCGCCACCGCGGCGGCGACGCGGGCGAGGGCGGCGGGCAGGTCGTCCTCCACCGCGACGTCGGGCGCCCGCTCGGCCAGCACCTGCCGCGCGGCTTCGGCGCCGCGTCCGACCAGCCGGGCGACCACGGGCACGCGCAAGCCGGGCGATTGCGCGATCGCATCGGCGAGCAGCGCGGCGAACTCGCCGAGGTCGGTGATGCCGGCGAAGATGTTCACCAGCACCACCCGCAGCGACGGCCGCGCGGTCATCCACCGCAGCGCCGCAACGATGCGCGCCGGGCTGCCGCGCAGCATGGAAGTACGGATATCGCAGAAATTGAGCGGACGTGCCCCGCGCGCCACCAGTTCGTCGATCAGCATCATCGACAGCCCCGCGCCGGTGGTGAGCAGGCCGATGCTGCCGCCCGGATCGATCTCCACATAGTCGAACCCCGAGGCGAGCTTGCGCGCCGCGTCCGCATAGGCGTCCGGCCGCGCGGCGATCAGCGCGGCGAGGCGGGGCTGGCGCGGCAGCGCGTTGAGGTCGATCACCACCTTGGCGTCGCCCGCGACGCAGACCTCGGGGCCGACGAACAGCGGATTGATCTCGGCCAGCGTCAATTCCCGCTCCAGCAGCAGGCGCCCGAGCGCACGGGCGGTCTCGGCCACCATCGGATCGGGGATGGTCGCGGCAATCGCCGCATCGATCGCCGCCGGGTCGGGGGCGCAGAGCGTGCCGGCCAGGGTTCCCGCCGCCTCCACATCTACGCCGCCCTGGGGGTGATAGATCAGCCGCACGCCGTAGCTGGCCGCGTCCGTCATCAGCGCCAAATACTGTTCGGTGCCTGCTGCCGGCTCCTCGATCAGGCAGGCGGCGACCGGATGGCCCTTGTGGGTGGCGCCGAGCAGGGCGGGTAGGGCGGCGGCGACGTCGCCCTGGGTGGCGCAGCAGCGGACCAGCCCGGCCTTGCCGCGCCCGCCCGCGGGGAGCTGGGCCTTCACGATGAACGGCCCGGGGCCGAGGTCAGCCGGCAGCGCCGGTTCCCGGACCAGGCGGCCGACCGGGACACGAATGCCGGCCTCGGCGAACAGGGCCTTGCCGTCGGCCTCGATCAGCAGCATGCGTTGGTCCGTTCCGTTCGGTTCGTCCGTGTATGGTGCTCGGGATCGCGCCGCACGTGAAGCCCGCCGGCGCGGCAGGCCGAGTTGACGCCGCGGCGCCGAGTTCGTTCCCCTCTGATCAAGGTGGTTGGGTGCATGGCGAGGTGGCGCGCGCGCCTTGTTCAGGTGAAAGCCAAAGGTGATGGTTGGCCGCGCGTCGTCGGCACGAACAGGGTGACCGCACCGTCACAGGGACCGGAGGCTGGTCGGACCATGTTCGTGATCGTATCGACACGACATGCGCTGTCGGCCCGTGGGGCGGGACGGCGGTACGGGTTGACGATGAGCCATGTCTGCGACCGGCACTGATCTATGCTCGCCACTCCGATGAGATGAGGTTAGAGATCTGGGTCGCGCGGGAAGGATGGGACGGGATGGGTTCTGCTCGGGCAGGAACGGCTGGGACCGGCCGAGTGTCCGTTGTCAACGGCCTCCGGGGCGTCGCCATCCTCGGGGTACTCTTCCAGCATGTCGTGTGGGGCTGGATCAGCCATCATTCCGGAGGGGTGCCGGACGGCTTGCTTGCCCTGGTGTCCAACGGTTGGACCGGGGTAAATCTGTTCTTTATACTGTCTGGGTTTGTTCTTTTTCTGCCCTATGCCGCCGGGCTCCGAAGCATGTTGACATGGAAGGATGCAACGAGATTCTATTGGCATCGCTTGTTCCGGCTGATGCCGCTCTACTACTTCGCCGTGCTGCTGATATTGGCCATTGGCGCCGCGGGCATGAGCCAAGCCGGGTTTGTCGAGGCGGCACAGCAGCTGTTGTTGTTGAGATTTGTTGTCTCGCGGTACGGGTTCATGCCGCCGATCGATTACCCCTTGTGGTCGATTGGCGTCGAGATCCTGTTCAGCGTGGCCTTTCCCGTTATGGTCGTTCTTGTCGCCCGGCTGGGCCTGGTGCGGATACTGGCTTTGGCTCTCAGTGCGGCTTTGATCGCTCGGATATTCGGACGAATTTGGAATCCAGGCCCGCTTGGACCGAACTTCATCAGCGACAATCTGCCGGGCCGGATCGACGAGTTCGTTCTTGGAATGGCGATCGCGGAGCTCTATGCACGGGAGCGTGTGCCCATCTGGGCACCTCGCCTGATTGGGCCGGGGCTGTTCCTGATCGCATTGTCATGGGAAGCATTCTTCCAATGTCAGTACCGCGGTTTGTCGACCGTGATGATGTCTCCCGCGAACAATCTGCTTGACGCCGGATTGTGTTGCGTACTGCTCGGAGCCCTGGCTCGAGAAGGTTCTGGCCGGTCGGTCCTCGCCTTCGCGCCGCTCCAGGTCATCGGCATGATGTGCTATAGCATCTACATATGGCATGCGCCCGTGATGTCGGCAGTGGTGCCGATCGCCGGCGACGTACCGGCGCTTCTGCTGACTCTGGCGGTGGCGGCTTTCACCTATCGTTACATCGAGTTCCGGAAAGAGCCGGATTGGCGGACGCTCTTCCTCGCAAACGGGATCGGGTGGCGCCGCCGAGCCGCCACTGAGGCGCCCGTGGCCACGTGCGCTTCGCACGGACATTGACCATGCAGGCGAGCGACCGCACCGCATCGGGACTGCGCCCGTCATCACGTTATGTCCCCGGTACCACGCGATGATCTCGGTTGTCATTCCCGTCCTGAACGCCGCAGGGCGTCTCCCGGCGACGCTCGCCGCGCTGGCCGGCGCCACGGCCGAACTGCTGGTGGTGGACGGCGGCAGCACCGACGACACGGCCGCGGTGGCGGAGGCGGCCGGCGCGACGGTGCTCGATGCTCCCCGTGGCCGCGGCGCCCAGCTTGCCGCCGGCGTCGCAGCGGCGCGCGGTCCCTGGCTGCTCCTGCTGCACGCCGATACCGTGCCCGCGCCCGACTGGCCGGCCGTCGCCGCCGCGCATATCGCCGCCGGACCCGGCCGCGCCGGCTATTTCCGCTTTGCCCTCGACAGCGCCGATCCGCGCGCGCGCCGGCTCGAACGGGCGGTCGCCTGGCGCTGCCGGGTGCTCGCCTTGCCCTATGGCGACCAGGGGCTGCTGATCCATCGCGACCTGCTCGCCGCGGTCGGCGGGATCCGCCCGTTGCCGCTGATGGAGGATGTCGACCTGGTGCGCCGGCTTGGCCGGAACCGGCTCGCGCTGCTGCCGACCGCTGCCGTCACCTCGGCCGCGCGTTGGGAGCGGGACGGCTGGACCCGCCGCTCGATGCGCAATCTCCTGTGCCTGGCCGCGTGGTTCGCCGGCGTGCCGCCGGCGCGCATCGCCCGGTTCTATCGATGAGGGATACGGCGATCGTGTTTGCGCGCGCCCCGCGGCTCGGGGTGGGGAAGCGGCGGCTGGCGCGCGACGTGGGCGATCGGGCGGCGCTGCGGTTCCACATCGCGACCTTGACCCGCCTGCTGCTCGGCCTGGCCGCCGACCGGCGGTTCCGCACCGTCGTGGCGCTCACCCCGGATCGCGCGCGGCTGCGGCTGCCGGGCGGAGCGGGCCGGCACGCCGCGCGCATCGACCAGGGCCATGGCGACCTCGCGCAGCGGATGGCGCGCGCCCTGCGGCGCTTCCCGCGCGGGCGGGCCGCGATCATCGGCTGCGACATCCCCGGGGCCGGAGCGGACGACCTTCACGCCGCCTTTCGGGCGCTGGGCAGGGCGCAGGCGGCGTTCGGCCCGGCGGAGGACGGCGGCTACTGGCTGGTCGCGCTGGGGCCGCGCCGCCCGGCGCATCCGTTCGCCCGCGTGCGCTGGTCCGGCCCGCACGCGCTGGCGGACACCCGGCGCAATTTCCGCGGCCGGACCGTGGCGCTGTTGCGACGCCTGCGGGACGTGGACAGCGCCGCCGACCTGGAGGCCACGCGCGTCCGGACCCGCGGATGACGACGGCGACGCGACCGGGCGTCGCCCTGCCGGCCGTGCCCGCGGTGTTGTCGGGCGGACATGCGCGCTATACTTGGACATACGGTTTGCATGATCAGAACGGTACCGGAGCAACCTGGATGCAGCGAGGCGGGGCGGGCTATTTCATGAGGATCCGACACCACAACGACGAAGGCCCCGGCCAGGCAGGAATGGCCGCGGCGCAACCGGGTGCGCCCGGCTCCGGCACCGAAGCGGGCCAGGCGGCGCCGCCTGCGTTCGTCACCCGGCGCCGGCTGGGCCTGTGGATGGGCGGCGGCGCCGCGCTGCTGGTGTCGCGGGCGGCGCGGGCCGGGTTCCCGCCCGGATCGGCGATCGACGGCGTGCTCCCCGATCTCGCCTTCCACATGACCCGCACCTCCGACGGCAAGCCGGTCACGGCGGCGGATTATCGCGGCAAGATCGTGGTGCTCTATTTCGGCTTCACCCGCTGCACCGACACCTGCCCGCTCACGATGTCCAACATGGCCCTGGTCATGGGCCGGATGGGCCCGCTCGCCGCGCGCATGCGGGTGCTCTTCGTCACCGTGGACCTGGGCTACGACACCGTGCCGCGGCTGAAGACGTTCCTGGCCCGGTTCGGCACGCCGCCGCAGATCGACGGGCTCTACGGCACGCCGGCGGAACTGGCCGCGCTGGCCCATCGTTGCGACGTGTCCTACGCGGCCCCGTCCGGCCCAAACTCGCCCGATCCCGTCTCCCGCATCCGGCATACCTCGCTCGTCTACGTGTTCGGTCCGCATGGCCGGTCACGCGACCTGCTCGCCGATCTCAACACCGGCAAAGCGGATCTGGCGGCGATCGCCGAAGGGTTCGAGGCGATGGCGCGCGCCATCGCCTGATCCCGGCCGCGCACGGCCGGGTTCCGCCCGCGCCGCCCGCCCGGTCACGCCTGGTGATCGAGCCCGATATCCAGCACCCGCACGCTATGGGTCAGCCAGCCGATCGAGATCAGATCGACCCCCGCCGCCGCCACCGCCGGGGCGGTCGCGGGCGTGATCCCGCCCGAGGCTTCGGTGATCGCGCTTCCGTCGACCATGCGCACTGCCTCGGCCAGCGTCTCCGGTCCCATGTTGTCGAGCAGCACCGCATCGACCCGCAGCGCCAGCGCCTCCCGCAATTGCTCCAGCGTGTCGACCTCCAGCTCGATCTTCACCATGTGGCCGACGCCGTTGCGCGCGCGCGCCACCGCTTCGGCCACGCCGCCGGCGATCGCCACATGGTTGTCCTTGATCAGCACCGCGTCATCGAGGCCGAAGCGGTGGTTCGATCCGCCGCCGACCCGGATCGCGTATTTCTGCGCGATCCGCAGCCCGGGCAGGGTCTTGCGCGTGCACACCACCTGCGCCTTGTGGCCCTTGATCGCGTCGACGACGCCGGCGGTGGCGGAGGCGATGCCGGACAAGTGCCCGAGGAAGTTCAGCGCCGTGCGTTCCGCGGTCAGGATGCCGCGCGCCGGGCCGGACACGGTGGCGATCACGTCGCCCGGCGCGATCCGCGTCCCGTCGGGGCGGGTGACCGCGGCGGTGATCGCCGGATCGATCAGCCGGAACGCGGTCAGCGCGAAATCGAGGCCGGCGACCACGCCGGGCTGGCGCGCGCGCAGCACCGTCGTCGCGCGGGACGCAGCGGGCACGATCGCATCGGTGGTGAGGTCGCCGGCGCGACCGAGGTCTTCCAGCAGCGCGGCACGCACCGCGGGTTCGATCATCAGCGCCGGCAGCGGGGGAACGGACATCGCTCGCGCTCCCTTACTTCACGGCCAGCATGCGCTCGACCGAAGCGCGGGCGCGGGCGGCCAGCGCCGGTTCGATCGTCACTTCGTGACGCATGTTTTCCAGCGCCGAGCGGATGTTGGGAAGCGTGATCCGCTTCATGTGCGGGCAGAGGTTGCAGGGGCGGACGAACTCCACCTCCGGGTTGCCCACGGTGATGTTGTCGGCCATCGAGCATTCCGTCATCAGCACGACCCGCTTCGGCTTCTCCCGCCCGACATAGGCGGCCATGTCGGCGGTGGAGCCGGCGTAGTCGGCCTCGGCGACGACCTCCGGCGGGCATTCCGGGTGGGCGAGCACGATCACGCCGGGATGGCCGGCGCGCAGGCTGCGCACGTCGGCGGCGCTGAAGCGCTGGTGCACCTCGCAATGTCCGGCCCAGGCGATCACCTGCACCTTGGTCTGCTTCGCCACGTTCTGCGCCAGGTATTCGTCCGGCAGCATGATCACCCGCGGCACGCCGAGGGATTCGATGATCTTCTTCGCGTTCGCCGAGGTGCAGCAGATGTCGGATTCCGCCTTCACCGCCGCCGAGGTGTTCACGTAGGTGACCACCGGCGTGTCCGGATAGCGGGCGCGCATCAGCCGCACGTCCTCCGGCGTGATCGATTCCGCCAGCGAGCAGCCGGCGCGCAGGTCGGGGATGAGCACCGTCTTCTCGGGGTTGAGCAGCTTCGCCGTCTCGGCCATGAAATGCACGCCGGCCAGCACGATCACCTTCGCGTCCACCCGCATCGCTTCGCGCGCCAGCGCCAGGCTGTCGCCGGTGATGTCGGCGACGCAGTGGAAGATTTCCGGCGTCTGGTAGTTGTGCGCCAGGATCACCGCGTCGCGCTCACGCTTGAGGCGCTGGATGGCGGCGATGTCGGGGGCGAACACCGGCCATTCCATCGGCGGGATCAGGTGACGCACCCGCGCGTAGAGCGGGTCGAGGCGGGCCGGCGGGGTCAGCAGGGTCGCGGACATGGTTCCACCTTTATGCTCAATATGAGCATTATAGAGGGGCAAAAAAACCGGCCATCGGCGCCGGCGGGTTATGCTAATCGTGAGTATAAGCCGGTTGTCAAGCCCGGCCCGGGATCGGCGTCCGCACCGGCCCGCTATCCGGTCGCCGCGTCGGGCGCCGGGGCCTTGTCCCGGTAGCCACACCAGGCGGCGGCCACGCAGCGCCAGCATTCCGGCCGGCGCGCCTTGCACACATACCGCCCATGCAGGATCAGCCAGTGATGCGCGTCGCGCAGCAGCGCGGGCGGAACCCGGCGGAGCAGTGCCTCCTCCACCGCAAGCGGCGTCTTTCCGGGCGCGATGCCGGTGCGGTTGCCGAGGCGGAAGATATGCGTATCGACCGCCATGGTCGCTTCGCCGAACGCCACGTTCAGCACCACGTTGGCGGTCTTGCGCCCCACGCCGGGCAGCGCCTCCAGCGCCGCGCGGTCGGACGGCACCACTCCGCCATGGCGTTCCAGCAGCGCGCGCGACAGGCCGATGACGTGCCGCGCCTTGCTCTGCCACAGCCCGATCGCGCGGATGTGGCGGGCGACGCCGTCCTCACCCAGCGCCAGCATTGCCGCCGGGCTCGCCGCCTCCCGGAACAGGGTGGCGGTGGCGCGGTTCACCGAAACGTCGGTGGCCTGCGCCGACAGCACCACGGCGACGATCAGGGTGAACGGGTCGGCGTAGTTCAGCTCCGTGCGCGGGGCGGGATTGGCCCGCGCCAGCGCTTCGAGGAACTGGCGCACGCCTTCCTTCGACATCGGACGGGGCGCGGCCGCACGGCGGCCGGCTTGGCGGTCTGCGAGCATCGCAGCGTTGTGGCGGTCGCAAGGCGTGCCGGCAAGACCGCAGCGCGGGCGCGCACCCACGTTGACGGCCGGCCCGGCCGCGTCGGATGCTGGCGGCCTGCATCCGATCGGAGATACCGCATGAACGTCGTGACCTCCCCCGCCGCACGCGCGGGCTATGGCGAAGCCGAGTGGCGCATCCGCTGTGACCTCGCCGCACTGTACCGGCTGGTCGCGCATCATCGCTGGACCGATTTCATCTACACCCATATCAGCGCGCGCCTGCCGGGGCCGGAGCATCATTTCCTGATCAACCGCTACGGCGTGAACTTCCATGAAATGCGCGCCTCCGACCTGGTGAAGATCGACCTCGACGGCAACGTGGTGGAAGCCGGGGACGGCCAGAGCCGCCGGGTGAACGCCGCCGGCTTCACCATCCATTCCGCCATCCACATGGCGCGGCCCGACCTGCTCTGCGTCGTGCACACCCACACCGCCGCCGGCATCGCCGTCTCCGCGCATCCCAAGGGACTGCTGCCGATCAGCCAGCACGCGCTGAAGTTCTTCGGCCGGCTCGGCTACCACGGCTACGAAGGCATCGCGCTCGACCTCGAGGAACGCGCGCGGCTGGTGCGCGACCTCGGCGCGCACAAGGCGATGATCCTGCAGAACCACGGGCTGCTGATGGGCGGCACCTCCATCCCGGAAGCGTTCCACATGACCTACATGCTGGAACGCGCTTGTGCGGCACAGGTGGCGGCGCTCGCGGGCGGCCAGGACCTGCTCACCCCGCCGGAAGAGGTGTGCCGCCACACCGCCGAACAGTTCCGCGCCCAGGAGAACGACGAGCACTACGCGATGGTGTGGGACGCCGCGTTGCGGCTGGTCGAAGAAGGCCGACCCGACTACCGGAGCTGATCCCGCCATGCCGATGCGCGCCTCCGTCTGCCCGCACGACTGTCCCTCCACCTGCGCGCTCGAGGTGGAGGTGGGCGACGGCGGCCGCATCGGCGCGGTGCGCGGCGCGGCCGACAACGACTACACGCGCGGTGTGATCTGCGCCAAGGTCGCGCGCTATGCGGAACGGATCCATCATCCCGACCGGCTGACCCGGCCGCTGCTGCGCACCGGGCCGAAAGGCTCCGGCCAGTTCCGGGAGGTATCCTGGGACGAGGCGCTGGACCGCACCGCCGCCGTGCTCGCCGAAACGGCGGCGCGCCACGGCAGCGAGGCGGTGTGGCCGTTCTACTACGCCGGCACCATGGGCCTGGTGCAGCGCGACGGGATCAACCGGCTGCGCCACGCGATGAAATACTCGCGCCAGAAACTGACCATCTGCACCTCGATCTGCGAGGCCGGCTGGTTCGCCGGCGTCGGCGGCTATCGCGGCCCCGACCCGCGGGAGATGGCGAAGTCGGACCTGATCGTGGTCTGGGGCGGCAACCCGGTCGCCACCCAGGTCAACGTGATGACGCATGTCACCCAGGCGCGGAAGGAGCGCGGGGCGAAGCTGGTGGTGGTCGATCCGTACCGCTCCGGCACCGCGGCGGTGGCCGACATGCACCTGATGTTACGGCCCGGCACCGATGCGGCGCTGGCCTGCGCGGTGATGCACATCGCCTTCCGCGACGGCTGGGCCGATCGCGCCTACATGGACCGCTACGCCGATTGCCCGGCGGAACTGGAAGCCCACCTGGCCGAACGCGGGCCGGACTGGGCGTCCGCCATCACCGGCCTGCCGGTGGCGGAGATCGAGGCCTTTGCGCGGCTCTACGGCGCGACCAGGCGCAGCTACATCCGGCTCGGCTACGGGTTCGCCCGTTCCCGCAACGGGGCCGCCAACATGCACGCGGTGACCTCGCTTGCCACCGTGGCCGGCACCTGGCCGCATGAGGGCGGCGGCGCGTTGTGGAGCAATCGCGGCATCTACCACTGGGACAAGACGCTGATCGAGGGGCTCGACAGGCGCGATCTCTCGATCCGCGCGATGGACATGAGCCGCATCGGCGCGGTGTTGACCGGCGACCGGACGGAACTGGGCGACGGTCCGCAGGTGCACGCGCTGTTCATCCAGAACCAGAACCCGCTCGCGGTCTGCCCCAACAGTACCCTGGTGCATCGCGGCTTCGCGCGCGAGGATCTGTTCGTCTGCACTCACGAGCAGTTCATGACCGAAACGGCGCGCTGGTCGGACATCGTGCTGCCGGCGACGATGTTCATGGAGCATGACGACCTCTATCAGGCCGGCGGGCACACCTACCTGCAGATCGGGCCGAAGCTGGTCGAGCCGCTGGGGCAGTGCCGGTCGAACCACGCCGTGATCAACGCCCTCGCGGCACGGCTGGGCGCGGAGCATCCCGGCTTCCGCATGACCGAGTGGGAGATGATCGACGCCACCCTGCGCGCCTCCGGCTGGCCGGACGCCGAAACGGTGCGGGCGCGGCGCTGGGTGGACGCGGCACAGCCCTTCGCGGCCGCGCATTTCCACGACGGGTTCCCAGGCCCGAACGGCAAGTTCCGCTTCGCGCCCGACTGGGCAGGACTGGGCCCGTTCGGCGCCGGCATGCCGAAGCTGCCGGATCATTTCGACATCATCGACGAACGCTCCGCCGCGCATCCGTTCCGGCTGGTGACGGCACCGGCGCGGCAGTTCCTCAACACCAGCTTCACCGAGACCCCGGGCTCCCGCCGGCGCGAAAAGCGGCCGACCGCGCTGATGCACCCGGAGGACGCGGCGCGGCTGGGGCTGGCTGACGGCGCCCGGGTACGGCTCGGCAATGCGCGCGGGGAGGTGGTGCTGCATGTCCGCCGGTTCGACGGCGTGCAGGCGGGCGTCCTGGTGGCCGAGAGCGTCTGGCCGAACGAGGCCTATGAGGGCGGCAAGGGGATCAACTTCCTGACCAGCGACGATCCGGCACCGCCCAACGGGGGCGCGGTGTTCCACGACACCGCGGTCTGGGCCGAAGCGGCGGAGGCGCGCTTGGCGCAAGCGGCGGAGTAGGCACCGGCTCGGCCGATCGCGGCGCCGTTTCCGTCGCGCGCTCCCCGAAACGATAGGGCATCCGGCCGGGCCGGATCGTCCGGCGATTTCTTGACCCAGATCATGGCGGCCGTCCCGGCTCCGGCGGGACGTATCGCCCTGCGGCGCCTTGCCGCACCGTTGCCTGTCGGGGGCCTGTGCCATGCCGATCTACCGCCTTCGCATCTCTCCTGCAGAGATCATTCGCCTGATCCGGGCCGAGGCGGCCGCGTCCGGCGGCCAGCCGGAATTCTACGTCAGCGCGTATCACGACTATGTCATCGAGGAAGACTACGACCGCGCCGCGTACGGCGTGGGCGGCGATGCCCGGCGCGACCTCGTGACCGCAGAAGCGGTCCTGTCGGTCGAACCCCGGCTCGAACAGAACTACTGGGTGCTGTCGATCGTTGTCCGCCAGGAACTCGGGCCGCAGGCGATCGACGACGAGAACGCCTTGCTCGGCGTGCCGCTGACCGTGGACGCGTTTCGCGCCCGCTTCCTCACGCCCGACGCCGGCAAGGTCAGCGTGCGGCTGGCCGTGCGCACCCCGCAGGCGCGCGCGCATTTCGACCGCTGGTGGGCGGAGCTGAACGCGCGCCACGCGCCGGGCGCGTCCCCCGCGCGCGCCGATCCGGCGCGGGAGACGGCCGCCGCTGCGCCGGCCGCCACCAAGCCTGCCCCCGGTGGCGTGGCGGCGGATGACGGTCCCGCCGCGCAGGAGGATCGCCCCACCTCCGACCCCTGGACCTATCGCAGCCGCGAGGCCGTCGGCGTCTTCCCCGATGCCGATGCGCTGGAAGCCGCGGTGGACCAGCTCGAAATCTCCGGCTTCGACCGGGCGCGGATTTCGGTCCTGGGCACGGCGGGCGCGCGCGCCGGGGCGGTCGGGGGCTTCTATCGCTCCGTGGCGGAGATCGAGGACAGCGCGAACGCGCCGCGGGCAGCGTTCGTCTCCCGGGGGTCCCGGCTGGAAGGCGAGGCAGCGGCGGTGGCGGTGCCGTTCTATCTCGGCGGCCTCGCCGGGGCCGCCGCGGTTGCCGCTTCCGGGGGCGCGTTGGCCGTCGCGATCGCCGCGACCATCCTTGGAAGCGCCGCCGGGGCGGGGCTTGGCGGTCTCGTTGCGCACGCCGTCGCCCGGCGCCACGCCGAACGGATTGCCGAGCAACTCGCGGAGGGCGGCCTCGTTCTCTGGGTCGGCGTGCCCAGCGAGGCGGCGGAGGCGCAGGCGCTGGCGGCGTTGCGGCAGGCCGGTGCCAGGGACGTCCATGTCCACGAGATCCGCCGGCGCTGGGGCCCGGCCGACCGGCCGCTGTCGGAGGCCTGGGTGGACCCGTTCCTGCACCACGACCCGCCGGTTTGAACGGGGTGCGGGCGGACGCCGGCTGGCTTTTCTAAACCCCGGCGCTACCCGCCCGGCACGAACCTGGCATGCTGGTCCGACATCCCGATCAGGACCCTTCCGATCAGCCCCGCCACCAGGCTCAGCAGGGCCACCGAGCCAAGCTGCCAGACGATCACCATGATGGCCGCGTCCACGGGATGAAAGAGGCGCAGCGCCGCCCCGCCCAGCGCCGCCGCGCCCAGCCCGCCGCACAGGCAGGCGTTGGTCCTGCGGAACTGGCCGCCACGGCGCAGCATGAGGGTGATCGCGATGGCTGGCACCAGCCCGGCAAGGGCGATCGACGGCAGGCACATGGCATCCGCGGTCAGGGTCAATCCTTGGGGACCGTAATGCAGCAGGGTGTCCATGCATTGATGGCCGAGCGTGCCCAGCCACAGCAGCATCGGGGCCAGCGGCAGCCACAGCTTCCACCCCGGCTGGTCCGGCAGCCCGGCGCACAGCGCCGCATACGTCCCGACCGTCGCGGTCAGCGCCGCGGCCGCCACCTCGGTCAGGAAGCCGGGATCGGCCAGGCGCGCCGCCAGGTCCGGCCGCAGGCCCGACACCACGGCAACGACGCCGGCGGCCGGCACCGACGCCAGGAGCCACCGGCCGAGCCGTGCCTCGGGCGAGGGGAGACGCCGTACCGGTTCCAAACCGGCCGTCAACTGGGCGACGAGTCGTTCGGTCTCCATCTCAGCCCGATCCATCCAACAGCTTGCGCAAAGCCTTGATCCCCCGGTGGGTGGCGACCTTGAGCGCGACCACGCTCATGCCGCTCGCCGCCGAGGCCTCCTCCAGCGACATCTCCTGCAGCTTGGTGAGTTCCAGCGCCTGCCGCTGCCCCGGCGGCAGCTGCGACAGGGCGGCACGCAACGTCACCGCGTCCAGGCCCTCCTCGACCTTGCTGTTCGTCGCCAGCGCGCCGGAGGTTTCAGGTACGTCGTCGATATTGGTCTCGCGACCCATGTTGCGGTGGGTCCGGCGCATCACGTCGGCGCCGCGGAAGCGCAGGATGCCGAACAGGAACGGCATGAACGGTCGTTCCGGGTCGTACAGGTGACGCGAGGCGTGCAGTGCAAGCAGCGTCTCCTGCACGACATCCTCGATCTCGGCCGCCCCGGCGCGCGGCCACCGCGCCCGCGCGGCGCGGCGGAGCGGCGGGAGGACGGCCTTCAGCAATGCGGCGTAGCGCGCGCGATCGCCCGCTTGGGCCGCGCGCATCCACTCCCGCCAGCATGGGTCTTCCACACTCATTTCGTCAGTCCAGGGTGCGCGAGCCAGGGGTGTAGGCCGGCTGCGTCCGGCAGGAAAGGGGGGCGTGCGTCATGCGGACGTCGATTGCCGGCCGGGCGGCGTAACTTTTGGGGCCTTCGGGGCGAAGGTCCGGCAAGGACGCCGGCGCGCGCGATCCAGCGCCGCCCGGCGCCGGTATCCAACGGCAAGGACCCTGCCCGATGCGTCATCTTCGCCCCGCTGCCCGCGCCTTTGGCGCGTTCCCCCGCGCTGCGTTCGCCCGGCTGGCGTTCGCCGTGGCCGCCGCCTGCCTGCCGCTGCTGCCCGCCGCCGCCCGCGCGGCCACGGTGGCGCCGTTCACCGAGGCGGCATTCAAGGCCGCCGAGGCCCAAGGGCGACCGATTCTGCTCGACATCTTTGCCACCTGGTGCCCGACCTGCGCTGCGCAGAAGCCGATCATCGCGCATCTGAGCCAGGCGCCCGAGTTCCACGACCTGCTGATCCTGAGGGTCAATTTCGATACCCAGAAGGCGGTGGTCCGGGCCATGGGGGCGCGGATGCAGAGCACCCTGGTGGCGTTCCACGGCGCGACCCTGAAAGGCGTTTCGGTGGGCGAGACCGACCCGGCGGCGATCAAGGCCCTGCTGGTCAAGGCGGAAGGCTGAGCGGCGATGTCGCCCGTTGCGCTGGGCTTCGGCTTCCTGGCCGGGCTGCTCTCGGTGCTGTCGCCCTGCGTGCTGCCGATGCTGCCGCTGGTGTTCGCGCCCGCGGCCTCGGCGCACCGATGGGGCGCGCTGGCGCTGGTCGCGGGGCTGGTGAGTTCGTTCGTCGGGATCGGGCTGTTCCTCGCCACCGCCGGATTTTCCCTTGGCCTCGGGGGCGCGGTGTTCCGCGATGCGGCGGCGGTGCTCCTGGGGTTGCTCGGCGTCGTGCTGCTGAGCGGGGCGTTGCAACACCGTTTCGCGCTGGTCGCGGGCGGGATCGGCTCGGCGGCCGATCGGCTGGCGCGCCGGATCACGCCGTCCGGGCTGGGCGGGCAGTTCGTGGTCGGGCTGCTGCTGGGCGCCGTGTGGTCGCCTTGCGTGGGGCCGACCCTGGGGGCGGCGTCGGTACTGGCGGCACAGGGACGGGATCTGCCCGGCGTGGCGGCGGTGATGCTGGCCTTCGGCGCCGGGGCGGCGCTGCCGCTGCTGGCGCTCGGGCGGCTGTCGCGGGCCGGCCTGGCACGCTGGCGGGGGCGCATCATGCAGGCCGGGGCAGGGGGGAAAATCCTGCTCGGAACGGCCGCGCTGGCGGTCTCTCTGCTGATTCTGAGCGGCCTCGACCGCGCGGCGGAAACCGCGCTGGTGCAGGCCTCTCCCGGCTGGCTGGTCGCGCTGACGACGCGGTTCTAGCGTCCTGACCCGCAGATAGGTTGCCATGCCGCGGGACGCGCTTTTTTTGTTTTCAGCGGCCTGCTCCTGACCAACGCCGCGCCCGCCTGCGGGAGCGGGCTCCGGTGCGGTCAGTCGAGCCGCATGGGGCTCGCGGCGCGCAGGTCGCGCAGCACGTCGAACACCCGCACACCGGTCTGCGGCGGCGCCGGCTCCAGCCAGGGCGCCGCCGCCAGGACCTTGCGGGCGTCGGCGATGCCCTGGAGCCAGCGGCGCTCCATCGTGGCACGGCTGAACTCGTAGTCCTTCTGCGACCCCTGCAGGCTGTCCGGGCGATAGATCACCTGCGCGATGTCCATCGTGGTCACGCAGGCGATCTCTTTCAGGAACTGCGCCGCCGGCGTGGCCTTCAGCCCGTCCGGCAGGGCTTCGAGCAGGGTGTTGAGATTGTGCCGGATATCGTGCATCGCACGGAACTGATCGGTGCCCATGCGGGTGCGGCTGGAGTAGCGGATCTCCTTTTCCCGCTCCAGCACCTCGTCGATCGTGCGCGGCTGCGGGCCGCGCGCCGGGAACAGGTCGACCTGAAACGCCAGGCGGCTGCGCCGGGGATAGTAGGACAGCACGTATTGCAGCGGCGTGTTGGAGACGAGGCCGCCATCCCAATAGGTTTCGCCGTCGATCTCGACCGCCGGAAATCCCGGCGGCAGGGCGCAGCTTGCCATGACGTGCTCGGGCCGGATCTCGATTTCCTCGCTGTCGAAATAGGTCATGTTGCCGGTGCGCACGTTCACCGCGCCGACGCTGAGGCGGGTGCGCCCGGCGTTGATCCGGTCGAAATCGACCAGCCGCTCCAGGGTCGGCCGCAGCGGCGCGGTGTCGTAATAGCTCGGCGGAAAGCCGCAGAAATACCAGGCGACGGAATCCCAGCGCTCGAAGAACCCGGGCTGGCCGAAAGCGAGCGCCGACAGCGCCCCGGCGTGACGATTCAATTCGTCGAACAAGGCGCCTGGAAGCAGCTTCCAGTGCGACGAGGGGGCGGTGATGGTTTCCCAGAAGTCGCGCAACCGGGGCACGCGGTCGTTCGGCTCGTTGCCGGCGATGATCGCCGCGTTGATGGCGCCGATCGAGATGCCGGCGACCCAGTCGGGCAGGTATCGCGTATCGGCGAGGGCTTCATAGACCCCCGCCTGGTAACTGCCGAGCGCGCCTCCGCCTTGCAGCACCAAGGCCACCAGCTTGTCGTAGGAGGAGGGAGCGGCGGCGGCGGATCTGGCAGGCTTGACCGGCATCGGTGCGTCTCCCTTCCCGTATGAAAGCGAACAGAACGATATCGATCTGCAGCCGTCGTACAAGAAACTTCGTGACGAACACCTGACAAGTTACATGACAGGCGGTTCACGCGCCGGCACCCGTTGGAAACCCGATATGGATGCCGTTGACCGACCCGCCGCTGCTTCCGGCCGCTTCGGCCCGATCAGAACCGACCGGCCAGCGACAGCATGCCGTAGTTGAACGGCGAACCGTGTTGACCCCGGAAGGAACGGGTCTGTACGACCTGCGTGTAGGAGATGCGGATGCCGTGGTAGATCACGGCGATGCCGGCCTCGGCTTCACCCAGGAACCGGTCCCGGGTGACGTGCGGGCCCGAACGGAAGGTGTTGCCGTCAAGGAACAGGTCGTGGCCGACGGCCTGGCCGTCGATGCCGACGAAGACGTACCAGCCGAACTTGCCGCTGGGGTGGAAGGCCGTGCGCCCGCCGGGACCGGGGGGCAGTTGCGGCACGCCGAAATCGGCGCCGAGGTCCCGACCGAGGCGGAATGTTATCCCGCTCTCGCCGTAAATGCGGACGTTGCCGAGGCCGCCCGAGATCGCCGGCAGAACGTCCGCCTCGATCCCGTTCGATCCCGTCGGCCATACCGGGCCGAGAGGAACCCGCCAGGTGCGCCCGGCGGTGAGTTCGATCGTCGGCTCGGTGCGAAGCTGATAGCCCCAGCCCCGATTGGTTCCCTGGCTGATCCAGTGATGGAACCCGTTCTGCACCGGCTCGCCGCCGGCGGGCGGGCCGATGACGCCAAGCGTAAGGCCGAGCACGCTGAGCGTGTTGTCCTTGACCTGGTCGAGCCCGAGCGAGACGGCGAGATAGCCGGCATACGGCCGGTCGAGCGGGTTGGGGGGTTTCGATTGCGTGTCGGTCGGCGTGAAGATCTGTTGCATGACCCCGACGCTCAGCCGCTGTTCGCCCGCCCCCCAGACAAGGTGACCCAATCTGGACATCGGGCCGGGTACCTCGCCCACCGGCGACGTCCAGCCAAGACGGAGCCCGTTCGTATAGTTGCGGTCGGTGGGGCTGCCGCCCGCGATGCTCGAATTGTCCCATTGCAGCGACCAGATTCCGCCGCCGGAGGCCGGCGGTGCCGCTTGCGCCGGCGCGGCGCCGGCCAGCATTGTTGCCGCCATCAGCACGATGGCGGACGCGGCCGGCGCATGCGCGTGGCGCGGCGGGGCGGATTTGCCGATGCCTGCGCTCATGCCGGGTCGATCGACGTGTCTGCGGCCATCGCCGGGCATCCTCGTTTGCTGGTGCTGATATTCGCAGGCAAGGCCCGCGGGGTTACATGCGATCCCGATCCAAGGCTTGGCGCATATCCAGGGCTTGGCGCATATCCGCGGCGGGGCGAAGCTCGGCAGCCGCGAATTCGACGCGGCGGCGGGGGATCGGCTATTGCTCGCCCGATCGTCCCGGCCAGGATCTCCCGCGGAGCCCGTCCATGCAGCTGAACGCCGATCTCTCCCGACCCGCCGAGGTGGACAGCGCGGCGCTTCCCTGGGTCGCCTCGCCCATGGCCGGCGTCGAGCGGCGCATGCTCGAGCGCGATGGCGAGGAGGTCGCGCGCGCCACCTCGCTGGTGCGCTACGCACCGGGTTCCGCCTTCGCGCCGCACACGCATGGCGCCGGCGAGGAGTTCCTGGTGCTGGAAGGCGTCTTCTCCGACGAGACCGGAGACTTCCGGGCCGGGTTCTACGTTCGCAATCCTCCCGGGTCGCGCCATCGGCCGTCCAGCGCGCCGGGCGCGGTGATCCTCGTCAAGCTCCGCCAGATGCCGCCCGAGGAGACGGAGATGGTCCGTCTCGATACCCATGCGGCCGGCCTCTGGCACGACATCGGCCAGGGCGCGCGGGAGGCGCTGTTGTTCGACGCCCCGTGGGAGCGGGTGGCGATGCTCCGCCTGCCCCCCGGCTACGCCGGCAACCGGGAGACCTGGCCGCGCGGCGCCGAATTCTTCGTCGTCGAGGGCGAACTCGTGATCGACGACATCCCGCGCCGCGCCGGCACCTGGCTGCGCCTGCCGCCGCAGAGCCACCTGGCCCTCGCGAGCCGGACCGGCGCGCTGCTCTACCGGAAGACGGGACATCTCGGCTGACGCGCCGATCGGCGGCGAAGCCGGGTCGGGCGGGCGGAGAGCGGCGGCACGCCGACCCGGCACCACAGCCCCGTGACGCGCCCCGCCGATGCGTGCAGACTACGAGAAACCACGGAGACGACGCATGGCACTCGAAATCGTCAGTCGCGCACGCTGCTTCGGCGGCTCCCAGTTCGTCTACCGCCATGCGTCGACCGCCACCGGCACCAGCATGCGGTTCTCTGCCTTCGTCCCGCCGCAGGCGGAGCGCGCCAAGGTCCCGGTCGTGTGGTTCCTCTCCGGGCTGACCTGCACCGAGGAGAATTTCACCGTCAAAGCCGGCGCCCAGCGGATGGCTGCCGAGCTCGGCCTCATGGTGATTGCGCCCGATACCAGTCCGCGTGGCGACGGGGTGCCCGACGACCCTGAAGGGGCCTATGATTTCGGCCTCGGGGCGGGCTTCTATCTGGACGCCACGCTGGACCCATGGGCGCGCCACTACCGCATGCGTGCGTATATCGAGCAGGAGTTGCCCGCCCTCGTCGCCGCGACGCTGCCGGCCGATGCCGGCCGGCAAAGCATCATGGGCCACTCGATGGGCGGACATGGGGCCATCACCATCGCCTTGCGCAATCCTGGCCGCTTCGCCTCGGTCTCGGCTTTCGCGCCGATCTGCGCGCCGACCCGCTGCCCCTGGGGCAAGAAAGCGTTGCTCGGCTATCTCGGCGCCGACCGCGCCCTGTGGCGGCAATACGACTCCTGCGCGTTGATCGAGGATGGCAAACGGCTGCCCGGCCTGCTCGTGGACCAGGGGACCGCGGACAGCTTCCTGAACGAACAGTTGCATCCCGAGCTGCTGGAGGCGGCCTGCGCCGCCGCGGGCATCCCGCTCACCCTGCGGCGCCAGGAAGGCTACGACCATTCGTATTTCTTTATCGAAACATTCATGGAAGACCACCTGCGCCACCACGCTGCGGCGCTCGGCGCGCCCGTCCGCGGCTGAGACCGGCCACCATCCCGGGATTCGGGGCATCCGGAACGAACCCGGTCGCCGCGGCGGTCCCGGGCAGGACATGGGCAGGGGAAGGCTTCGGCGCCGGTCCTGACGTCATCGCGGAGCGGCGGCAACCGGGTGCGACGATAACGGAATATTAAGGCGCCGTTTCCATTTTCCCGACGATGATCCGATTCCGCATGCGGTCGCAGCGACAGCAGGGCCCTCGCGCCAGTCGGCCGGGTCCGGGAGCGGCCCATGATCGCCCTGCCGCGCGCGAGCACGGAATGAGCCGGTCCTGGTGGTCCGGGACGGTCGCGGCGTTCCGCGCCTCCGGGACGGAGGACATCGTGGCGCGCCTCGCGCTGCGTCTGGTCGAAGTCCATCCGCTGAACCGGGAGGAGCAGGTGCGCGCCTGGCGCGGGCAGGTGGCTGTCCTCGCCGCCGCTCTCGCCGGCGCGCCGGCCGGGTGGCGGGTCCTGCTGGAATATCCGCTGATCCGCCTCGGCCGGCGGATCGATGCGGTGATCCTCGCCGGACGCGCCATCCTGGTGCTGGAATTCAAGGCAGGCGCGCAGGGGTTCACGCCGGAGGCGCGGCGGCAGGTCGACGACGACGCGCTCGACCTGCGTGATTTCCATGCCGGCAGCCGCCACCATCCGATCGTGCCGGTGCTGGTGGCGTCGCGCGGCACGCCGGGGCCCGTCGTCTGGCCGCTGTTCTGGCACGCCGTGGTACCGGTGCTCGATGCCTCCGCCGCCACCTTGCCCGCCTTGCTGGCCGAACTGGCGGTTCGTCTGCCGGCGCCCGACCATCCGCTGGATGGCGACGCCTGGGACGCCGCGCCGTATCGGCCGGTTCCAACCATCGTGGAAGCGGCGCGCATGCTCTACGCGCGTCACGGGGTTGCCGAGCTTGCCGCCGCGCGGGCGGATGCGGCGAACCTGACCCGCACCGCCGCGGCGATCCGCGCCGCGATCGCGGACGCGGGTGCGGCGGGGCGGCATGTCGTGGTGTTCGTCACCGGCATTCCCGGCGCCGGCAAGACGTTGTGCGGCCTCAACGTGGTGTTCGGCGCCGAAAGCGGGGCGGCGTTCCTCACCGGCAACCTGCCGCTGGTGCACGTGATGCGCGCGGCGCTGGCGCGCGACGCACGGGCGCAAGGCCGCGGCCCGCGCCAGCCGTGGCGGGAGACCGAAAGCGCGATCCAGCCGGTCAACGGCTTCCTGCGCGACAACCAGGCGCGGGCCGCGCCGCCGCACGAGCACGTGGTCGTGTTCGATGAAGCCCAGCGGGCGTGGGACGCGGCGTTCGGCCGCCGCAAGTTCGGCCATGACGGCAGCGAGGCGGCGCTGATCCTCGATATTTTGGCACGCCATCGCGACTGGGCGGTGGTGGTGGCGCTGGTCGGCGGCGGGCAGGAGATCAACACCGGGGAGGCCGGCCTCGCCGAATGGGGTGCGGCGCTGGCCGCCCGTCCGCGCTGGCGCGCTCTGGCGGCGCCGGGGGCCGTGGGCGCCGCCGACCCACGCCAATGCCTGGTCGCGGTGCAGCCGCCCTGGCTGGAGGTCGACCCGGCGCTGCATCTGGATGTACCGGTGCGCGCGATCCGCTCCGCCGCCGCCGCGCCCTGGGTGGAGGCGGTGCTGGCCGGCCGGCAGGCGGAAGCGGCGGCGATCGCGGCGGAGCGCGGGGTGCCGTTTCGCCTCACCCGCTCGCTGCCGGCGCTGCGGGCGGGATTGCGGGCGCGGGCGCGCGGGCTGCGCCGCGCCGGCCTTGTCTGCAGCGCCGGCGCGCGGCGGCTGGTGGCCGACGGGCTGTGGCCGGCGTTTCCGCATCTGGACGCGGACGCGGTGGCACATTGGTTCCTCGATCGCTGGCCGGACGTGCGCGCGTCGGACGCGCTCGAGTTGCCGGCCACCCAGTTCGCCTGCCAGGGGCTGGAGCTGGATTTCGTCGGACTCGCCTGGGGCAACGACCTGATCCGCCGCGCCGGTGCCTGGCTGCCGCGCCGCTTCACCGGAACCCGTTGGCACGTGAGCCGGGACGGCGCCCGGGTCGCCTATGGGATCAACACCTATCGCGTGCTGCTGACCCGCGCGCGGTACGAGACGCTGATCTACGTGCCGCAGGGCGATCTGGAGGATGCGACCCGGCCACCGGGCGAGTTCGACGCCATCGCCTCGTTCCTGGCCGAATGCGGCGTCGCGCTGCTGCAGACGGAGCCGGAGCCGGCGCGTCCCGATCCGGTGGCCGCGTTGCTGTAGCCCCGGGTCTTAGGGCCCGTTCGACAACCATCGAATCGATCAGCGATGTCGAACGGGCCCTAAGGTTTTGTTTTGATCGGCATCCTTGTCGGCGTGCAGACGCACTTTTTTGCCGACGATGCCTCAGGGCCCGTTCGACAACCATCGAATCGATCAGCGATGTCGAACGGGCCCTAAGGTTTTGTTTTGATCGGCATCTTTGTCGGCGTGCAGAC
>JAGWSV010000333.1 GCA_028869315.1 Rhodospirillales bacterium
ATGGCCCATGCTGTCGTGGCCCATCGCCGTATGGCCCATGCTGTCGTGGCCCATCGTCGTGTGGCCCATCGTCGCGTGTCCCATGGCGGTATGGCCCATGCTGTCATGGCTCATCGCCGAGCCGTGCTGCATCCCGCTGTCCGACGCGGCCTGCGCCGGGACGCCACCCGACACCGCCAGGCCACCGGCGAGCGCCAGAGCGAAAAGAAACTGCTTCATCATGTGCCTCCTTGGCGTGAACGCGGGCGACAGCCGACCGCCCGACCCCCCAAGGATCGCGACCGGCGGACCCGACGGCCAATGCCGTCTGGTTATCGACTTGATGCGTCGACCCGGCGGCCGCAGCGGAGGAACAGTGCCGCCGCGCAGAACAAGGAGGCTCGTCATGCCGGACCCGGCCCGCTCCCCCGTTCGCCCAGGGTATCATCCGGTGCATCCCTGGCCGCTCCGGCTGATGCACTGGCTGAACGCGACCGCCATCGTCATCATGATCGGCAGCGGCTGGCAGATCTACGACGCCGCGCCGCTGTTTCCGTTCACCTTCCCCGGCAGCGTCACCATCGGGGAGTGGCTAGGCGGCGCCATCGCCTGGCACTTCGCAGCGATGTGGCTGCTGGTGCTGAACGGGATCAGCTACCTGGTCTGGGGCAGCCTGAGCGGCCATTTCCGCCGCAAGCTGCGGCCGCCGGGGCCGCGCGCGATCTGGCGCGACGTCGTGCTGGCGCTGACCTTCCGGCTGGATCACCGGCACGGCGTCTACAACGCGGTGCAGCGGGCGCTCTATCTCGCGGTGATCGGGCTCGGCATCCTCGCGGTGGCGTCCGGAGTGGCGGTGTGGAAGCCGGTGCAGCTCTGGTGGCTGTCGGATCTGTTCGGCGGCTTCCGCGCTTCCCGCTACGTGCATTTCTTCGCCATGGCCGGGATCGTGAGTTTCCTCACCGTCCACTTGCTGCTGGTCGCGCTGGTGCCGAAGGTGCTGTGGCCGATGATCGCCGGCGGCCGGGTGCAGGAGGACGCGCGATGAGCACCGGTATGGATCGCCGCCGGCTGCTCGGCCGCGCCCTCGCCTTTGGCGCGCTCAGCCTGCTGCCCGGGTGCAACTACGACGACCTGAAGCACCCCGACGTGGCGGACCGCGCCCTGACCGCGATTTCCCGCTGGAACGACCGGGTGCAGGCGGCGCTGTTCGACCCGAAGACGCTGGCGCCCAGCTTCCCGGCCAGCGCCATCACCCACCCGCCGCGCTTCAACGCCTATTACGACCAAAGCCAGGTGCGGGCGGTGGACGGCGCCGCCTGGAAGCTGGAGCTGTCGGGCCTGATCGACGACAAGCGCCCGTGGCGGCTCGCCGACCTGCGCGCAGCGCCGCAGCAAAGCCAGATCACCCGGCTCATCTGCGTCGAGGGCTGGCGCGTGGTCGGGCAATGGAGCGGCGTGCCGCTGCATTGGTTCCTGCGCCGCATCGGCGCGGACACGCGGGCGCGCTACGTCTCGTTCCGCTGCGCCGACGGCTATTACGAGAGCATCGACATGGAATCGGCGCTGCACCCGCAGACGATCCTGGCGCTCGACTTCCTGGGCAAGCCGCTGACTCCGCCGTTCGGCTACCCGCTGCGGCTGCGGATTCCGACCAAGCTCGGGTTCAAGAATCCGAAATCGCTGGTCGCGCTCGGGGTGAGCAACGTGTTCCCGGGCGGCTACTGGGTCGCGCAGGGCTACAACTGGTTCAGCGGGTCCTGAACGGGACCCGCCGCGCCGTTCAGCCCGGCTCGTGCCCGTCGACCAGGAACACGTGCGTCCGTGCCGAACGCTCCCGGATCGCTTTCGCCGCCTGGTACTCGGCCGAGTGGTACCATTCCCGCGCCCGCTCCGGGCTCGGGAATTCCAGCAGCACCAAGCGGTTGACCGGCCGGTCGCCCTCCAGCCGCTCCGCCGCGCCGCCGCGGATCACGTAACGGCCGCCGAACCGCGCGATGGAGGCGGCGGCGAGCGGGCGGTATTCCTCGAACACCGCCGGGTCGGTCACTTCGACGTCGGCGAGCACATAGCCTTTCATCCGAACCTCCGTTTCTGCCTCGGGTCGCAGCGCATTCGCCCCACCGCCGCCGGGCGTCACAGGCAGGCGATCGCGTAGGCGTCCCGTCCCGCCGCCGGCAGCGGCATCGCGTCCCAGCTTGCCCCGCCGTCGCCGGTGGCGAACACCTCGCCGCCGCGGGCGACGATGGCAACCTGGTCCGCGTCGCTCCGGTGCAGCGCGATGCCCATCACGGTCGCATGCGGCGTCACCTTGTCGAACCGCCGCCAGCTTGCGCCCAGATCGTCGCTGCGCCACAGCGCCCCGGCGTCGCTGCGGGCGGCGACGCTGAGCGCGGCGTACATCACCTTCGGGTCGGTCGGCGCCACCCTGATGTCGCGGCCGTAGGTGAACGGCGAGAACCGCCCCACCTCGATGTCGGTCCAGCTCCGCCCCTGGTCGGCGCTGCGGAAAATCCCCATCCGCACGGCGAGGTACACCGCCTCCGGATCGGCCGGCGTCATCGCGATGGCGTGGCCGTCGAGCATTCCTTCCGTATCCGTATCGCTCAGGATGCGGCTCTGGAGGTGCGGCTGATCGGCCAGGCGCACCAGGTCGGCGCTGCAATCGCGCCAGGTTTCGCCGCCGTCGACGGAGTGCATGGCGCCGTTCACCTCCAGGGTCGCGTAAATCTCCCCCGCCCGCGCCGGATGCGCCGCGAAGCGCATCACCCGGCAGGGAAACTCCATGCGCACCCGCTCGGGCAGGCCAGGGTCGGGCAGGCGGGAGAAATGCGCCCCGCCGTCGGTGCTGCGATAGACCGCGACCGGCGATCCGCCGGCATAGACGAGGTTCGGGTCGCGCGGGTCCACCAGCACCGACCACACCTGCACCCCGCGATCGGGAAAACCCAGCCGTTCCCAATGCGCGCCGCGGTCGGTGCTGACATAGGGACCGTCCTTGCTGCCGAGGAACACCGTGTCCGGCGCCGCGGGGTGCGGCGTGATCGCGTGCACGTCGGCCGCGGCGAACACCTGCCGCCAGTCGCCGCCCGGTTCGCGCCGGAACACGCCGCCGGCGCCGCCATCCTTGGTGGCGGCCGTGCCGACCAACAGGGTCGCGTCGGTGGCCATGGTTTCCTCCTGTCTCCGTTGGGCGCAGGCTAGGCGGGACCCGGCCGGTTGGGAATACTGGCCCCGCGCAAGACGAAGCCAGGAGGAAGCCATGCCCGTCGTCACCGCCGAGAAGCTGGAAACGATCGCCCGTGCCCTGCTGGAAGGCGCCGGCACCCCGCCGGACGACGCGGCGACCATCGCCCGGCTGTCGATCGGCGCCAATCTCGTCGGGCATGACAGCCACGGCATCATGCTGATCCCGACCTATATCGACCGGGTGAAGAAGGGCCATATCGTGCCCGACGCGAAATGGGAGATCGTGCAGGAGACCGCCACTACCACGGTGGTCGACGGGCATTGGGGCTTCGGCTACGTCGTGACCGAACGGGCGATGCGCCACACCATCGCCAAGGCGAAGACGCAGAACGTCGCCGCCACCACGGTGTTCCGCCAGGGGCATATCGGCCGGCTCGCCTCCTATCCGCTGATGGCGGCGGCCGAGGGCATGATCGCGATGATCACCGCCGATTCCGGGCGCAGCCCCAAGCACGTGGCGCCGTTCGGCGGCGCCAGGGCGCGGCTCGGCACCAACCCGATCTGTTTCGCCGTGCCGTCCGACCTGGAAGGCCCGCTCTGCTTCGACATGGCAACCTCCGCCGCTGCGGCCGGCAAGATCGGCGTCGCGATCGCCCGCAACAAGGAGGTGCCGACCGGCTGGCTGATCGACGCCGAGGGCCGCCCGACCACCGACCCCGCGCAGTTGCGCAAGGGCGGCGCGCTGCTGCCGCTCGGCGGTTCCGAAGGCTACAAGGGCTACGGGCTCGCGGCGATGGTGGAGATCCTCTCCGGCCTGCTGACCGGGCTTGGTTTCGGCGTCGAGCCGACCGGGCGGCACAACGACGGCTGCTTCATCGCCGTGTTCAACGTCGCGGCCTTCCGCGACCTCGCGACCTTCAGGCGCGAAGTGACCGAATTCGCGCACTACCTGAACGCGACCCCGCCGGCCGCCGGATTCGACAAGGTGTATTATCCGGGCGAGGTCGAATTCGAACGCGAGAAGGAACGCCGCGCCAACGGCATCCCGATCGAGGACAGCACCTGGGACGTGCTGCGCAAGCTGGCGGCGGAGCTTGGGGTGGCCGAGCGGGCAGGGCTGTAGGGCGCCGGGCGACGCCCGATGAACGCCGATCCGCGCTCCCTCCGCCGCATCGAGGACGATCCGCTGCTGCGCGGCGCCGCGCAGTACGTGGACGACCTCGCGCCCGCCGGCCTGCTGCACGCCGCCATCCTGCGCTCGCCCCACGCCCATGCGCGGATCGTCGCGATTGACACCGCTTCCGCCCGCGCCGTCCCCGGCGTCGCCGGCGTGTTCACCGCCGCCGACCTCGCGCCCGACGGGCTCGGCCCGATCCCGTGCACCGCGCAGGTGCCGACGGTCGGCCCGATGATCGTGCCGGATCGTTACGCCCTCGCCGCCGACCGGGTCCGCCATGTCGGCGAGCCCGTCGCCTGCGTGCTCGCCGAAACCCTGGCGGCGGCGCACGACGCGCTGGAACGGATCGCGGTGGAGTACGAGATCCTGCCCGCCGTCACCACCGTGCCGGCGGCCGGCGCGCCCGGCGCGCCGCTGCTGCACGCCGCCGCGCCGGGCAACGTCTCGTTTCATTTCCAGAAAGGCGACCGCGCCGGCGTGGACGCCGCCTTCGCCGCCGCCGCGCACACGGTCCGCCTGGACCTCGTCAATCCGCGCCTCATCGTGGTGCCGATGGAGCCGCGCGGCGCCGTCGCGCTGGCGGAAGCCGGGCGGCTGCACCTGATCGTCTCCGGCGCCTCGGTGCACGGCATGCGCGACACGCTCGCCGGCATCTTCCGCCTGCCGGCGGAGCAGCTCCGGGTGAGCGCGCCGGAGGTGGGCGGCGGCTTCGGGGTGAAGAACTCGGTCTACCCGGAATACGTCCTGCTGCTCTGGGCCGCCCGGCGCCTCGGCCGGCCGGTGAAATGGATCGCCGGGCGGGCGGAGGATTTCGTTTCCACCGCGCATGGCCGCGACAACCTCACGACCGCGCGGCTGGCGCTGGACGAAGACGGAAGGTTCCTCGCCCTCGACGTCGTCACCGCCGCCAATCTCGGCGCCTGGGTCGCCGGCTTCGGCCCGGGCACCTCCACCAGCGCGCCGTCCACCGCCCTCGGCGGCCCCTATGCCGTCCCCGCCGCCTGCATGGACGTGCATGGCGTGCTCACCAACACGGTGCCGATCGACGCCTATCGCGGCGCCGGCAAGCCCGAAGCCAACTACCTGACCGAGCGGCTGATCGAGGCCGCGGCGCGGCAACTCGGCCGCGACCCGTTCGCCCTGCGCCGCGCCAACCTGGTGACGACGTTCCCGTACCGCAACGCGCTCGGCACCACGATCGACAGCGGCGGCTTCGTCGCGAACCTGGACGCCGCCGAGGCCGCCGCCGACCGCCCCGGCCTCGCCGCCCGCAAGCGCACCGCCGCCGCGCACGGCCGGCTGCGCGGGCAAGGCGTGGCCTGCTATCTCGAAACCTCCCGCGGGCAGCCGAACGAGGCGGCGGAACTCCGTTTCGCGCCCGACGGCAGCATCGCCCTGGTGGTCGGCACCCAATCCACCGGCATGGGCCACGCCACCGCCTACCGGCAGATCGCCGCCGCCAGGCTCGGCCTGCCGGTGGACCGGTTCCGTTACGTCCAGGCCGACACGGCGCTGGTGCGCACCGGCGGCGGGCATGGCGGCGCGCGCTCCATGCACATGGGCGGCGCGGCGCTGGTCCGCGCGATCGCGGCAACCCTGGAGAAGGCCCGCCCGCAGGCGGCGCGCCTGCTGCAGGAAAGCCCGGACCGGCTGCGCTACGCCGACGGCGCCTTCCGCACCGAGGACGGGCGGGCGGTGACGCTCGCCGCCATCGCCGCCGACCCGGACTTTCCGGCGCCGCTCGACACCTATGCCGAGAACATCTGCGACGTGTTCACCTTCCCCTCCGGCTGCCACGTCGCGGAGGTGGAGGTCGATCCCGAAACCGGCGCGGTCACGTTAGCGCGCTACATCACGGTCGACGACTTCGGCACGCTCATCAATCCGCTGCTCACCGCGGGCCAGGTGCAGGGCGGGCTGGCGCAGGGGATCGGCCAGGCGATGCTGGAACGCACCGCCTACGATCCCGCCTCCGGCCAGCTGCTCTCCGGCACCCTGATGGACTACGCGCTGCCGCGCGCCGACGACCTGCCCGATCTGGCGGTGACCTTCGCGGAACGCCCGACCGGCGCCAACCCGCTCGGCGTCAAGGGCTCCGGCCAGTCGGGCGCGATGATCGCGCCGCAGACGGTGATGCACGCGATCCTGGACGCGCTGGCGCCGCTCGGCGTCACGCATCTCGACATGCCGGCGACGCCGGAGCGCGTCTGGCGGGCGATCCGCGCCGCCGCCGGGCCGCGCTGAGCCCCGGCGGCCGCCGCGCCGGCGCCATGCGCGCCGGGCTTGCGCGGGGCCGGGAATTCCCATCTGATCGGCGGGTCACGGGCCTCGCCCGGCCACGACCGGCCCGCCCGTTCTCAGTCTTCCCACCCCGGAGCGCCGCGTGACCCAAAGCCCTGCCCGTTTCTCCGTCCTCCTGCGCCGCCGGCCGCGCGGCGCGCCGCGGCCGGACGACTTCACCATGCAGGAGGACGCGGTTCCCGCGCCGGGCGCCGGCGAGGTGCTCACCCGCACCATCTTCCTCTCGATCGACCCCTATATGCGCGGCCGGCTGTCCGACCGCCCCTCCTACGCGCCGTCCGTCCAGCCGGGCGAGGTGATGACCGGGGAGACGGTGGGCGAGGTGCTCGCTTCCAACGACCCGCGCTTCGCGCCGGGGGACATCGCGGTGGGCGCGCGCGGCTGGCAGAGCCACATCGTCTCGCCGGCCGAACGGCTCGCGAAGGTGGAGCGCCCCGGTCCGCCGCTGTCGGCCTATCTCGGCGTGCTCGGCATGCCGGGCACCACCGCCTATTCCGGCATGACCGATATCGGCCGGCCGAAAAAGGGGGAGACGGTCGTCGTCTCCGCCGCCTCCGGCGCGGTGGGTTCGGTCGCGGGGCAACTCGCCAAGCGCGCCGGGGCGCGGGTGGTGGGCGTCGCCGGCGGGGCGGAGAAGTGCCTCTACGTGCAGGACGAGCTGGGCTTCGACGATTGCGTGGACCACCGTACGATCGACCTCAAGGCGGAACTGGCCGCCGCCTGCCCGAACGGGATCGACGTCTATTTCGAGAATGTCGGCGGCCGGGTGCAGGACGCCGCGTTCTCGCTGCTCAACCCGTTCGCCCGCGTCGTCATGTGCGGCATGGTCTCCCAGTACAACGCCGAGGAGTTCCCGCCCGGTCCCAATCTCGGCTTCGTCGTCGGCAAGCGGGTGCTGATCCAGGGCATGATCGTGTCCGACAAGCCGGAACGCTTCGCCGAGTGGCGCGCCCTGGCGCGGCCCTGGGTCGCCGAAGGCAGCCTGCGCTACCGGGAGGATATCGTGACCGGGCTCGTCCACGCGCCGGAGGCGCTGGCCGGCATCCTGGGGGGGACGAATTTCGGCAAGCTGCTCGTGCGCGTCGGGCCGGACCCGGCATAGGCGATGCGCGCCGACACCGCCCCCCGCATGGACCCCGACCTCCACGCCACCGTCACCGCCTGGCGGCGCCACCTGCACGCCCATCCGGAAGTGTCGTTGCAGGAACGGGAGACCGCGCGCTTCGTCGCCGAACGGCTCACCGCGCTCGGCATCCCGTTCGAGGCCGGTATCGGCGGCCATGGGCTGGTGGCGACCCTGCGGCGCGGTACTTCCAACCGCAGCGTCGGCCTGCGGGCGGACATGGACGCGCTGCCGATCGCCGAGACGACCGGCCTGCCCTACGCCTCCACCACGCCCGGCGTGATGCACGCCTGCGGGCATGACGGGCACACCGCTTCGCTGCTGGGCGCCGCGGCGCTGCTGGCGCGCGACCCGGACTGGGCCGGCACGGTGCATCTCGTGTTCCAGCCGGCCGAGGAAGGCAGCGGCGGCGCACTGGCCATGCTGAAGGACGGGCTGCTCAGCCGGTTCCCGATGGAGCGGATCTACGGCTACCACAACTGGCCCGGCCTGCCGCCCGGCACCATCGCCGTGCATGACGGCCCGGTGATGGCCGCCGGCGCGCGGCTGGAATTCCGGGTGCGCGGACGCTCCGGCCACGCCGCCCTGCCGCACGAGACGCGCGACCCCATGGTGGCGGCGGCGCACCTGCTGCTCGCGATCCAGTCCATCGTGTCGCGCGAAACCAGCCCGCTCGATTCGGCGGTGATCTCGATCGCCACCATGGAGGCGGGCAGCGCCGCCAACCAGATCCCCGACGAGGCGGTGATGCGCGGCACCATGCGCAGCCTGCGCGAGGAGGTGCGCGACGCCATCGAGGCCGCGCTGCACCGCATCGCCGATGGGGTCGGCCACACCTTCGGGGCGGAGGTCGGCGTCACCATCCGCCGCGGCGTGACGGTCACGCGCAACCACCTGGCCGACGCGGCGCTGGCCGCCGAAGCGGCCGCCGGCGCCGGGCTCGCGGTGCGGCGCGACCTGCCGCCGGCGATGACCGGGGAGGATTTCGGCTGGTTCCTGCAGGAAATTCCCGGCGCCTTCGTCTGGATCGGCAACGGCGACGGCCCCGGCCTGCACAATGCCGGCTACGACTACAACGACGCGATCCTGCCGGCCGCGTCGGGCTTCCTCGCCGCCACCGCGCGGCGCGCGCTCGGCGGCTGAAAGGGCGCGGCTGACGGGGAGGCGAGCGCGATGATCGGCATCGATTGGGGCACCACCCGGTTCCGGGCCTTCCGCCTGACGGCGGAGGGCGCGATCCGCGACCACAAGGCGAGCGGGCGCGGCATCCTGGCGGTGCCGGACGGACGCTTCGCCGACAGCCTGCGCGAGGAGATCGGTCCCTGGCTCGCCGCCGGGGAACGCCACGTGCTGATGTGCGGCATGGTCGGCAGCCGCCAGGGCTGGGTCGAGGCGCCCTACCTGGCCTGCCCGGTCGGACCGGACGACCTGGCGGCGGCGCTGGTGGAGGTTCCGTTCGACTGGGCCGAGGTCAAGCTGGTCCCCGGCGTGAGCGGCGCCGACGCGGACGGCGTCGCGGAGGTGATGCGCGGGGAGGAAACCCAACTGGCCGGCGCGCTGGCGGCGTTCGACCGGCTGGGCGCCGGGCGGATCGCCGCCGCCTGCCTGCCCGGCACCCATTGCAAATGGGCGCGCATCGCCGGCGGGCGCATCACCGGCTTCGCCACCCACATGACCGGGGAGGTGTTCGCCGCGCTGCGCGGCCACACCATCCTGGGCCGCACCATGCAGGATGGCACCGCCACCGACCATGCCGCGTTCGACCGCGGCGTGGCCCGCGCCGCCCAGGCCGGCGGGCTGCTCCACCACCTGTTCGGCGTGCGGGCGGAAGCGCTGGCCGGGCGGCTGGCGCCGGAGGCCGGCGCTTCCTACCTCTCCGGCCTGCTGATCGGGCACGAGGTGAGAGCCGCGCTCGCCGGGCTTCCGGCCGGCGCCATCGTGCCGGTGATCGGCGCGCCGGACCTGACCGCCCTCTACGCCCGCGCGATCGAGGCCGGCGGCGCCATGGCCGAGCGGATCAACGGCGAAGCGGCGGCGCGCGGCCTGTCGCTGATCGGCGGGAGGATCGGATGGCGCTGACCGCCTGGCTGGCGCGCTGCCCGCTGGTGGCGATCCTGCGCGGGGTGCGGCCGGAGGAGGCCGTCTCCATCACCGCGGCGCTGGCGGCGGAGGGGATCGCCATCGTCGAGGTGCCGCTCAACTCCCCCCGCCCGCTGCAAAGCATCGCCGCGCTCGTGCGTGCGTTCGGCGACAGCCTGCTGATCGGCGCCGGCACGGTGACGACCGAGGCGGAGGTTGCCGAGGTCGCCAACGCGGGCGGGCGGCTGCTGGTGACGCCGCATGCCGATCCCAGGCTGGTGACGGCGGCCAAGGCGCGCGGCATGCTGGCGGTGCCCGGGTTCTTCACCCCGGCGGAGGCGTTTTCGCTGCTGGCCGCCGGCGCCGACGGGCTGAAGCTGTTTCCCGCCGAGGCGGCAAGCCCGGCCGTGCTGCGCGCGCTACGCGCGGTGCTGCCGGCAGGGACCACCCTGCTGCCGGTGGGCGGGATGGACGCCGCGGCCCTGCCCGCCTGGCGCGCTTCCGGCGCGGCGGGGTTCGGGATCGGCTCGGCGCTCTACCGGCCGGGCGACGACGCGGCGACCGTCACCACCAAGGCGCGCGCGTTGATGGCGGCGCTGGCGGCACGGTAGCCAGGCGCGCCGCGCAGCGGACGGGTCGGGTCCTGGCTGCGCGGCGCTCCGCGCCGGGGCGTCAGCGCGCGTTCAGCAGCACGTCGGCGATCACGCCGCTGGCGATCGCGATCATCAGGTATTGGCCGCCGGCATTCACCCACACATAGCCGCGCGGCGGCGGACGGAGGTGATGGCGACGCCAGTCCAGTTCGTAGCGATGACCTTCGAAGCGATCGCCGCGATGCCAGTCCCCATGGTGGCGCATGGCTTCGCGCGGCGGGGAACCGTACTGGCGGGAGCCGTGGTCCTCCCGGCCGTACTCGCCATGGCCGCGATCGGCGCGGCCATGGTCGCCGGGGCCATGGTCGCCAGGGCCGTGATCGCTGTAGCCGTGATCGCCGGGGCCGTGATCGCTGTAGCCGTGGTCGCCGGGGCCGCGATCGTTACGGCCCTGCCTTTGATCCTGCTGTCGGCCCTGCTGGTAGGGCTGCGACAGCGCGGCGGTGGACCCCAGCAGCGACATGGCCAGGGCAACGTGGAGCAGGCGTTTCACGCGCGTTCTCTCCTTGACATCCGCCGCACCGGGCGCCGCACGGGTGTGAACGATGCGGCCGCAAGGCGGCAGAAATTTGTCCGGCCTGCACCGCACCGCAACCATGGGCCGATCGGCTGCCCGCGTCACACCGGCGGCGGATCGGGTCCTGTCCCGGCCTCGCGCGCGGCGCCCGCCATCGGGTGGACAGGAGCCGCCCCGCCGGCCGGTCGGCACCGGAAAGCCGCCGCTTCCCCCAATGGCGGCGCCAACACCGGCACGGGTCCGCCTCGCGCCGCGTCCCGGCGCGGGCATCACGATTGCGCCACCGCTTGCGGCGGCGCCGGGCACGCCCGTGCCGCCCTGCCACACGTCATCACCGGCCGTGCACGCGTCTTCCGTCGCCGGCCATCGCGCCGCCACGGTTGAGCCCGCGACGGCCGGACCCATTTATCCTCCGCCCCCCCGACGTCCCGGGCAGGTCCCGCCCGTGAAGGCCCCGCATGACCGCGACCCGCACCGAAACCGACAGCCTCGGCAGCATCGAGATCGACGCCGCCCGCTACTGGGGGCCGCAGACCGAGCGCGCGCGACGGCTGTTCCGGATCGGTGACGACCGGTTTCC